>NZ_JAIWPT010000001.1 GCF_021191695.1 Proluteimonas luteida
CATGCGTCATCTGCGCACGCGACCCTACACCCCGCGCACCAATGGCAAGGCCGAGCGACTGGTCCAGACCAGCCTGCGCGAATGGGCCTATGCGCGCTCCTATACCAGCTCCGAACAACGCGCCAACGCCTTCCACGGCTGGCTGCATCACTACAACTGGCATCGGCCTCACGCCAGCCTCGGCTACAAGCCACCCATCTCACGCATTACGCTGAACAACGTGCTGGATTTACACAACTAGGCGCATATAG
Source organism: Proluteimonas luteida (assembly GCF_021191695.1). Classification (GTDB taxonomy): domain Bacteria; phylum Pseudomonadota; class Gammaproteobacteria; order Xanthomonadales; family Xanthomonadaceae; genus Luteimonas; species Luteimonas luteida. The sequence continues at coordinate 252 of NZ_JAIWPT010000001.1, forward strand.
TCGCGGCTGGTGAACACCAAGCCATTGTCCGAGCGCAGCAGGAAGGGCATTTGCAACTGCCCGAGGGTTCCGAAGCGGGTGATCAACGCCTGCTCCAGTGCCGCAGAAGTTATCCAGCTATGCCACCTTGTCCCCCTCGCCTTGATCTGCTGGATGATTCGTGCGTCGATCTACAATTTGACCTATATCATGTTGTCTTCGAGCATGACGCAGGGAGCGCGCACTCAACAAAGTTGTTATTGGCGACCAGCTGTGTCGAGGAGACGTCCGGTCACAGATGTGCTCGTCGATGAAGGACTAGATTATAGGGCTTCCCAGCTGACCCTGGAAATCGTAACAAAAGAATCTTTATAGCTTCCGCCATTTCGAGCGCGTGAATTGATCACGATTCGGTTCTGATCAGGATTAAAATTACAATAATTTGGACCGCCACTTACAATTGGGGTGCTGCTCGCATCAGGAGTTATCTGTACGTAGCAGGATTGTCCGAACTTTGTCATCTGGACATTCAGCCATCTCTGGCTGATCTGGTTGATTGGGATAGACAGGCCGTTAAAAGGTGTCCCCGAGACAACCTCACCTTCCCGGACGTTAATGACCAGCAGGTCGAGCTCTTCTTCAGTGGTGAACACCGGAGGCATAATGGCGATGGTGAACACGCCATCTGATTGTAAAACATTGGAGTGAATGTAGAGACGAGCGGTGAATATCCCGTCTCCAGTCAAGGTCGAAGTATAGCCGGTCTCACATCGTCCGCCTTCTGCTGAGTTGGCAGAGTTACGATGAAATCTTAGACGCCAGATATTGGCTTCGCAATCTGCAGAGTTGGCACACTGCCAGCGAGAATCGGTCGTGGTTGTAAGCGTGCCAGTGCTGTACCAGTTCGTGCGCCCGGTCGCTTCCTTGCAAGATATATTGTATGCAGCTTGCTGAAGATTCTTTATTCGAACTTGAAAATGTTGGGCGTGAGCATCATTAGAGGCGGTAAAACACATCAGGCCTGCAATCATGAGCAGGATGGTTGCCAATTTCATGGTTGATCCCTTCCGCTTGGCCCATATGGGCTTCGGTAGTATATCTGCGAAGGCGAAGGCGGTTTGTGCATGCTGTTCAGGAGGGGAAGTGGGGCTTTTTGTGCGTATGGCAGTCCTTAGCCTTACCGTCAAGTAGCGCATTCAAAGAGAGGTTTCCCCCTGGCATTGCTGGCGATAGACGCTCGGTGGCAGGTTGTCGAGCGGCTCGTGCGGGCGTTCATCGTTGTAGCGTTGCAGCCAAGTGTCGGTGATCTCCCGGACCTGATCCAAGTCCTCGAACAGGTGCGCGTCGAGCACTTCGGTGCGGTAGGTCTTGTTGAAGCGTTCGATGTAGGCGTTCTGGTTCGGTTTGCTGGGCTGGATATAGCGCAGTCGTAGCTGGGTGCCCAGGACTGCTTCTTCAGCTATTCACGGGCGATGACCTCGAAGCTGCTGGCTGCTCGCTCCTGTCCGGCCGCCTTCTCCGCGTTGCGGTGTTCGCCCGGATCGACGCCGGCAGCTAGCAGCTTGCGTGCCGCGTCGCGCTTGTCACGCGCGTCCGCAAGGCCGGTGGCGGGATAGGTCCCGAGGCTCAGCGTGTTGCGCTTGCCGGTGTGGGGACGCCGGTAGTCCCAGCGCCACCATCGTGCGCCGTCAGGTCATAGCAGCAGATAGAGGCCGCCTTCACCGGCGATCTTGACCGGCTTATCGCCGGGCTTGGCCTTGCGGATGGCGGTAACTCCCTGCGGCAACTGCCCGGGCCTGGCGCCCGCTTACCGACAGGGTTACCGACAATCAGCCTTAGATTCCACTGGATCCAACTGGAATCTCGTGGACGAAAAGCAAAAAAAACCCGCGGAGTCCGCGGGTTCTCTGTACTTCCTTGGAACCGCTTGGAAGGATGAATGGTGGAGGTGGCGACACTCGAATCGGCACCTAAGTACGTGCCGTCGAAGCGTTTTTTCCGAGGGGCGAGAGCCGTTACCCCAATCGTTACCCCACCAAGGTCGAAGTAAATTCCCTCGCACTGCGGGGCATGCATTTTTTCATACGGTTGCGTACGCCGTTCACCCCACATTTAGCTCCAACAACGACTATATGCGCAAGTAGGGCAGTCGCGGCGAATTGCGGCGCATGACATCGCGAATAAGCGAGTCTTTGCTGTCATGTGTTGGCCAACGCACAACGGACTTCCTCGAACGTCTTGGCCGATGGAAGATGTTCTCGTTGGTCATAGGATCGCATGGACAGATGGTGCAGCTCCCCGAAACGGCGACGTGCGCTTGACGCAAATCCTCGGCAAGCCGGCGACGCCGAAGGCCGAGGCCGTCCCGCCACTGATTCCCGTGGCGCGTTACACCTGGTGGGCGGGCGTGAAGTCAGGAAGGTTCCCGCATCCGGTTCGCGGGCTTGGGCCGCGCATCACGGCATGGCGGGCCGAAGACATCCGGGCACTGATGGAAAGGCTCAACGACTGTGTCGCGGGCGATAGGATTTGAACCTGCGACTTTTAAGTCCAGCAGCTAGGGCGGTTCTGCTGGGAACTGGCTCCAAAATCTTCTCGACATCACGGCTTGGATCCTCCAAATTTCTTGGAGAGAATGTCAAACCAATGAACCGGGGGCGCATCGTCAGTTGCCGAAACGCTAGAGGGACGAAATAGCGAGTGCAGGATTAGTAGTCTGTCGTCGTCTGTAACGAGTGCCTTGCCGCGAATCTCGTCATTCATCAAAGCGAGAAATGTCTTGACCATAACCACACGCTCGCCAGCATCCTTCATCAACTGAAGACTTTCTGACAGTTGGCGACTGATGATCCTGAGAAACCATATGCCAACGAAAGTTGGGACAAGAACTGGCAGGATCGCGGTTATTACTGACGCCCCAGGCGCAACAACCTCCTTTAGGTATGGGATCGCATCGGTAATGAAGAAGTACATTCCGGCAACAACAAGCCCGATAAATGCTGCGCCGTAAATAGCCGCGCTAATAGCCGACCTGGTCACTCGTGTAGACCAGTATGTTGTCGGAGCGGCGAGAGCCATCTGTTCGTCATAGACCTTGATTCGAGCCTTCCACTCATCATCGATAGCGGTTAGCTTGTCAGCCCATTCCAGTGCGCGCTCACGCTTTCCATTCTGCTGTTCTTCGTCATCATCATCCCTTTTTTTGATCCATTGCGCAAAAAAATCCTCAACTGATTTCGCTGCCTCATCCCCCCTGTTCTTGACGGTAGCTAGCGAGCGGATGTGGCTGTCGAGCGAGGCCTTCATATCGCCGAGTCCGGCATGGCGAGTTAAGCCGGCTCGAACGACGAGCTTCAATGTTGGAAGATTCGCTGGGAACAGTTGTGAGACGACCCTGCTATCTTTCCCTAGCGATGCGGCTAGCAAAAGTGCGGCTGCGTCCTTGTCTACTTCAGCAAGAGATCGGATGTCCGGATATAGCCGATGGTCGCTAGTAAGAACGCCGCCTAACCTGACGGATTCAAGGTGCGCATTAGTCGAGTTGTGGAAGTCATTCCTCGCAGCTTGAATAGCTTCCGAGTTTTGATCATCCGCCCCAAGTTGTTGGCCCAGCCGCCGCGCGCGCTCTGCCAAGCCGCTAAACGTGCTCTTTTGGGCTTCAACGATTTGCTTAAGTTGCGGGTTCTTGCCCACAGGCATATCCCACGCGGCAGCCTCATCGTTTGCCCAAGCCTCCAACTGCTCAGTGCTCGAGAACTCAAGCTTTCTGGCCGTCTTCCAAGGTTCGACCATGATGGCTGGCACTAGCTTGCCCATCCGCGCCCCAATTAGATTCCCCGGGAGAGGCAGCCTAGCGTGCCAGCGAAGATAGAGACAGATCTTGACCCCTACCTCACAAAGCGGGCAAGTCTGATTGCAGGACGTGTGCAGGACACGACTACTGCCCGGCGTGCGGCGAGATCGTGTTGGATCGGGAGCATGGTGACCGGTACAGCGCGCTGATCGGCGTCGCTCCGCGTGAGAGGAACTCATCATTCTGGCGAAGCGGCAGTTGACGGTCTTGGTGCTAAATTCGTCAATTTTCGGACAAATAGGCCAAGATATAGGCTATGATACGGACATTTCCCGCGGTCCGAAGCATCCAATGCCTCAGAATCTGGACGCCCTGCCGGAACTCCTGATCCCGGACGACACCAATCACGCCGCCGCCCGGCGCGTCCGGCGTCTCGCCGCGGCGGGACGGCTGCGCAGATTGTATGCCGGCATCTACACCTCGAATCTGGACAGCCCGCCGGAAGCGGTCGTGCTGCGCCACTGGCAGGCGATCGTCGGTCACCTGCTGCCCGGCGGCGTGATCTCGCACCGATCCGCGTTCGACGGCAGGCCACGCCAGAATAGTCTGGTGATCACGCGGGGCAAGACGCGGCGGGATCTGGAGTTGCCGGGCCTGACCGTACACGTCGTGCCGGGGCCGGGACCACGTCTGGATGTTCCCGCCAATGATGTCCCTTACGGCGCACTGTACCTGTCCAGCGATCCGCGCCGTCATCTGGAAAATCTGACCCGCGGTCGCGGCTGGTCAGACCGGGTGTTGCCGCAGCAGGCGGTCGAGGAGTCGCTAGATCGCGTGCTGATGATCGGCGGCGAACACCGACTCGATCAGTTGCGCGACCAAGCGCGCGGCATCGCGGAGACGCTGGGATATCGGGCGCAGTTCAAACGTCTGGACGGGTTGATCGGTGCGCTGCTCGGTACCCAGGAGGCAAGGAAACTGACGGCGAGGCAGGCGCTGGCGCGAGCGGCCGGAAGGCCGTATGACCCGCTCAGGCTAGAAATCTTCGATGCGCTGTTCGCTGCACTCAACGCCGGCGCGCTGCCGGATGTTCCCGATCCAGCGCCGACGGGGACGGCGCGCGAGAACTTCGCGTTCTTCGAAGCCTACTTCTCCAACTACATCGAAGGCACGACGTTCACGGTGGAAGAGGCCGAAGACATCGTCTTCCACGGCCAGATCATCGAGAACCGCAGCGAGGACTCCCACGACGTGCTGGGCACCTTCAACGCCGCGGTGACGCGCCCCTGGCGCGACGAGCCACCGCTGACAGCAGAGGACTTCCTGCATTGGCTGCGCAATGTCAACGCCTTGGTCATGCAGCGGCGTCCCGACAAACGGCCGGGCGAGTGGAAGGATCGGCCCAACCAGGCCGGGAACACGTTCTTCGTGATGCCGGAGCTGGTGCCGGGGACATTGCGGGAGGGCTTCGAGCGCATCCAGGCGTTGGCTCATCCGCTGGCGCGGGCGGTGATGACGATGCTCGTGGTCGCCGAGGTGCATCCGTTTCTTGACGGCAATGGTCGAACTGCACGCCTGGCCATGAATTGCGTGCTGAGCGCGGAGCAACAAAGCCGGATCATCATCCCGACGATCTATCGCGAAGACTACCTGTCGCCGCTCAAGGCGCTCAGCCACAATCGCGACGCCGAACCACTGGTCGCGGCGATGATCCGGATTCAGCGATGGTCGGGTGCATTCGATTACGCGCAACAGAGAGCGGGCCTGCGGGAGTCATTGGTGCGCTGTAATGCGTTCCAGGAGGATTTGCGTAGCTACCAACTGGTGTTTCCCTAAGCTCGGATCGTTGCATTCCACTTTCGCCAGCCGAGGAAGTGTCAGCGGGACGACTTAGGTATCGAGTGAAGTAGTCAGGCATCGCTTCGCGGCGGCATATGGAGCCATCGACGTCGGAAGCTGAAGCGCAGAGGGATGCATTGGAGAATCTGATTTGGCGATCATGATTCCAAATTGTGGGCCGGCTCCTACAGACAGCCGGGCAGAGCAGCTCGTCTATCATCTTCTACAGGATCAGTTGGAAGATGGATTCACGGTAATACACAGTCTCCCATGGCTCAGTGCGGCTGTCCGCGAGATTGCCGGGGTCAAGGCGGTGACCGGGGAAATCGACTTCCTGATCGTCCATCCGAGCCTGGGTGTGCTGGCGGTTGAGGTGAAAGGCGGTGCGCACAAGGTGCAGGGTCTGGCCTTCGTGCACGTCACCTCTGGAGCCACCACCCGGGCAGTGGAGCAGGTTCGGACAAGTACGCACGGCTTGGCGAGGTGGTTGGGCGTGAAGCCCGGTTTGCGGCTGAAGATCGGCTATGCGCTGATATTTCCCGATAGCGACTTCAACGGCCAGATCGCCAGCCTCGCCTTGACGGATGTCACCGTCGATCCGCCCGAATCAATCGTGATCGACAGGGCGAACCTGCCGGGTATCGGGCAGCGGATCGTAGAGATCATGACCTACTGGAAGACCGCCCTTGCCAATCCGCCGTTGGGAGAAGAGCGCAGGAAGGCACTGATCAATACGATATGCCCGTCGTTCGATGGAACTCCCTCCTGGGCGGCTCGTGTTGTCTGGGATGAACAGGTATGGCTGCGTTTGACCCCTGAGCAGTCTGCTGTTGTCGACGATGCGATCATGGGCAACAGGAAAGTGATAACGGGTTGGCCAGGAACTGGCAAGACGCTGATCCTGATCGAGAGCGCCAGGCGCTTGCTCGATGAAGGCAAGCGGGTACTAGTCTTGACGTTCAACACACTTCTAGCCCAATACATCCGGAACCAGATCGGGAGCAACAAGCTGCTGAAAGTGGGAACCTGGCATTCGCTGTGCGCATCCACGGCCGCACGATCCCGGCAGGATGGCGGAGAGACAGACACGAGCTGGCTTGAGGATGGGTGCCTGGAGGATATCCGGAACGCGGTCTCGCGAGGCAAAATCCAGCCGTTCGACGCGGTGCTGATAGACGAAGCGCAGACATTCAGGGCGGAATGGCTCGAGTGGCTGTGCGGCTGGCATTCCGAAGGCCAAATGCTGGCCTTCTGTGACGAAACGCAGGTATTCGCGTTTGAACAAGGTCGGGTTTCCTTGCCCAGGTTATGCGAGCTAGTGGGGGTTGCCAAGCCGTTTGCCCTCACTACTGTTCTTCGCTCTCCGAAGGCTGTCTACCAGCGGTTGAAATCCGTCAAGGAATCGGACTATCAGCTTCACATGCCCCGCGAGCTGGAAGTGGATACGTTGAAGGAAGTGCTGGTCGTCGGGATGCTTGAATCGCTGTCCCAAACGCTTGTCATGCTCGCTGAGAAAGGCATACCCGATTCCGATATCGTCGTGCTCAGCAAGTTTGGTCGCTTAGAGGGAGATGGGAAGTCCGCTGCCCAACGCCATACGCTTTCCCGCTTTAGAGGGATGGAGTCCCCCGTCGTCGTCATATGCAGTGCAGAAGAGATGGACGATGCCGAGCTCTTTTGCGCGTACTCGCGCGCCACAACACTCTGCATTGCTTTGTATGACGCAGAGTTCCTCGGAGTAAAGGGTGCGCGCTGCCTGTTTCAGGCAACTGTCATGGCCGAGCCGGGCAATGTGGAGCAGGCCAGTGATGCGCGATTGAAAGCCCAGACGGGCGAGATCATTCGTGCCGATCTATCACCGCGGTGGTTTGACTTGCAGAGTGTCGAGATCGGATGGTTAAGGGAGTGGGGTGCTTGGCTTGTTGTAGTGCAGAACGAGCTATCGCTGTATTGGATCGACTACATCGCTTCGCATTATCCATGGCCGATCTATTACTGGTATGAATCCTCATTGCGGGAAATCCAACGCGGGTCCCCAGTGAGCAACCCGGTGGAGGACGGCCCTGGAGGCATGCCCCATAGGTTACGTGCTTGCGGCGTGTGCTCGATTGTCACGCCACAGCGATTGAGCCCGTTATCCAGCGATGACGTGTGGCAGTGCTCAATCTGCAGCAGGGACGAGGAAACGGTGCCTGACTGTCCGGATGACCGAATGATCGACGAGATCAGGGTGCTGGACAGTCTTGTCAACGTGGAGAATCCGAAGTCGCTGAGCGATGTGGAGAGGAAGTCCCTGCCTCTATCACTTGCCGCTGGGGCAGCGCTTTCGCTCGCAGAGCGTGATCTGACTCGTGATCTGGTGGGATTCGACCAGATCTCGGGCGGGCGTATCGCGTACCATGCGGCATTGGGCTTCGTCTATTCGCTCGTCAATTTGCTTCCGCCCGGCAAGAACATAAGGGTGGCTGATATGGCCAGGGAGCTCTACGGTCGTTACTTAGTTCCGAAAGAACTGACGTACGAGGTCTGGAAGCGAGACTTCGCCCAAGCATGTGGCGTGGCGTACAAGCGTGAGCATCTGAGAAAGATCGAAAAAGGGGTCTATACGCCAAACAGCACATGAGGGTTGGCGCTCAGGGGAGACGTCAACGCTAGCATCGGAGTCGTATCGTGAACGAATGGATTAGTGCTGCGTTCGGCCTGCTCGGCGTTATCGTCGGCGCTGGGCTGACCTACGTGCGGGAATACTTGGTGCAGCGAAAGAAGCAGAAGCAGGATGTCGCCTACTTGGCGGTCGTAGTCTCAGGCGCCTTGGAGAGATTCAGCGCTGGATGCCTGCGTGTCGTCAATGACGATGGGCTGTATCAAGGACAGCCGAACCGCGAAGGATCTCGCGAGATTCAAGCGCGAACACCGGAGTTCCGGCCAGAATTGTTGAATGTCGAATGGAAATCGTTGCCTACCAGTTTGATGTACGAAATTCTAGACCTGCCATATCGCATTGAAGTTGCCAACGGCGTTATTTCCGATGCTGCTGAGTACGCTGCGATGCCGCCGGACTATGAAGAATTTTATGAGCAGCGTCAGTACCAGTACGCGGACCTTGGTATTGCTGCAGCGCGTCTGGCAGCGCGTTTGCGCGCTCAGGCTGGATTCTCGGAAAGGCGCCGAGGGGAATGGGATCCTGTAGCGCACATGGAAGCCGAAAGGGCCAAGATTGAGAAGTTCTGGCATGAAAGAGCGGGCCGTCATACACCGCAATTGGACGTTTAGCACGTGATATCAAATGATCCGCCGCCGTGTCGGGCTTGACCTGGAGTCGATGCGCAAGCAAGTCTCGTACTGGCGCAAATGTTGCGCACGCATCAGGCCTGCTGCTAGAGAACAGTATTCGGGGGAGAAGTGGTCATGCGAAGTATTGACGATATTCTTCTGTTTCGGGGCGATATTTCACCATTTCTTGTTCATCTCACGAAGCGGACACAACAAAGCTCCGCTTCTGATGTTCTTGAGCGGATCATCCGGGATCGCAAGGTAAAACCTGGGGCGTCACTTGTCAGCGACATACGATTCGGTGGTTTCACGAACCAGATGGAGGAAGATGATCTAAAATCTTTCTTTGGGGCGACGTGCTTCACCGAGACGCCGCTGGATGAAATCCACTGCCTGCTGGAGGTGCAGTATCGGAACATCGATCTGGAGCCTTATGGGCTTGTATTTCTAAAGAATAATCTTGCGAAGAAAGCGGTTTCGCCGGTTTTGTACTTGAATAACGAAGCTGGCGATAAGAGCTCAGTCGCACAGGAACTCTTCCGGCTTACCGAGACTAATGGCAGGACTGCTGAGAAGCTACTCCCGCTCTTTGCCGTCTTTGGTGAGAAGATCCGGCCACTTGGCGCTCAGGCGGCGCCGGTGGGCCGTGTGGACTTTCGGTGGGAGCGCGAATGGCGTCAGCCTTACCACAAAGGAGGAGTGGAGTTCGCTGAACGTGATGTGTTTGTTGGTCTTTGCCCGAACGAAGAGATCGACGCGTTTGAAGCCCATTTTCCTGGCATCCTATTCGTCGATCCAAGAAGGCCGATGAAGTGGTATGCAACTAAGTTGATAGATTCTCGGCAGCGCTTGGATATCAAGGCTTCTGTCGTCTGAATGGAGCCTCATTTGTCGTGTGAAAAAGTGGATGTGATCGCGTGTCTGTGATCGGGACATTAGATAAAATCGATCATTCTTGTAGCCAGTTTGGAATTTTCCGTAGTGCGGATCTTTGGGCGTCTTTCGGAAGTTGTGCGCCGCCATTACGAATTACCCGCCTGGTGATGGCTCGCCTAAGCCTGTGATCGTGGATCATCTGCATATCGACGATCTTTCTATGCGCTTCTGATTTTCTTGTGCTGCATGATTTCAGATGGGTTGGAGCATGGATACACTGCACCGAGAGTTAGTTAAGGTCATCGAGGGGCTGGCCAAGCAGGCCAAGCGGAAAGGTCTGAGCGATGACCAGCTGGAGCAGGTCGTCGAACGTGAGTACCCGCGCTGGCTGGAGGAGATGTCACAAATCCTGGGCGCAGAGCTGCAAGCACGTTCAAAGGAAATGCTCGCGGAGGAAAAGGCAAATGCACGCGGGTTTGAGAATCGCAACAAACGCAGGTGGAAGCTGCCGCTGGATCAGCTCAGAGTGATGATCCGCGTCATCGAGGAGTCTGCCGAAAGCCTGGTCGTGGAATGGAACGATGAGCATCGCGACGATCCATGTACGTTCGCAGCTCTGAACAACCTGTGCGTTAAATCTCTGCTACTGGCGCGGGAGATCATATGCCTCATCGAGGGCGGGTTCGCGGATGGCGCGCTGGCACGCTGGCGAACGCTCCATGAGACGGCGGTGATTGCCTTCTTTGTTGCGCACCACGACGAGCTAACAGCGGAGAGGTACATCGCCAGCTTTAGTTTCAAGGCAAAGAGTGCGATGCATCAGATGAACCAGTACGCCGACAGGTCAGGACTGGGCAAGTTCAGCGATCAGGAGCTAGAGCAGGCTGAGCGCGATTGCTCAGCGATGCAAGAGCGACTGGGGAAGGGGCTCGGCGAGGACTATGGCTGGGCGCGGGAGGCGTTGGGCAAAGAGAAGGGAAAAGTAACCCTGGTTGACATCGAGCGCGACACGGGACTTGACCATTGGCGGCCTCGCGTACGCTGGTCTTCGCAGAATGTGCACGCGGGATATCGACCACCTCTCGCGTCTCTTGGTATGTCCGAAGCGGAGTTGGAGGGGCACTTGACCGGCGCGAGCAACAGCGGAATGGTCGATCCCATACACATGACCGCAATTTCGCTGCATACCGCAGGGGTGGCGTTCCTGACGACGTGGCCCAATGCCGACAGATTGGTGGTGGCAAGCATCGTCGGGAGGATCAGCCAAGACATCGGGCCGCTGGCGATGGATGTGGAAGCCAAGTCGGCTAAGCGGGCTAAAGCGAGGCGGAGATCTCGGTAGTAGTAGGAAAGCCTCCCGCGGAGATTCAGCCCCGCGCCGGAAGGCGGATATCCCGGAATGCATCGCTGATCTGAAGTGCTGCGCTGCGTCGGTCTCCCATGTCGACCAGATAGTCCAATACCTGTAGCAACTTGCGTGAAACCGGCAGGTCGAGCGGGGCGTCCCTGTCGGCATTTGCTTGCACCAGTCCTGCGATCCTGCCCGGCAGAATGGTGTTTCTCCATGTAGGCAAATCCTGCCCCTGCAGTACCGTCAACACTTGGTCGGCAAACAGTTCGGTGGGGTAGCTGCCCTCCGCCCGTTCGCACAACTTCAGGAAGCATGCCATGACCTCGGGTATCCATCCGGCAGTGCGGATCAGTTTGTCGACGATTGGCAGGATCGCGGCGATATCTTTCCACTCGCCGTTCGCAAACCGGGTCGCGCCATTGGCCTGCTCGATACCGATGAAGAACAGATTGCGCACGAGATTGGGAAGATCCAATCCGTAGAGAGAATCCCGACGGCGTCGTGGATCGAATGCATGATCCGCAAGCACACGGTCGGTACATGCCCGTAAGATCACGACGAGATCCTCAGGCATGGCATCCTCGTCCATCACGATTGCTGTCAGGTGAGAAACCAGCGGATTCAAGAACGCCGCGCATAGTTCGTCGTCGAGAGCGAAGATGCGTTGCAAGTAGCGGGATATCGTCTCGTCCGCAGGTAGGTGCGGTGCAAGCCGGGCGATCATGCCAGCATAGTCGGCGACCCAGCTTCCAATATCGGCACGTCGCCTCCTTGTTTCATTGGCGTCCCTTGCCCATGGGGGATCGAGGTACTCAATCGTCCAGTCGAGCAGTCCGTCCATGAAGCGCAGGTACTGCGCGCGACGATCCGGATTTCCGATGATAGATTCGATCGGAATCTGCTTCAGGATGCTGCCGGCGGTGTCGGCATTCCAGAAGCGATTGGAACGCCGCTGCGCCGTGGGCGAGGATCGGGCGCGGGGCGGGGCATCGCGATCGTGCTCTGGTGTCTCCACCCATGGCGCAGGAGGGAGCGATATCTCCGGATAGGCATGGCCCTGCTCGTATGAGGTCTGCGCATCGGACACTGCCTGTCTGGCTTCGGCGGTTCTATTCGCGGCGCGTTCGGATTGCGGAATCGAGTGGTCGTGCCGGGTTCCTCCGGCCAACCGGACTGCGAGCTCGACGACGATCCAGGCGAAGCGATCGTCTTCGTTCCAGCATGAGAGTGCGCTGGCGAAAGCGGCCATCGAGACGCTTTCCAGCGGGTGCCCGCAAAGTTCGAAGAGCATCGACTTGGCGGCCTCGACATCACGATCGTGGCGAATGTCTCCGGCCGCCGCGTGGGCGATGTAGATGCCCGGGTGCCAAGGAGCCGCAGTGCGCGACGACCAGCTGTCCAGATTGGCTGCCGGCGTTCTGTTGGCGCGGGAAATCACGTCCGACGCCCAGGCGCGCAGTGCGGAACCCGGTTCGTCCACGAAGCATTTGACGATGGCAGCGACTGCACAGACTGCTCCCTTGGTCACGTCCAGCGTCAGATCGGGATCCGCCTGTGCGTTGAACAGTTCCGCATGATCAATTGCCTGTGCCGTCTGGACGGCGCCCTCGATCGTGAAACCTTCCGGAGGATGGCCGGTCTCGAAGTATCTGGAAGCCCATATCCAGAGGCTGTTGGGTTGCATGTCAGCAGCGGCGCGCGCGAGCGATGCCTGGACATCCGGCGCTTGCGCACGCGGATTGTCGAGTTCGATCAGGATCTGGGACTCGTCGCCCTCCACGGGGCTGACCCGGTAGTTCTCCTGTTTGGCGAGTTCGGCCCAGACTTCCGCCGTTGTGCGCAGATCCGCGACATGATCCGTATCCTGCGCCTCCTCCTCATATGTGAAAGGCAAGTGCTCGGGAAAGCGCGTGATCGCAGCGCTTGCGGCCGTACGGATGGCCTCGTCCTCGGCGAAGACGTGCAGGAAGGCAAGCTGGCGCAGGCTCCCTGCGCGACAGCGGCGCTGGTTGCTCGTCCTAACCGCTTCCAGATGTCGGAAGTCGGATGTCTTGTTCCCCAGCAAGCCTCCAAATCCGGTCAGGTTGGAACTGTCGACCATGTCATGCAACTGGCGGATCACGTCCACTTTCCACAGACGCTGAGATCCGACGAGAGCCAAGCTGACTGGGGACACGTGTTGCGTTTCCAGATACAGCGCCGTGGCGATTCCCAGCACGCCCCAGTTTTCGTGCCCTTCCACGACGTCACGGACAACCTCGTCGACCGGGCGTTCCTTCGAGATCTCATCGAACGCCCATCGCTCGAGCGCCATCAATGCCGATGAAAGCAGATAGTTGCCGTTCCGCCCTCGGAACCACTCGTACTGCATGTGGTCTCCCCAGAAGGTCTGCCGGCCCCAGGGAAACTCCAGTTCCAACGGCAGGGGTGTCCCGCGCCGTTCGTCGGAGTGTCGATGCAGTTGCCGCCAGGCGGCAGTGGCGTGGTTGGATACCGTCCTGACCAGGGCAAGCCCGTTGCTCGGAGAATGCTCGAACAGCGCCGCGAACGGCTCACGCAACGGCGAGGCCGGGAAGTAGATTCCATGCGGTTCGTCGATGGAGAGTTCCCGCCAGTGGTGATCGTCGAGGCTCGACGGTATGTGCACCGGACTCAGGAATCGCTCGAACCTGTTGCGCTCGGCCTCCGGCAACGCGCGGACGCGCTCCATTTCCTGCAATCGCTCTTCCGCTTCCCGTTCCCATTCCAGGAGTTGGTCTTCCGGGAGCAATGTGAGCACTTCGCTGCCGAACAGCCCCACCAGATCGTCCGGAATCGTGCGCGTGAGTACGGCTGAGTAGGCGAGCACATCGGAGATGGCCTGCCGGCGACAGCCTTCGGATTCGCCAAGATGCTTCAGGTATTGCGCCACCTTTGCCGGATAGGCGAGGGTGGCGTTGAGCAGCAATGCCCGAAGCGAGGATTCGAGCGGGTCGAGTGTCTCCCAGTTCGACCCCTCCTTCCAGCGACCGAGATCGCGCGGCAGACCTTTCGTATGCCGGCGGCTCTCGATATCGATCAGCCATTCCAGCGCCTTGTCGACGATGCGTTGCGAAACCGGATTCGCGTGCATCGAGGTTGCGTTCTGCCAGACCTCGAGGATCGAAACAACATTGGAAATCAGCGCCGCGGGAAAACGCTCCTCCCGATCAAGCGTCCAGTCGATGAGGCGACGCCATGCCTGGGGGTCGGAAGGCCAACCGAGACGATCCGCAAGTTGGATTCTCTCGGGGGTGGACAAGCCCAAGCTGGCGCCCTCCAACACGAGTGAGTTCGGTGTTGTCCGCTCGGCCTGGAACCACACTAAAAGTTGGCTCAGTCGTCTATATCCGTCGGCCGATACGACCGACTCGAATGCGTCCTGGTGATCTTCGAAATCCGCCGACGTCAGCGGCCCGATCAGCCACGCCCGCCGCCATTGCGTCCTTAGCCGGGAGGCTTCCAGGGCTTCCAGGCCGGTAGCCCAGTCGCCGGCGGCAAACTTTGACTGGGCGAGCAGTTCCACGACGCGACCGAGCGCCGGGGGCTCGCCCACTTCGGTCAATCCCGTGATCCAGTCGTCTTCCCGATCCTTGAGAGCCTGATAGAACGACCACTCGAAGTAGATGTCGTGCGCGAATCGGTATCGATCGTCGTCGACCGCCTGAAGAATCCCGTCGTCGATCAGCTCGTGCAGGCAGGCAACGGTATCCGGCGTCAGCATTGAAAGCGGGACGTTCAGGCCCGACCGGCTGGCGCTCTTCTTGGCGATTTCGAGCAGTGCACGCTTTCTTCGTAGCACCGATACCGCTTCCGCGGCATAGCCACCGCGCTTCCACCACTCCCTGATCAGATCCGCTTCCGACTGCGGAGCGGGCGCGCCGGAACCATCGGCATGGGAAGCAGCTCTTGCGAGCACCGAGGCAAAGAACGGCCGGCGGGCGATCGCGCGGATTCTCGGGTTGCCGAGCAGCAGGGGTCGCAGCGCTGGTTGCTGTGAGGAGAGCGCTTCGGCTTCTGCGTCGTTGAACGCTGGGATTTCGACCGAACCGATGCCTTGTCCGACTGCCGCCTGCGGAAGCCAGTTGCGCAGGGGTTCGATTCCCGTGTCGCGAAGCGTAGCAACGACCTTCCAAGGGCTGTCGGGGTCGGCGAACATCGCATTGAGCAGATCGATGACGATGTTGCGTTGCGGGCCACCGATCCGGTCGATTCCATCCAAGAACAGGATCGGTGGGCCGGAGGCGGCCAGATCGGCCAGCAGCGACCGTGGATCCGTGACGGATAGGCCCAACGTGGCCGCGAAATCGATCCAGTTGTTTCCTTGGAGGCGATCCGATTTCAGAAACAGTGCAGCGCCGGTTGTTCGGTGCCCGGCGGCGAGGTCGTGGAGCAGCACCGACTTGCCGCTGCCGGGCAACCCCCGGATCTGCACGAACCGATGCTGCTCCGATGCCTGTCGAACCTGTTCCCGTAGCTGGTCGCGGTCGATGCGCGTGCCGGCAATATCGGTGACGATGCTGGCGACGCCGTGGGCAGAGAATCGCTCCAGGGTCTCGAGTTCCGCGCGATGCGAAGGGGCAGGGAGCAGGTGGTAATGGGGGCTGAGCCGGGCAACCAGGGCGGGGCGGTCATATTCGGCGGCGCGGCCGGCGCCATCGCGGGCGATGCCCGCCAGTTGCTGCCAAAGATCCGGCGCGCGCTGGCGTTCGCTGGGAACGAATGCCCGCAGTTTTTCGACGGCATCCGATGCATGGGTTGATTCCTCGTTGAGGAAATCGAACTGGATGACCACGAAGTGTTTCAACAGCCGGAGAAGGTCGTCGTTGGAGGCATCGAGACCGTTGTCGGCCAGGATGGTGCGGAAGTGACCGGTGATCTCGTTGAAGTCCTGCCCTGCATTGCCCTGTTCACCGCCACGGGCGAAGAAGGAGGTCGCATCCAGGCTGCTGCGCGCCAGCTCGCAGACGCGCTGCAGTTCGCGCAGGCGTTGCGCGGAGACGGTGCCCGTCGCGGCGCCGTAGCGATCAACGCCCTCACGGAAACCCGGTTTTTGCAGTGTGTGCCACGAGTTGAGGACGACCTCCCGGAAGTCGGGATTTGTCGGCGCACTGCTGATGGTCAGCTGACGCTTCACCTGCAGGCTGAGGCGGGCCTGGCCGTCAGCACCGGTCGTGTCGACGATGACGTCGTCCAGAGGTTCGCCGGCGCTCTTCTGCTGCAGCGCTACGCGTCTGACGATCCGATGATTCAGTCCCGGCGCGGATGCCTCCGCCAGCAGCGCGGTCAAGTAGTACGCCGCAACATGCGCTTCGTAGACGAATCCGGCGCCGCCCGTCAACTCGGGAGACTGGCCTCGGGCGTGCTCTCCGGTCATCCGGGAACTCCATAGACTCTGCGAAGCCGTCCGATGATCTCTCCCTGACTGGGGCCGGCGATCTTCAGGCTCCTGAGGTCGACCTTTTCCCGATCCGCGTGAGTCAGGAATTCTCCCAGCTGTTGCGCCACCTTCTCCGGCAGGGCGATGCGCTGGTCGCCAGCGAGCAGTTGCGACAACCGGAACACATCATTCATGTGCTTGCGGATGTTCTTGGTATCGACGTGCTCGCCCGCGGCCGCGCGTGCGTTCAGGTCGAGCCACGCGCTGGCCTTGAGCGGGATGAGCCGATCGGCTTCGATCCATGCCAACTGCTCGGCCTGCCGGCGCCCTTCCATGATGAAACCATAGTACGCATCGTCCAGCAGGATGGCTGACAAGCTGGATACCGCTTCGTCGATCGGCAGCGGAGTGAGCTGGGCGCCATCGTCCAAGACTAGGTTGTCGAGCCGTCGGGAGAACAGTTCGATCATCTGCGGATAGCTATTGTCGGCCGGATTTTGGAATCGGTAGAGTTTCGGGTGCCTGCTACTACTTTGCCGGATCATGTAGCTGCCAGCAGTCACGAACTGCCACATCCGTTCGCCGAAGGCGCCATCGAGCGCTTCCACGACCAAGAGAACATCCAGATCCTTGGTGGCCCTGAACGAGAGGCCAGCTTCTTCCATTGCTAGCGTCGCAGCGGTGCCGCCGATGAGCACATAGCGATCCTCGTATCCAGCGAAGTGCTCGCGGAAGCGATCGAGGCCCCTCACCATGGCAGATTGGACTCCAGCAGATCAACGGCTTGCTGCACGCGCTCGTCGGTTTCGTCGCGAAGGCTGATCACCAGCGACAATGGATCGACAAGTCCATGGTTGGCGAGATGTTTCGGGTCGTAGCGCCAGACTTGCCAGTGAGTCGCGCCAGGCTCCGGTGCGTGCAATATCATGAACGTTTTGAACAGATTGTCGCGCTGTTCGTTTCTCCAGTCTTCACCGGAAATAGCCCGTTCCGGATACGCTGGTTCCACCAACGCAGACTGGGCGGCCAAGGCGCTCAATCCGGCGAGAGGAGCGCCGTATTTGAACTCGATGACTTGCTTTGCCCAGACACGTTTTCGTACAGGGCTGCGCAACCAGGGCTGCGCGCGCTGCCAGATGTCTCTCGGCCCTTGGTCGAACCTCAGCCATTTTTCCCGCCCAACAGCGAATGCCTTGGCCAGTCCGGCGGCCTCTAGTTCCCGGGTGACGCGGGATACCGTCATCGACGTGTAGCCGAACCGCTCGTTCAATCTTTCTGGATGGACTTCGTCCTCCCAGGGGCGAAGCAGGGCGGTGAACAGCAATGCCTGCGTGGCCGGACTCAACGCGTTGTTCGTGGTGTCTGGGCGATCACGGAAGTACTCGCGCAGGTCTACCCCCAGGGGCGGCAAGAACATCTGGTTGCCTGGCACGATGAACGGAACGCGCTGGGAGATCAGCCGCCTGCGCTCGTAGGACGCCAACGCCGTGGTCACGTAGATCGCAAGCACTTCGCGAGACGCGTGCTTTGTCACCACGTCGAGGTGTCGGCGGATGTCAGCTTCGATTTCGAGAGGACGGTCGGCAATGACCAGCACGCAAGGCGCGTTGAATAAGGTGACTTCAGCGAAGTCGTAGACGTCGCGGAGATAAAACGGCAGCCGTTGGACATCCTCCCAAGGATGAACGCGCGCGGCGAACCCGAGAACTTCCTTCAGGTAGCGTTGGATGCCGAGGTATTCCATGCAAAGCTACAGTAACAGAGTTGAGGCACGATAACATTGTTATAGTTACCGTGCAACATATGAGTTAATTTATTGATTTATAAATACATATTTTCGGATAAAAGCGGAGTGGTGGCGAAAGTGAAGCAGTAAGGGTACAAATGTATCCCATGTCTGCCCTTAGCCACCGCCGAGCCGCTGTCCTGAGCTTCATCCGCGACCGGGTGGCCGGGCACGGCCAGCCGCCGACCCTGGCCGAGATCGCCGCTGCCTGCGGGTTGGCGACGCGCGGGGCGGCGCGCAAACACGTCTTGGCGCTGGCCGAGGCCGGGCTGATCGAAGTCACGTCAGGGCAGGCGCGGGGCATCCGGCCAGTCGGGATGCGGGCGCGGGCCGACCTGCTGCGAGTGCCGTTGCTGGGCCGGGTGGCGGCTGGCAGCCCCATCGGGGCCGATGCGGGGCTGGCCGACACGCTGACCTTGGATGCCCGGCTGTTTTCCGCGACCCCCGACTACCTGCTGCGGGTACAGGGCGATTCGATGATCGAGGACGGCATCCTCGACGGCGACCTGGTCGGAGTGAAGCGCACGCCCGAGGCTAGTGACGGGCAGGCGGTCGTCGCGCGGCTCGACGGCGAACTGACGATCAAGCGGCTGTCGCGGACGGAGGATGCCTTGCGCCTGCTGCCGCGCAATCCGGCCTATGCGCCGATCCTCGTGGAGCCGGGGCAGGACTTCGCGATCGAGGGCGTGTTTTGCGGCCTGGTGCGACGGGGTTGAAATGGCCGCCGTCGTCGCGATCGACGCGCTGCTGCACCAGCGGCGCGTGTGGAGGGGGCAACCGACGCCGCTGCCGCCGAGTACGCAGCCGACGGGCGTTGACGCGCTGGACGCGGCCCTGCCGAGCGGCGGCTGGCCGGAAGCGGCGCTGAGCGAACTGCTGATTCCGGTCGATGGGGTTGGCGAACTGCAACTGCTGTGGCCGACGCTGGCGCGGCTGTCGCAGGCCGGTGAACGCATCGTGCTCGTCGCGCCGCCCTACGTGCCGTTTGCGCCGGCCTGGCAGGCAGCCGGAATCGAACTACGGACGCTGCAGGTCGTCGAGGCCTCGTCCCCACGCGATGCGCTGTGGGCCACCGAGCAGTGCTTGCGTTCGGGCAGCTGCGGCGCGGTACTGAGCTGGCCGTTGAAGGCCGACGACCGCGCCTTGCGCCGGCTGCAGGTCGCGGCGGAGTCGGGACGCACGCTGGCATTCGCGACCCGGCCGCTCACCGAAGCGCGCAATCCCTCGCCGGCGGCGTTACGCATCGCCATCGACGCGCAGCCATCGCAGTTGCGTGTGCTCAAGTGTCGCGGCGGGCTGGCGCCGCCACGGCCAATCTCGCTCGCAGGCTAGACGATGCGCTGGGCCTGCATCCTCTTGCCGCGGCTCGCGCTCGACGGCGTGCTGCGACGTTGCGCGGAACCTGATGCGCCGCTGGCGCTGGTCGCCGGGTCGCAACAGCGACGCGTGCTGCACGCGGTCAACCCCGCTGCGCGCGCGCTGGGCCTGCGCCGCGGCATGGCGCTGACCGCGGCCCAGGCGCTCGCGCAAGGCTTCACCACGAGTGAATACGATCCATCCGAAGAAGCACGATGGCACCAGTTCCTAGCCGCGTGGGCGTATCGCTTCAGCTCGCAGGTCAGCACGC
This sequence comes from Proluteimonas luteida, assembly GCF_021191695.1. Taxonomy (GTDB): domain Bacteria; phylum Pseudomonadota; class Gammaproteobacteria; order Xanthomonadales; family Xanthomonadaceae; genus Luteimonas; species Luteimonas luteida. The sequence goes on from NZ_JAIWPT010000001.1 coordinate 20,174, forward strand.
AGTACCCGCACGCACTCATTCTTGAGATACGCGGCAGCCTCGGCCTGTTCGGGCCGTGGCCGCGGTTCGAGGCGCGGCTGCGGGGAGAACTGACCGCGCTAGGCTTCCGCCACCGCATCGTCGCCGCCCCGAATGCCGCCGCGGCACGGGTGCTGGCGAACGCACACGACGGAATTGCCGTTGCCAGCATCGAACCGATGCGACGGGTACTCGGGCAACTGCCGGTGCAGCGGGCCGGCTTCATGCCCGAGGCGGCGACCGCTTTTGCGCGCATGGGCCTGCGTACGCTGCGGCAGGTCTTGGACATGCCACGCGACGGGCTGATGCGGCGCTTCCCGGCCGGTGTGCTGCGGCACATCGACGTACTGATGGGCGAGCACGACTCTCCGCTGGAGTGGTATCGCCCGCCGGATCGCTTCGCCATGCGCATCGAACTCGGTTACGAGGTCGAGTCCTCGCAGGCGCTGCTGTTCCCGCTCAAGCGCCTGACCGCGGATCTGGCCGCGTTCCTGGCCGGGCGCGACGGCGGCGTGCAGCGGTTCGCCCTGCACCTGGAGCACGAAGGACGCGCGGATACGGCGGTGCCGGTGGGGCTGCTGGCGCCCGAGCGCGACGCGGCGCTGCTGTTCGAGCTGGCGCGCGGCCGGCTGGAGCAGGCGGAGGTACCGGCGGCAGTACGCGCGATCGCGCTGGTCGCCAACGAATTGCCGGCGTTCGTGCCGGCGCACCGCGAGCTGTTCGACGAACGCCCGCAGCAGGCGATGCCGTGGGAGCAGTTGCGCGAACGCCTGCGTGCGCGGCTGGGCGAGAACGCGGTGCATGGCCTGTGCACGCATGAAGACCACCGCCCGGGACAGGCATGGCGTGGCGAGTCGGCGTCGTCATCGAAGCGGGGAGCAAAGCCAAGTCCGGTGCCAGCGAAGCCGGTACGTCCCGGCTGGCTGCTGCCGGTGCCGATACCCCTGCGTGGGCCGGTGCCGCGTATCCTCGGCGACGCCGAACGCATCGAGTCGGGCTGGTGGGACGGCTTTGATATCCGCCGCGACTATTCCATCGCACAACTGCACACGGGCCAGCGTGCCTGGGTCTATCGGCCCCTGGGCGATGACGGCAGCTATTGGTTGCACGGCTGGTTCGCGTGAGTTACGCAGAACTCCATTGCCTGTCGAACTTCTCGTTCCAGCGTGGGGCATCGAGCGCCCGCGAACTGTTCGAGCGCGCCAGGCGGCACGGTTACACGGCGCTGGCGATCACCGACGAGTGCACGCTGGCCGGGATCGTCCGAGCGTGGCAGGCCGCGAAAGACGTTGGCCTGCCGCTGATCGTCGGCAGCGAGATGCAAGTCGAGGATGGCCCGAAGCTGGTGCTGCTGGTCGAATCCTTGGCCGGCTACCAGGCGTTGTGCCGGATCGTCACCGCCGCACGCCGGCGCGCACCGAAAGGCGAGTACCGGCTGCTGCGCGAGGACTTCGACGACGGCACGGACGGGCTGCTGGCGCTGTGGATTCCAGATGTCGCGGCGAACACCCATGAAGGGAACTGGCTGCGCGAGCTGTTTCCGGAACGGCTGTGGATCGCGGTGGAACTGCACCGCGGCCAGGACGATAGCGCGAAGCTGGCCCGACTGCAGGTGTTCGGCGCATCGCTGAGAGTGCCGCTGGTCGCCGCCGGCGACGTGCACATGCACGCGCGCGGACGGCGCGCGTTGCAGGATGTGATGACCGCGATCCGCCACCACGTCACCGTCGCCGAAGCCGGCTTGCGGTTGTTCCCGAATGGCGAACGGCATCTGCGACCGCTGGTGGCGCTGTCCGAACTGTATCCGCCGGAATTATTGACCGAGAGTGAGCGCATCGCCCGGCGCTGCACCTTCGATCTCGGCGAGCTGCGCTACCAGTACCCGCACGAACTGGTGCCGGCGGGGCAGACTGCCACCTCCTGGTTGCGCGAGCTGGCCGAGAGCGGTTTGCAGTGGCGCTGGCCGGACGGGGTTCCGAAGAAGGCGCGGGATCTGGCCGAGAAGGAGTTGGCGCTGATCGCCGAGCTTGGCTACGAGAGCTACTTCCTGACCGTGCACGACATCGTGCGCTACGCCCGCAGCCAGCACATCCTCTGTCAGGGCCGTGGCTCGGCGGCGAACTCGGTGGTCTGCTATGCGCTCGGGGTCACCGAGATCGACCCCGACCGCATCGGCATGCTGTTCGAACGCTTCGTCTCGCGCGAACGCGACGAGCCGCCGGACATCGACGTCGACTTCGAGCACGAGCGGCGGGAAGAGGTCATCCAGTACGTATTCGAGCGATACGGCAGGCATCGTGCCGCGCTGACCGCGGTCGCCAGCACGTATCACGGCGCCAGCGCGGTACGCGACGTCGCCAAGGTGCTGGGGTTGCCGCCGGATCAGGTCGACGCGCTGGCCGGCTGCATCGGTCGCTGGAGCGATGCGCTGCCATCCATCGAGCGATTGCGCGAGCAGGGCTTCGATACGGACAGTCCCGTGATCCGGCGGGTGCTGGCGCTGACTGCCGAGCTGGTGGGCTTTCCGCGGCACCTGTCGCAGCACCCGGGCGGGTTCGTGATCTCCGAGCAACCCTTGCACATGCTGGTGCCGGTGGAGAACGCGACGATGGAGGGCCGCACGGTTGTCCAGTGGGATAAGGACGATCTGGATGCAGTGGGGCTGCTGAAGGTGGACATCCTGGCGCTCGGGATGCTGACGGCGCTGCGCCGTTGCTTCGACCTGGTGCAGCAGCACCACGGCAAAGCGCTGACGCTGGCGACGATCCCGGCCGAAGATCCGGACACCTATGACATGATCTGCCGCGCCGACACCATCGGCGTGTTCCAGATCGAATCACGGGCGCAGATGGCGATGCTGCCGCGGCTGAAGCCCCGGAATTTCTACGACCTGGTAATCGAGGTGGCGATCGTGCGACCGGGGCCGATCCAGGGCGACATGGTGCATCCATACCTGCGCCGGCGCACCGGCGAGGAGCCGGTCACCTATCCATCCGAGGCGCTGCGCAAGGTGTTCGAGCGCACGCTGGGCGTGCCGCTGTTCCAGGAACAGGTGATGGAGCTGGCGGTGGTCGCCGCCGGCTACACGCCGGGCGAGTCGGACGACCTGCGCCGTTCGATGGCGGCGTGGAAACGCCACGGCGGGCTGGAGCATCACCGCGAGAAGCTGACGAAGGGAATGCTGGAGCGGGGGTATTCGGCCGAATTCGCCGCACGCATCTTCGAGCAGATCAAGGGCTTCGGCAGCTACGGCTTTCCCGAGTCGCACGCGGCGAGCTTCGCGCTGCTGACCTACGCGAGCTGCTGGCTGAAACAGCATTACCCCGCGACTTTTACCTGTGCGTTGCTCAACAGCCAGCCGATGGGGTTTTACAGTCCTGATCAACTACTGCAAGACGTGCGCCGTCATAATGTCGAGGTGCGACCGGTGGACGTGCGCTACAGCGACTGGGACTGCACATTGGAGGGCAGCAGGCGCGGCGACTTCGTTCTTCGCATGGGCCTGCGGATGGTGCGCGGGTTCAACGAGGACGATGCCCGCAGAATCGAACAGGCGAGGGTAGTGCAGCCGTTCGCCGATGTCGCCGACCTGTGCGAGCGTGCATTGCTCGATGCACGCTCGCGGGAACTGCTGGCCGACGCCGACGCGCTGCGGGCGCTGGCTGGGCATCGCCATCGTGCCCGATGGGCGGTGGCCGGCGTGGAGTTGCGGTGGCCGCTGCTGGGTGCGGCGTCGCAGCCGCGCGAACGGCAGGCCGCCTTGCCACTGCCGACTGTCGGCGAGGATTTGCAAGCGGACTACGCCGCGCTCGGCACCACGCTGGGGCGACACCCATTGGCACTGCTGCGTACCCAACTACGGACACGTCGCTGCTCCAGCTCGAAGGAGCTGCTGGACATCCCATCAGGGCGCAATATCGCTGCCGCGGGGCTGGTGGTCGGCCGTCAGCGCCCACAGACTGCTAGCGGCGTGACATTCGTGACGCTGGAGGACGAGCACGGCATGATCAATGTGGTGGTGTGGAGACAATTGGCCGAGCGCCAGCGGAGGCCGTTCCTGGAATCGCGGCTGCTGATGGTGGAGGGGAAGCTGGAGGCCGAGAACGGCGTGCGCCACCTCATCGCCAGGCGGCTGCATGACCTGACCCCACTGCTCAGCAGTCTGGATGTCAGGAGCAGGGATTTCAGGTGAGGCGCTTGAAACGAGATAGTGCAGGAAACTAAGGCGTTGGGGCACGGGTGCCAATGGATTTAGATACGCATCTACCAAGGAAAGGCAAAATCGTTCGAACTGAATTAACAGTGGGGGGTATGCATGACGCTTCCGGTTGTCTCATCTCAGAAGAAGATAGAAGTTTCAGGCTATAACGCTTACGTTGCCGCCAGGCCCGACAACTGGATCCCGGAAGGCAGTCCGTCGCAAGGTGGCGACTACGGCTATGACGAACATCTCTGGCTGGAGTCTCTCGGCAAAATTGCTGGGCGTTTCTGCGTTCAGTTGAAGTCAACGACTACGGTAGATCTTGATACTGATGCGGAATACATATCGGTAGGAGTTAGCCGGGAGGTTTGCAACGTATACCTGCGCGATGGGCTTCCCGTCTTGCTGGTTGCGCCAGTACTAAAGGGCACAACCTCCGTAGACGCAACCGTTCTGTACGAATGGATTGACGATCAGATTCAAGAGCGGTTGGGTGGTCGGGATCTATTCGACGATTCGGACCCTGCCACGATGTCGTTCCGGGTGCCCCGTTCAAACGCTCTGTGCAAGGACACAGACATATCGGCCTATCTCGAGGCTCACGTCAGACGCAACCTCCTTACAGCACGCCTAAAGGGCCAGGATGCTGAGGCAGCACTCGGAACCCTCGCGAAGCTAGGCGCAAAAGCCCGGGCCGGGTTCTCCAGCGTGGCCCCGGATCGTATAGACAAATGGTTCGCGCATGACGCTGCTACAGGTGCGGAAATCTGGCCGACCCCAAAGTCGGGAAGCTTGGTCGCCAAGCTGAAGACAATTTCAGATCAGCTTTCTGCCGGCAATGTCGCACGCGCGGAGGAAGTGCTTGCAAGCATCGAGACAGCGGAGGTCGACGATCCGGAAATCGAGGCCGAATTGCTTTTCCAGCAGGGACGGCGGGCGAGTCTGCTGGGTGATGCGTCCGCGGCTATGGACCTGTTCGAAAAGGCATCACGGAAACGGCCAGCCTCGGGGAAGTACTTGGCATCAGCAGTTGAGGCGTGGGTCGCGTGCAAGGGCATCGAGGGTGAGGAACTACCGGAATCGCTCTACGAGAGGTTGCCGGACTTTCCTGATGACCAGCTAGTCTTGTTCCAGCGTGTCAGGTTGTGCGCCATATCGGGGGACATGGTCGCCGCTGAGGAGCACTTGGCGAAGCTGACCGGGAGCAATTTCAGAAGAGCGAAAGTTCTTTTGGAGGTAATTCGTGGCGATTGGGCCGAAGTCGTCCGGGTTGCCGATGAGTTCCTGTCGGCCGAAGAGGATCATCAGTCCAGATCGATCATTTCGGTTCTGCGGGTTCGCGCTTTGTTGAGTCTGGTGACGAATGACCAGGGCTACATCCTTGTGGGAGGGCGCGCGGACCTTGATCCGGATCTGGCGCTCTTGTTTCGAGACGCCACGATTGCCGCGTTGGAGTCTGCACGGAGAGATGGTTGGCCTGCAAACTCAATGATACTGCTCGATTGCGTGGCGGCAATCACCGTGATCTTCGGTGCCGATGACCATCTGTTTGGTCTGGTGTCCGACTTCGCGCGTGAACGCCCGAACAGTCTAGGCATTCAAAAGACGCTGGCGCGAGTGTCGGTGTTCTCCGGCAGGCTTACACAGGCCATCGACGCACTGGGAGACGCAGATGATCTCGACGAGGAGGACCGGGCGCGAATGCTTCTGCTGATGGCCGAAGCCGGCCGTCATCCGGACGTCGTCGAAGCGGCCTTGCGCTGGTTGCCAGATTTTTCTCATGACGAACTCGTTGATATTGCGATTGCGATGGCGTCCGTCTCGGCCTACCGCATTGGAGCGGTATCGGAAGAGTCCACGTTCAGGGATTTCGTGGATGCTGGCTCCAGATCGGCCCAGGCATTGCTCAGGTTCGTTGCCGGAATGCTCAAGGAGCCCGGAAGAAAGGACGAACTGCTGGATGCCTTGTGGGAAGATCACATTGCCGGCCCGGACGATGAGGTGATCCAGGACAATCTGTTCAGTTATCTGGTCCCGTCACGTCCCCAAGACTGCAAGAGGCTGGTTGAGCTCGGGAAAAAGGTAGCTGCCAGAAGGCGGCTGACGCGGATGGAAGCAGGCAAGTATTCCGCCGCCCTGCTGAGCGAAGGACTCAGCGTGGAAGTCGTTCAGGCCACGGACGATCTCATCCGGTTCCATGCCGACGATCAGAACATCGCTTTAGCCAGAGCGGTTGCGCTGGACCGGATAGGTCAGTCTGCAGCAGCTGAGAACCTTCTGCGCAGGTTCGGGGCTTCCAGTCGGCTAGATTTGCTGGAAGCTCATTCCCAGCTTTTGCTCAGAATGGGTGACGTTGAGGCTGCCGTTTCCATTGTCAAGAGGGCGCTGTCTTCTGCGAGTACACGCGAAGAGCGTTTCAATTATCAAGCAAGATTGGCCTCACTCTACTTGCCTTTGGATACCCAGAAGCACTTCGAAGCAGTCTGGAGGCTGGGGGAGCTATCTGATCAGGATGACGAGGTGCAGGAGGGGACATTTCTCGCCAGAGCTGCGATCGCGAATGCAAGGAATACGGCTGCTCTCACCCCGAAACATCTCGAAGAGATCCATCAGCGAGTTTCCGCATATTCCGAGAAATTCCCGAAGTCGCAGTTCTTTCGCGTAGGACGCATGACCGAAGGTGCATCCGCGCAGGATTTTCTCGATGAAATGCTGGGCATGATCGGTGAGACTCCGGAGACGATTGAACGTCGGAGACGGCTGGGCCTGCTGGGCCGCAATGTGGGTTCGCATGTGCCGTTTGCATACAGGCCAAGAATCGTCGCGCAGTTCGCCACGAACTCGCTCGATCTTCTGCGCATCTGTGTGTTTGGCAGGCATGACGGCGAGCAGTCGCGACTGATCACATCATTCTCCAATGCCCCGGACGCCGGAGAGAAGCCTGTGATCATAGACATGGCGACGTTCATGTCCTTGGTTGAGCTAGACCTGGTGGATCAGTTCTTCTCGGTTTGGGGTGCAGTGGCCATACCAATGGTATCGGTAATGCATATGACCGAGTTCTTGTTCGAGCCGCTACGAAATGAAGGCGACGATTTCGTCGATCGAATCAAGGAGTGCTTGAAGAAGTACTCAACGCGAATCCTTCAGCCAGCTCTGCGCGCAAGGGAGCAGGGCATCGGCCTTGATGAGCTGAAGACAATTTCTGAGCACGTGTCCACGGGAGACTACCACTACCTAACCATCGACGCGGCGGCAGCTACCCTTGCTCAAGCGGAGGCGGGCGTGGGAAGTTGTTGTTTGACGCTTTGGAAATGGCTCGAAATTGCCTTGGCGGCTAATGTGGTGAGCTCAACCGAGTTGCGGATGGCGAAGCTTCGCGTCGCTTCGTGGAACGCGGTTGCAGTTCCACTCGATGTTGAGGACATATCTGCTATCGCTGCAGAAAAGGGGGTGGCGCCTCATGCCGTAAGCGATGAGGATCCGGCCTATCGCATAGTAAAAAGGTTCCTGCTGGAAGGCGGCTTGCCCCAGCTATTTGATCGCCTTTCCGGGCTGTTGGTGCATATTTGCTCTGGTACATCCGCTGACATGGTGAAATCCGCCGCTTGGGTCCTGCGCGTCGCGGTTAGAGAAGTACTAATGGCTCACATGACAGGGTTCCAAGGAGGCGTCTCTGATTTCCTCAGCATCGTCGCGGTGAAATCTGCTTTGCAATTGATGCAGCATGACGACGGCAAGAGGACCATGAGGCATGTCTGGAGCGTGCTCGAGTCGGAGCGCGGACTGCATGCACACGAAGCGGACGACGAGAAGTTCCGAGATTCGCTGGCTAGGAAGGCCGCCAGCTTGTTTGCCGAGGCCGATCCTCGGCATGGAATCTCTTTGTTGAAGATGGAGGGGGCATTTCTTGGCTTGCTCTTCTGCCTCGTGGAGCCAGGCACGAAAGAGCATGATCAGCTCAATGCCATATATGTGGCAGAGTTCGCTTCTGCGGCTCAAAAGAACTGATCTGTATGGATGTTCCCGCGCCAGCCGCAATGCTCCGATGCGTCTCGGCGTGCCGCCGTCGGGCTCGCGGGCTGCGCCCCGCGCCCCGTTCCGGGTCGCGGCCATTCGGCTTTCATCCCTGACGTCTTCGGCCCTGGCGGGCCTGCGCGCTCCGCTTGCCGGGAAGGTGTGTTGTGGGTGGGCGGTCTTGCGGTTGCCGTCAACGTAGCACGCCGTTCTCGCGGTCAAGGGCGGCGCGTGCTGCGCACGCTTGCGGCCTGTGGCCGTCTCCGACCCCTGACCGCTGCGCTGCGGCGTGCCGGCCCGGCGCCGGGCAATCCCGCCCGGTACCGGAGCACGGTCATGTCGTCTTCTTCCTTTCCTTCTCTGTATGTTCGTGACGGGCGTCGGCGTTATCAGCCGGCGACGCAGGATCAGATCCTGGAGGCCGCGCGGCAGGTGGTCGACCTGCGGATGCAGCGCGGGATGGCGTTCACTTCGCCGCCGCTGGTCAAGGAGTACCTGTGCGCCAAGCTCGCCGGGTGCGAGCGCGAGGTGTTCGCGGTGTTGTTCCTGGACACGCGGCATCGGTTGCTGGACTACGCCGAGCTGTTCCACGGCAGCATCGACGGCGCCGAGGTGCATCCGCGGGTGGTGGTTCGTGAGGCGTTGCTGCGTAACGCGGCCGCGCTGATCGCGGCCCACAATCATCCCAGCGGCAATCCGGAGCCGTCGGCGGCCGACCGTGCGGTCACGGCGCAGTTGAAGCAGGCGCTGGCGCTGGTCGACGTACGGTTGCTCGATCACATTATCGTTGGTGGTCATCAGACGATCGCGTTGGCGGAACGCGGCTGGATTTGAGTTCGTGACTTCCAAGGGAGAGGCGAGAGCCTCTCCCTATCTTTTTGCTGCGTCTTTGGGAAGGGAGGTTCGGGGCGTCGGCGGTTCTCTCCGGGGCGTTCGCCCCTGCGCGCCCGCGTGCCGCGGGCTTGCCTGGCCTCTGCAGGCGCTCCTTCCGTCAAGGGCCGCGCCAGGGCCCGTGTCCTCGCCGGCGCTGCGCGCCGGCTGCGGGCCGCGCCAGCCCTGTCGCTTTTTCCCTTGACGGCGCGCCTGCGCCGGCCGGGCGGTCGGCAGGGCCGCGAAGTCCTTCGCGGCCCATGCGAAGGGCCGAGCACCCACGGGGGGACGCCATGACGCGGAGCCGACGTTGCGCCAGCGTAGGGTGCCAGCAACGCGCCCCGCCATGGATGCCGGGGCTGCTTTTTGCATGTGTCGCTTGCGGCTATGGCGAGCGGAGAGGTTCAAAACGCCCCGCCGTAACGGGCGGGGCGCCGGAGCGCGCTGCGCTTGGCTGCACCCGGTTGTCGGAATAGTTGCCGTCGATGACGCTGGCGGAGCCGGCCTCACGTGGCCGGTTCACCGACAGGCAGGGCCGTTCCGTCGCATGACTTTGGAGTCGTTGCGCCATCCGTTGATCGCCGGATGCAGGACGCAGGACGCGTTCTCACTTCCCTTTTCGCGTGAGGATGGGTCCTGGGGCGACTAGATGCGCACGGCACGAGCATAGCCATCGCACGTTCGCGTTGCTGACGGGGCAGGGTGCTCCCTTCGGGCCAGTTCGCCCCCGTGCAGTCTTGTCTTGTCGTGAATCCTGCCGGCGGACGCTGCGCTCCGGGCTTCATGGCCGCAACCGTCCGGCCCGAACAATGTCCCCGGCGCTGCGCGCCTCCTCGCCGACAAATTCTTCGTGCCTCCCGGTCCTCCACTGCGTTGCGGCCGCGAGCGGTGCGGGCCGCCCGGCCCCCGGCGGGCGGATCACGCCAAGGCCGCATGGGGCGACCTGGCCAACCCGAAAGGAGCAGACCATGAACATCATCGGCAACTTCACCAAGCAGAACGACGGCTACGCCGGCACCGTGCGCACCCTCACCGTCGAGGTCAAGGTCCGGTTCGTGCCGAACGAGAAGGGCAGCGAGAACGCTCCCGACTATCGCGTCCAGACGGCGGGCAACTACGAGATCGGCGCGGCCTGGCGCAAGATCAGCGAAGCGACCGAACGGCCCTACCTGTCGGTGACGCTCGACGACCCCTCGTTCCCGGCGACGATCTATGCCCGCCTGGTCGAGGGCCTGGACGGTAACCACGACTTGATCTGGACGCGCAGCAAGAAACGCAGCTAAGCGCACTTCGGCGCCCCGTCCTTGGCGGCGGGGCGCATGTTTTCGCAGGCGCTCGCGCTACTACCAAGCTGAATTCCATCTGGCTTCTGCCTAGTCAGTTAGAGAGCTGCCTGCTATAGGACTGTTTTGTTTCCGTCGATGAAACTAAATCCGCGCTGATTATATTGATACGAAATCACGCGTTCCAAGTCGAGACATAGTCGAATGGATTGTAATCGCTCATTTCTCGGGAGAGACAAGAATCGAGCATTAGGCCATAAAGTAGGAAAAGTACGTCTTCGTTCTTGACCTCATCAATCATGTGCTTGTTGTAGTACGAGTCTTCGAAGTGTATGAAACGGTTTAATGAGTCGTGCCAGGCGTCTTTATCTTCGCGAGCAGTATCGAGCGATACTCCTTTCCGCATCGCGTGGATACGATACAGATGGTCACCTGTGTCCTTGACATAGGTGCCGCTTTCCAAGATGGCGAGCACATCGAGATACGACGAATGATGCACCTTGTCTTGAAGCAGAAATGGTTCCTTCCGGAAATCATCGCCTAGGCGATATGCGAAAATTCCTAGGAAAGGCGGATTGGTGATTTGATTTTCTCTCAAGTTCTTGTCATGCACCGATTGAACCCGCTGGAGCTTTCTGAGTGCATCGTCAAATTCATTCGAAGTCAAGGTCGACTTAACCTCCAGCACCGCATAGACATCATCGACGGGCACCAGCCGTATGTCGTCAACTGGGTCCACGATGAACTTTGGGCATCGGTTCGGACGAAAGACGATGACATCGCATTGTGGCGACAGGTCGCCACGGCGATTCACGACGTAGCCGGAAGTAATCGACAGGTCGGAAGGTAGCCACTGTTCCAAGAACTGGCGGAATGCGCGTTCGCGTGGTCGTCCCTTCTCGTCTGGACGTTGCCCAGCAGTGCTTTGCGTAAATTCGGCCCAAAGACGCGCAGATGCCGCTGCGAACAGCTGGCTGAGTTTTGGTGTTGTCGTCATTCTCTGTCCGTGTGCACTGGTCAGGGCTCTTCTAATCCGAGGATATTGAGCTCATGGCGAATATGAACAAACAGCTTGTCAACGTCACTACGGCCCGCATAGGCCAAGGTCAACAACGTCAACGGATGCACCCCCATCACCTCACACAACTCCTCGAGCTTGCTCAACGTCGGGCTTTTCAGCCCACGCTCCAGCGAACTCATGTAGGTGCGGCTGGAGACGTCGGAGAACGCTTCCTGGCTCAGGCCGCGGGCTTTGCGGATGGTCTTGAGCGCCGCCGGCAGGGATGACTTGGGCTTCATTCTGGGAGTCCGCCAAATCCCAGAATCACAACCGCTTGCGTCCTATAGGGCTACAATCTATAGTGTTCAATCGCGGGCCGCCAGCGCGTTGGCCCCTCGCAGCCAGGCGTCATCCGGGTGTCGCGCACGGCGGCTACGATCCATGGGCTGGGCGTCCGCCCACCTGATCCCCGGATTAAGACCTACCCCGCAACGATGGTTGTCATTGCCGGTCCGACTGGACGGCCGCGCGCCGATTGTCGCCGCCCGCTTGGCCTGATGCGGCACCTTGGCCCCGCCGTGTGGCGGCATCGCTGATCCGCAGCCGAGTCTTTCCCCTTCGCGGGGCGCCACGTTTCAGAGCCGGTCGGTCTCAATTTCCCGCCCCTGTCGAGCGGCGGGCGAGGGACTTCGCCACCGATTGTCCGCACGGGCCTGGATCCGTCGATCCGGCCCGCGGGCGCCCTGCGGCATCCTCCCCCGTCCGCCTGGAACTGCGCATGGATGTCGCCGCCTATCTCTACGTATTGCAGCTGGACGGCCCGTCGCTGGCGTGGGAGTACCTGCGCCGCAACCCCGAGTACCGGCGCGACTGGCACCTGCACAGGCGACGACCACGGCAGGCGCGGCGCTGGGGCCTGCGCCTGCTGGAAGATCCCGACCTCGACGCGCGCGATGCGATCCCGGACTGGTTCCCCGATCCGCCCGGCACGGTGCTCGTGCTGCCCGATCCCGATCCGCCGCACGACGCGGTGCCGTTCCAGTTCCGAGACCTGCCCGGCGAGAAGCGCCTGCTGCACGACGGCCACCGGCTACTGCTGATCCTCCGCCTGGCCGGGCGCACGCTGCGCTTCTCGCTTTCGCCCGAGCTGGCGGACGGCATGGCGCACGTCTACGCCGTGCGCGCCGATCGCAAGCGCGAGTCGCACTGGCGCAGCGCCGGGACGACGCTGGCGGCGCTCGATGTGCTGCACGCACCGCATCACGCTGCCGGCGCCGCCGGCGAGCGTCCCGGCCGCACGATGCAACTGCACCTGCGCATGCTGCAGGCGCTCGATGGCGTGCAGTCCGGCGCGTCGCATCGGCAGGTTGCGGAATTGCTGTACGGCGCCGATGCCGTCGCCGAGGGCTGGTACAGCGACGGCCAGCTGCGCTCGCACGTGCGGCGCCTGATCGCCCGCGGCCGAAAGTTGATGCAGGGCGGATACCGCCGCCTGCTGCATTCGCGCCGGTAGGGCGACGTTTCCGCTGACCGCCGGAACGGCCCTGCCCAGCGCGACCACGTCTTCCGAAACTGCTTCCAACCGGCGGCGATTGCATCGCCGCCGCCACGAAGCGATGGAGGACACCGTCATGAGACGTCCCGTGCCGCACCCGAACGAACAGGCGGCGACACCCGCAACAGCGCCCGCGCCGCCGGTCGAGAAACTGCCGCGGCGCTATCTCACCAACCACGAGGCCGCCGCGTTCCTGCGGCTGTCGCCGCGCACCCTGGAGAAGCTGCGCGTGATCGGCGGCGGGCCGCGCTTCCGCAAGTTCGGCCGCCGTGTCATGTACGCGGTGGACGACCTGGTGGCGTGGGCGGATGCGCGCAGCTTCGAGGCCACCTTCGACCCGGAGTACGCCGCGCGCCGCGACCGCATCGCGTCGCGCGGGCGCTGAGCGGAGGCGCGCCGTGAACGCGCAACTGGAGGTCGCCGAACCGTCGCCGGCGCCGCCCGGCAACCGGCCCGGGCTGCAGCCGGGCGACGCACCGCTGACGCGCGTCGCGCTCGTCCACGTCCCGCACCTGTTCGTCGTCTCGCTGCGCTTCGGCCACCCCGTGCGCGAGCTGCCGCTCGACCGCACGCGGCGCATCGCCGCCTTCCCGCCCGGCGCACGCTTCGCGCGCCTGCGCTGGGAAGCGGGCGACTGGGCGCCGTCGCGCTGGCAGCTGCTGGTGCTGCAGGCGGGCACGCTGCGCGAGCCCCTGCAGCGCATCCACGGCATCGACCCCGGCGCCGGCGTGCTGCTGCGCGCCGAGGGGCCGCGCGAGGTGCGCGCCGTCCTGCAGAAGATCGACGCCATCGCCGCGCTCGGCATCGATCCGGCGGACGCCGCGCCCGCGTACTGGCGCCTGCTCGGCAGCCGCCTCGCCGCGCGCCACCCGCTGCCGGACTACACCGCCGCCCGGCACGCCGTCTGGCGGTGCGGGACGGCGCTGCGATGACGCCGCGGGCGCGCTCGCGGCTCGGCATCGCGCTGGCGTCCGCCTGCGGCGTCGCCGCGCTGGCCATCGCCGCGTTCGCGACGCCGCGGCTGCGCGTGGTCTACAACGCCTCCGACAGCGTGCCGGTCGGCTGGTATCGCATCGAGCGGGCCGGCGAACCGCGTCCTGGTGACCTGGTGCTGACCCGGCTACCGGCGGACGTTGCCGAACTCGCCGACAAGCGCGGCTACCTGCCGGCGCACGTCCCGCTGCTCAAGCGCGTCGGCGCCGTGCCGCCACAGCACGTGTGCGTGCGCGGCGGCCTCGTGCGCATCGACGGCGCCCCTGCCGCGGTCGCGCTGCGCGCCGACCGCTGGCAGCGACCGCTGCCCCAGTGGCCGCAGTGCCGGCGCCTCGCGGACGGCGAACTGTTCCTGCTCAGCACTGCGCACCCCGCGTCGTTCGACAGCCGCTACTACGGTCCCGTGCCTGCGGCCGACGTGATCGGCCGGGCGCGGCCGTGGCGGCCATGAACTTGCAGCAGCGCGTGCGCGGCGGATGCGACGGCGGCGCCACGCGCAGCGCCGTCTCCGCGGCATGCCGTGTGCTGGCGTGGATGCGGTGGCAGTGCGGTCGGATGGGTCTGGCGAACGGGAGGTTGGCGGTGAGGCTGAAAATCGAAAAGCAGGGCAAGGTAAAAGGTCGCGGCACTGTCGTCCGCGAAAAGCGAGTCTGCACACGGGGTGGGCGCGGCACGCGCCTGGAGGCCACCGGCGCCGGTTCCGGCACCCTTCGCGGCACCGATTGCGGCACGTTGTTACTGTGCAACACGACGGCGTGCGCTGACGTCGCCCCGGCTCCACCGGAATCACGGCCATGACCGGCCGCGACGACGACGATTTCCGCCTGCGCCCAAGCCCGCCGCGCGAGCGCCCCAAGGCCGAACCGAAGTTCGTCTCGCAGGTGTTGAAGGAGGTCAACAAGGGCGGCGATGCTGCCGCCCGCAAAGCAGCCAGGCGCCCCGGCGCACGCCTCGGCCGCGGCCACGTCGCCGCGCGCTTCACCGGCCGGGGCCTGCCGCCCAACGCCCGCCGCGCCATCGTGAAAACGCGGCTCGTGAACCTCCAGAAGGCCGGCGCACGATCGACCCCCACTCACCTGCGCTACATCCAGCGCGAAGGCGTCGGCCGCGACGGCGAACCCGGCCGCGCCTACGGCCCGGAGACCAACGACGCCGACCTCTCCGCCTTCGAGCAACGCGGGCGCGGGGATCGCCACCAGTTCCGCTTCATCGTGTCCGCCGAGGATGCCGAACAGCTCGGCGACCTGCGCAGCTACACCCGCCAGCTCATGACCCGGATGGAGGCCGATCTCGGCACACGCCTGGAGTGGGTCGCGGTGGATCACTGGAACACCGACAACCCCCACACGCACATCGTCTTGCGTGGCAAGGACGACACCGGCCGCGACCTCATCATCTCTCGCGACTACATCTCCCACGGCATGCGCGAACGTGCCAGCGAGCTGGCGACCCAGTGGCTCGGCCCGCGCAGCGAGCGCGAAATCCAGCAATCGCAGCAGCGGGAGGTGGAGCAGGAGCGCTGGACGGGCCTCGATCGCACCCTGCAACGCGAGGCGAACCAAGGCATGATCCGGCTGGAACGGCTTGCCGAACATCTGCAGCGCAGCCCCTTGGTCGGCCGGCTGCAACACCTGCAACGGATGGGCCTCTCGCAGGAAACCACGCCCGGCGAATGGCGCCTGCGCCAGGATGTCGAACCCGTGCTGCGCGCGATGGGCGAGCGCGGGGACATCCTTCGCACGATGCAGCACGCCATGCGCGAACTCCCGCGTGAACTGGCGATCCGGACGCCCGGCGAGGACGCGCCGCCGATCACTGGCCGCGTAGTCGCCAAGGGGCTGATGAACGAACTCTACGAACGCGGCTACCTCGTCATCGACGGCACAGATGGCAAGGCGCACTACGTCCCGCTGCCGCCGAAGGTCGAGTTGGCGCAGTACCCAGTCGGGGCAGTGGTCGCGACGCACGGCTCGAACCAGCGCGACGTGGACAAAAGCATTGCCGATCTGAGCGTCGATGGCAGGTTCCGCACGGACCATTGCCTGTCCGTCGTGGCGCAATACCTGGACGGCGAAGACCCGCGTTGGCTCGTCGAGAATCACGTCCGCCGCCTCGCAGCCCTGCGCCGCGCCGGCATCGTCGAGCGCGAGGCCGAAGGCGTCTGGCGCGTCCCGGCGAACCTGCCCGAACTCGGGCGGCAGTACGACCTGAAGCGCGACGGCGGGGTGTCGGTGCGGCTGCACTCGCACCTGCCGGTGGAGCGCCAGGTCCGCGCCCTCGGCGCCACCTGGCTGGACAAGCAGCTGATCGCCGGCGACACCCACTTCGGCGAACACGGATTCTCCGGCGCGGTACGCACGGCGCTGCAACAGCGCGCCGACTTCCTGGTCGAGCAGGGCTTCGCCGAACGTCGCGGCCAGCGTGTCGTCCTCGCGCGCAACCTGCTCGTCACCCTGCGCAACCGCGAGATAGAACGCGTCGCCAACACCATCGCCGCCGAGACCGGCCTGACGCACCGCCCGGTGGCGAAGGGCGAATGCGTCACCGGCACCTACGACCGCAGCGTACAACTCGCCAGCGGCCGCTACGCCCTGCTGCAGGATGGCCGCCAGTTCAGCCTCGTGCCCTGGCGCCCGGTGATCGAGCAGCGACTCTGCCAGACCCTCTCCGCCACCGTCCAGGGCACCCGCGTCTCGTGGGAACTGGCGCGCACCCGCGGCCTTTCGCGCTGAAAACCCGGCACCCGCCGCCGCGGGCCGGCGCGCACCCTGACCGATCGCGTCGCCCCTCTTGCGCCCCCGCCAAGCCGCTCGGAAACCGGCGGTAGGGTGTCCCTCCCCGCGCTGCATTTCATTCAAATGGCCCGCAAAAACCCCGCAAACACTGCAACGAAAATCACGTTGCATCCCGCCGCCCGCTGGGTTAATGATTCGTTGTAGTCGAAGTGGCGGCACCCGGCATGGCCCACGGGCACGACAGCCTCCTGGAACGGCCGCGGGACATCCCCGAGGCGGAGCCGTGCCCGCAGCCGCACCGGTTCGAGGCCTTCTCGCGCGACCACTACGACGGCCTGCTGCACTTTCTGCGCCTGCGCGTCTCCAACGAGGAGGATGCCCGCGACGCCGCGCAGGAGAGCCTGATGCGGCTCATGCGCTACCGCGACACGGAACCCGAGTCCGCCTGGAAGCCGCTGCTCTACCGCATCGCCATCAACGTCGTCGGCGAGCAGTTCCGCCGCGGCAGCGTGCGCCAGGCCGGCAAGCACGTCTCCCTCGACAACCTCGAACTGGTTTCGGACGAGCCAACCCAGGAGGACCTGGTCGCCCGCGCGCAGCAGGAAGCTTTGCTGCGCGAGGCCATCCTCGCGCTGCCGCCGCGCTGGCGGCAGGTGTACCTGCTCAGCCGCATGCAGGGCATGACCTACGCGCAGATCGCGCGCCACTGCGACATTTCCGTGAAGACCGTCGAGAAGCACATGACCAGCGCACTGGCCGCCCTGTGCAGCCGGGTGGGGTCGGGAGCCGCCGATGCATCTTAGAGAACATGGACATGCATCCGCGATGGGGTACCGGGCGGCCGCGCGCGTCACGCACGCGCCGAAACCGGCAAACGGACACGCTCAGGGATGACCGCAACCGCATGACCGCCGCCCCTGTCAACGCCGGTACCGACGCCGCCGCGCAGCAATGGTTCGCGCGCCTGCTCGCGCCCGACTGCAGTGACGCCGAGCGCGCCGCCTTCGAGCGCTGGCGCGCCGCCGATCCCGCGCACGCCGCCGCCTACCGCCACGTCGAAAGCGTCTGGGAGCGCAGCGCCGGCCTGCGCGAGGACCCCGCCATTGCCGCCGCCCTGCAGGACGCGCTACGCCCCGCCAGGCCGCGCCGCCGCGACCGCGCCGAGTGGTGGCCTTCGCTGGCCGCCGCGGCGTCGGTGACCCTCGTGGCGGCCGCGGCCCTGCTGTGGGTCTTTTGGCCCGCCGAAGTGCCGGTGCAGCGCTACGCCACCGCCCTCGGCGAACAGCGCACCGTTGTGCTGGAGGACGGCTCGCAGCTCGTGCTGGATACCGACACCGAAGTGCTGGCGCGTTTCGCCCGGCGCGAGCGCGGCCTCACCCTGCAGCGCGGCCAGGCCGATTTCACCGTGCAGCCGGACGCGCAGCGGCCGTTCGTCGTCCACGCCGCCGGCGCCTCGGTCACCGCCACCGGCACCCGCTTCCAGGTCCGCGTCGGCGAGGGCGGCGGCACCGTCACCCTGCTCGAAGGCGAGGTGATCGTCGCCACGCGCTCGGGCGCGCAGCGCGAATCGGCCACCCTGGCCCCCAGCGAGCGCATAGAGATCGGCGCGGACGGCACGCTCGCCCGCAAGCACGCCCTGCCAGAGGAACAACTGGCCGGCCTCCGCGGCTGGACCGAGGGCAACCTCGTGGTCAACGAGTGGTCCCTCGGCGCCCTCGTGGCGGAGATGAACCGTTACTCCGACACCAAGCTGCGCATGGTCGACCCGGCCCTAAGCCAGATCCCTATCAGCGGCGTGTTCAAGGCCGGCGACCAGCAGTCCTTCGCGCTCGCACTCGAATACGGCTGGTCCATTCACGCCGAGCAGCGTGCTGACGCCGGCGAAATCGTCCTCTCCCGCAAGTAGCCGGGGCACGGTAGGGTCACCCCATCGCCCGTGCATTACAGGCTAGCGACGGCCCATCGTTCGCCGAGTGGCGGCGGACAGTGGCGGCCGGCATCCTGTCTCCGGGGGTTGAGATGAAAGGTTGTTCCAGCAGCGTCTGCGGCAAGCGAACGGTTCCGGCGAGGCATCGCCTGTATGCCAGCATGCTGGCCGCATTGGTCACGTTGGGCGCGGGTGGCGCGGTGCACGCGCAGCAGCGCAGCGAGCCGGCGCCGCAGCAATACACCATCACCGCGGGCAGCCTGGGGGAGGCGCTCAACCAGCTGGCGACGCAGAGCAAGCTGCAGATCGTCTACTCGCCCGAACTGGTCCGCGGCAAAAGCGCACAGGCGGTCGATGGCCGCTTCACGTGGCAAGAGGCTCTGCAGCGACTGCTTGCTGACAGTGGTCTGGAGTGGGGTTTCGTCAACGAAACCACCGTTGTGATCCGGCAAGGTACAGGGTCGGCCACCGGGCAGTCACAGTCACAGGCTGTAACGCGGAATTCTCCGGCGTCAACGCAATCGCAAGAAGAGGTTCAAGAACTGGAGCGGTTGACTGTAACCGGAACCCGTATCCGCGGTGGCGTCACTGCGTCTCCAACACTCGTGATCGACGAGTTGAGGTTCCAGCAAGAAGGTTTCACCGATCTTGGTGAGGTCATCCGTAGCATCCCTCAGAACTATCGGGGTGGTCAGAATCCTGGGGTGAGGTCAGGCCCAGATGGCGCGGAAACCAACACGAACATCACGGGCGGTTCGGCTCTAAATTTGCGCGGGTTGGGTCCTGATGCCACGCTGACCCTGCTCAATGGACGCCGTATGAGTTACGACGGCTATTCACAAGCGGTGGACATCAGCGCCATCCCGATCGAGGCGGTTGAACGTGTCGAAATCGTCCCTGATGGCGCCTCAGCCATCTATGGTTCTGATGCAGTTGGCGGCGTAGCTAATGTAGTGCTCAAGCGCGACTTCGAGGGCGTGACGCTGGGAACGCTGTATGGCGATTCTTCCGAGGGGGGATTGACTCAGCGATCTTACACAGTCACTGCCGGAGCTTCTTGGGATTCAGGGGGGCTGATTGCGACATACAAAAAGTCCGATCAAGACCCCATCTTCGCCGATCAGCGTGACTACACCCAGGCAATGGATGATCCAGTCACCCTCTACCCAGGCAGCAAGGTGAGCAGCGGACTGATCAGCGCGCACCAATCATTGGGGCAGAGTGTGGAACTGCGTTTGGATGCAATGCGTACGGTCCGCCAGCAAACCAATTATCTCGCCTCAGGCAGCCTGTATCTCCTTGATCCTGTGGAGGGCACAATCACTTCGGTTGCTCCCAGCATACAGGTCCTGCTGCCGGGCGACTGGATGCTTACAGCGGGCGCCACGCGCGGTAAGAACGAATCGATTTACGACTCCGTAATTGTTCAAAATGGGGTTACTACCCCTAGCTCTAACGGCAGCTATTTCAACAAAACACAATCATGGGAAGTGGGGGTAGAAGGTTCGTTGGCGCAGTTCGGCCAGCATGACCTGCGTCTTGCGATCGGTGTCGGTGGGCGTACGGACGAATTCGAACAGCGTACCTTTACATCCGGCGTCCGCCGAGGTGGTGATGAGCGGAACCGATTCGCATATGGCGAGTTGTCATTGCCAGTGGTCAGTGCCGTCAATGCGAGACCAGGCGTGCAAAGGCTAGAATTAAGCGCCGCCTTAAGAAGCGAGGAGTATGACAGCTTCGGTAGCGTGACGACCCCGAAGTTAGGGGTGATTTATGCTCCAAGCACTGACTTCACTGTCAAAACTTCGTGGGGTCGCTCGTTCAAGGCGCCGACATTACGTCAACGCACCAACCAGCGTTACGTAAATCTTTACCGAGCGCCGCAGCTTGGCGGCGTCGGCTATCCTGCTAACGCTACGGTGCTCCTCGCTGCAGGTGGCAATCCCGATCTTGAGCCGGAGCGCGCCCGCACCTGGACTGCATCACTAGCCTTCCACCCCGAGGCAATACCCGGGTTTGATGCAGAACTGACTTTCTTTTCGATCGACTACACCGATCGCGTTTTGGGTCCTATCCGCGTCATTGCGCAGGCAATGAGCGATCCAGCATATGCGGAGTTTATCCAGCTCAATCCCAGCCTTGAGCAACAGCAGCAAGTTATCGCAGACTTCAGCGATCGCTTTAGCAACTTGTCTGGTGCCCCCTACGACCCCAGCAATGTCGTCGCCATCGCCTACGCCCATCTCATCAATGTGGCCAGGCAACGAGCTAAGGGGATGGACCTGAGCGGCAGCTATCGTTTCGATCTGGGATCTGGGCAGTTGATGTTGCGTGGCGGAGCAAGTTGGCTCGACCTTTCCCAGCAAAACACTTCGGCTGGACCAGAACTTGACCTGTCCGGCAGGATTTACTTCCCCGCCGAATTGAATGGCAGGCTTGGCGCCGTTTGGAGTAGCGGCGGCCTGAGTGTTTCCGCATTTGCCAACCACGCCTCAGGTGTGACCAGCAGGCTTACTGAAAATACACAGAAGCTTGGTTCATTTACGACTATTGATTCCACGCTGCGTTACGAAACAGCGCAGGGCAGTAGTGCTTTGTCTGGCCTGAGCTTTTCTCTGTCCGTGGACAATGTATTCAATCGCAATCCGCCGCTCTATGTCCCAACGATTGCGACCATACACACGCCATACGACACCACCAATTATTCGCCCATCGGACGTTACGTGACTGTCTCGGTTAGCAAGCACTGGTAGGCGTGAGATCACGCCACAGTTTCCGAAGCCAGAAACGACGCTTTTTGGTATTCCTTATTCGTTTGAACGAGTCCACCCTGTCATGATCCGGAATCGGATAGGCCCGGTCTTTACTGCCGTCATTACGGCGATTTGCGCATCCCAAGCCGTTGCCTCTGAGCATCGTGTCTTGACCATTGATCACCTGATGCAGGTGGAGGAATTCGGCGCGGCCGCATCTGATCCTACAGGGCGATGGTTGGTATATGAACGGCTTCGGCCTTACGGGCAGTCGGATGACTTCAGTTTTCGCAACTATGCGATGGGGAAGACCGGACACCAGCTCTGGCGACATGACCTTAGAACGGGTGACACGGAACTTCTGCCCGGCGTCGACCCAACGCCGCACAGCTACCAGCAAGGCTTCTCGAAATCTGGAAGGTTCCTCGCAATCATGCAATATCGGCTCGGCACCTTGTCGCTTGGGGCCTACGATATGGCGACTAACAAGACAGTCAGGTTTTCGGACACTCCTGCGTTCAGTCGGGATGGTACGCACAATCCGGTCTGGATCTCCGAAGAAGAACTGGTGTTTGCTGCCCTGCCGGATGACGATTCCCCCATCTTAACCAGCGTGCGTGCTCATACTGGACGGACATTAGCGAAGGCTTGGAAGCACGCTTGGCGCGGCGATGTGGTTACGGCCAGTGAAGTCCGTACCCGTACACCGGATCAATCGACGGAACAGCAAGCGGGTTATCTGGTTCGTGCCAATGCAAGCACTGGCGAAAGCCAAATCATCATCGAGGGTCTGTACGCCGATCTGCGGGTTTCTCCAAATGGACGGCTTCTTGCTGCACTCGCCGTCTCCAAACAACGGTCAGTCGATCCAAACAGGCCGGTAGAACTTGATCCGCGTCGCTTTAGCCTCACCCTTTTGAACCTTGACACAGGTGAGATGCGTCCGCTCGCCCCGGAGCTGGAAGTATTCCCGTACTCCATCGCCTGGGCGCATGACAGTACCCGTGTCGTGGCGTACGGCTGGACAGCTGGTGAAGGGCCCCGTACGGGTAGGTTCTACGTGGTCGATGTAGAAACCGGCGTAGTTACCCAACACGATCACGTTGGCTTAGAACTAACATCAGAGCGGGAGCGGGGGTGGCGACAACGACCGGAGCGGGTGAGTTTTCTTGGTGATGATCTGGCCGTCTTTGCTAGGCGCATACCGGATTCAGAAGACCAGGCGCCGCGTTTCACGTACCAGAATGTGAATCCGGTTAAGCATTCCAAGCCGGATTGGTATGTTCTGTCAGCGCATGGTGCGCCCAGAAATCTCACGCACGATCTTGCGGGTGTTGGTGCCGTTCCAGTTCATGCCGGGAAAGACCACATTACAGTTCTCGCGGACGACGGTGTCTACCGTCTCTATGCCGACGGGCAAAGACGTCGCTTAACTCCGCCGCTGAGCGGTAGGTTCCGGTTTCTGTCGCTCGGAACGTTCATGACCCGCAGCGGTGTGATCCGTCCTGAATTTGGGAATGAAGCTCTGTTCGGCGTCAGTGGGAGCGGTGCAGCGCAGATCGTGATGGTAGATCTGCGTGATGGTCATGAAGGTGAGACCGTGGTGGTCAATGCGCCTTCGGCTGACGCAACACCACTGGCCGGTTCTCTTGCCGCAGGGTCCGTGCTGTTCAGAACAGAAGATGGCCAAGCCTCCCGATTGCTTGTTGCCACTGCCAACTCGGAGAGCCCTCTTGAACTTTCGCGCATCAATAGCCATCTAAACAATCTTGACCTCGGACATTGGGAGATTGTGTCTTATGAAGTCGAAGATCCTGACGGAAATCGCCCACCAGAGAGAATTGAAAGTTGCGTCTTGCTTCCGCCAGGCTACAGTCCAAGTACTCCGCCACCGTTGATTGTTGAGGTCTATCCGGGTGTCGGACCTCGATGCAAATCTGGGCCAGAGAAGATCGATAGCCTCAGCGTCAGCTGGTCGCCCTATCTATGGGCTGGCAAGGGATACGCCTATGCACGCTTAACTACGCCCCGATCACTAAGCAGAACCGATGAAGGCCCCCTTGTTGGGATGCCAAATTTGCTTGGCGCGGGTGTTGATGTGCTAGTAGAAAATGGATTCGCCGACCCTGAGCGGGTGGCAGCTGTTGGATTTAGTCAGGGTGGCGTCTCTGCCTTGTACGTGGCTGCGAAATCGGAACGCTATAAGGCAGTGATCGCCATGAATAGCTGGGCCGATCTTTTCAGTCACTATTTCGGAGCAAACGGGGTATTCTCATACGTTTACGATGAGAATTTCGGTAGTTTCGCGCGCTACGATGCTACCGTCGGAAGTGACTTTGGGATAGGTCGGACACCTTTTGAAGATCCGGCATCTTATTACAGAAACAGCCCGGTGTTCCTAGCGCCGAGTATCAATGTGCCGGTGCTTTTGATCCATTCCGACATGGATAGTTTTTCCATGTCGCAATTCGATGAGATGTATGGCGCACTGCTACGTGCAGGGAAAGACGCGCGCTATGTTCGCTATTGGGGGGAAGGTCATGGGCCGTCTTCGCCTGCGAACATCCGCGATCTTTGGGAGCGCATCGATTCGTTCTTGTTCGAGAACAGCGTTGCTCCGGAAATCCCGCGGTAGCAGTCTCCGCATCGTGGGCATCGGGGAGATGCCTTCCTTCCGCTCATGCGCAGGCTTGGGGAGTCGCGCAATGGATTCGCGTCATCATGGAACTGCGCCACCTCCGGTACTTCATCGCCGTCGCTGAGGAACTGCACTTCGCCCGCGCGGCCGAGCGCCTGCACATCGACCAGTCGCCGCTGTCGCGGGCGATCAAGGATCTGGAGTACGACTTGGGCGTGCAGTTGCTGGCGCGCACCACCCGCAACACCCGGCTGACTTGGGCGGGCGAGGTGTTTCTGGGCGAAGCCAAGCGGGTGCTGGCGGCGCTGGAGCAGGCCAAGCGCAGCGGCAAAGAGGCCGGCACGGGCTATCGCGGTGCACTGCGCATTGCGCTTTCCGACGGAACGGCGACGCCGCGGTTTGCGGCGCTGCTAGCGCGCTGCCGCGAGGACGAGCCGGACGTGCGTATCCAGCTGTTCGAGCTGCCGCTGGCACAGCAGGTGACGGGGCTGCGCGCCGACCTATACGACGTGGGCTTCGCTCATGCCTCGCCAGACGCTGACGGACTGGCCGTGGCGCCGGCCTGGACCGATCCGCTGGTGCTGGCGATCCCGGCGCGACACCCGTTGCTGGGGCACCGGCGCGTGCCGCTGGCCGAGCTGCTGCGCTACCCGCTGGTGCTGTTCCACCCGGAGCTGGCCGAGGGTGCGTACCGGCAGGTGGAGCGGTTGCTCCGCACTGTTGAGGAGGAGCCTGCGGTGGTGGAACGCGTGGCCGGCTTCGACGCGATGATGGCCCTGGTGGCCGCGGGTTACGGCGTCGGCTTCGCCAACGCCTCGCATCTGGCGCACTACAAGCATCCGGAGGTGATCGCCCGCCCGCTGGCGGGCAGGTCCGCGGTGCTGACGACGTACCTGCTGCGGCCCGATGTGCCGCCGTCCGAGCAGCTGGGGCGGTTCATCGGCCGCGCGGTGCCCACCGAGGGCGATGAGACGGAGACGAAGCCGGACGCCTGATGCCGGCAACGGAGGTTGCGATGATGCGAAATTGTGGACCCTTTCTGGCGCTGATCCTGGTCGGCTGCCAGCCCGCACCACCGGCCGATACAGTGGAGTCGCTGGTGGCCGATCCCGAGCGATTGCAGGAAGTGCAGCGCCAGTGCCGGCAGGATTACGCGAAGGCAGGCGAGGTGCTGTGCAATGCCGCGAGCGAGGCATACCGGCGCAGGTTCATGGGCGGCGGCGCGGACGAGAAGCCGGAGTGATCGAGCGTTGTCCGCCAGGCATTCAAGCCCTCATGCTTCCTTTCACCCTGCGACTACCCGCTATGGTGTCGACACGAGGATTGAACCCCGATGCTTGACGCGTTTTTCAGAACTCTCGCCGGCGCCTTCCTTCTGGCGCTCATGCCGCTCGCCTCGGCGGGACCGCAGGTGGAGGCCCCCTACCTGCTGCCCTCCGATTCGGGTGGCTGGTCGGCGCAGTCGCTGGAGCGAGAAGACGATGCGGTGCGTGTCAGGCGCGTTCCTGTGGCGGTCGGTGATGAGGTCACGATCCCGGCGGTCGATGAGGTTCCATCGTTCCAGGTGCGCTTGCGTGCGCCGGCCAACGTGGCGCCGGCCGAGATTGCGATGCCTTCGGACGCACCGCTGCTGGTGATCGCCGACACCCACGGTGAGCACGGCATCCTGGTGGAGCTACTGCGCAACCACGGCGTGGTGGACGAGCGCCTGGGCTGGTCGTTCGGCGAGGGGCGCGTGGTTTTCCTCGGTGACGTGTTCGATCGTGGCGCGCACCAGACCGAGATCCTCTGGCTGATCTACAAGCTCGAAGCGGAAGCCGAGCGTACAGGCGGTGGCGTGCATCTTCTGCTCGGCAATCATGAGGCGCTGGTGCTGCGCGGGGACGAGCGTTACCTCAACCCCAAGTACCTGCGCACGGCGGAGGTGCTGGGCGTGGATGCGTATGCGGACCTGTACGGCGTGGGTAGCCCGCTCGGTCAGTGGCTGCGCACGCGTGCGTCCGTGCTCAAGGTCGGCGACCTGTTGCTGCTGCACGGCGGCGTCTCGCCCGGCACCGTGCAGCGCGGCCTGTCGCCAGAACAGATCAACCTCGCGGTGCGCCAGGTGCTGTCGGGCGAAATCGATCCGGACAAGTCGGAACTGCACGGCTTCGTGATGGGAACGGAAGGGCCGCTCTGGTACCGCGGCTACTTTCCGCGAGGCGCCGCGCCGCCGGAAGCGACTGACGCGGACGTCGCCGCGGCGCTGCGCCACTTCGGCGTCGGCACGATCCTGGTCGGTCACACCATCGTGCCGGAGGTGATGCCGCTGTACGACGGCAAGGTGATCGCGGTGCAGGTTTACCCGAAGCGCGACGAGGCCACCGGTGATGCGGTGCTGGGCGCCGTGCTGCGCGAGGGCGGCCACTGGCAGCGACTCGGCGTCGACGGCACGCGGACGCCGTTGGCGCAGGGGTGATTAGCCCCGTCGCCGCGCGTCCGTAGGTAGGGTCTTCTCCTCCTGCCGCATCTTTGTGTACGAGGCGCAGGAACGGCCGCTCTCTCCCGGCTGTTCCCGCCTTCCATACGAATTGCCGACGCATACCCCTTCCCCGGTATCTACCCCAGGTTCCGGGGTTCTTTTTCTGCGAGGGATGACGGGCCGCATCTTCGCTGACGGAGCCGGATGGTGGAGATCGGACGTTGGAGTCAGGACTCGCAATCGTCGCTGCAGGTCAGGCGCCTGTCGGAGCATGACGCGTCGGCGTACTACGCGCTGCGCGGGCGCTTGGTGGAAGGCGGTGTGCACGCTGTCGAGCCGCAAGTGCGTGGAGAAGTCGAGGCCGGGGCGGACGGCATCGCGACGCGACTTGCGGAGTATCTGGCGCATGGCACCTACGTATGGGGCGCATTTGACGGCAATGTGTTGGTCGGCGCCGCCGCGCTCTCGCGCGAGTATCACGTCTCCTACGGCGGGATCGGCGTGCTGTGGGGCGTCTACGTGCTGCCGCGCTACCGGGGCACGCCTGCGTCACGACTGCTGATGGATGCAGTGGTCGGTTTGTGCGCGATGGACAGCACCACAAGCCAGATCCTGGCCGCGTGCGCGGTAGGCAACGATGCAGGGCGTCGGTTTCTCCAGCGCTTCGGCTTCGAGCCGATGACACTGCTGATCCGCGGCGGCTCGATCCACGGACAGGGCGGCACCTTCGATTTCCTGCGACGGCCGGTGTCGTGAGGCGTGCGGAATCGCGCCTGTTGGTTGTGCCGTCTATTTGGGCAGGAGTGCGCTCGAGTTCGACGTGGTTTTCCCGCGTAAGCATTCTCCCGCCCGTCGCCGGAAACACGGCAACAATGGCCTTTGACCCATAGAGGCTGGATCACGACGCTCACCCGTAACGCAGATTTTCTGCTCGGGTGAGGAACGTCGTGGTGCATGTGCGCGGAACCGGAGTACAGGTCAGCCAAGTGCTGGCGGTGCTGGGCATCGTGGTTGCCGGCACGTGGACGGCGACGCAATGGACGGCGGCGCAGCTGGGCTACCAGTCGCGGCTCGGCGTGCCGTGGTTCACGGTGTCGGATCATCCGGTGTACGCGCCGTGGCGATTGTTCGCGTGGTGGCTGGACTACGAGGCGTCTGCGCCGCAGGTCTTCCATCGCAGCGGGCTGATCGTGCTCGGCAGCGTTGCGGTCGCGGTGATGGTGTCCGTCGTGGCCCGCACAGCGAAGGGACGCGCGTCCGCCTCGATGCACGGTTCGGCGTGCTGGGCGACGAAGGCGCAGGCGCGGACGGCCGGACTGCTGGCCGCGCGCGGCGTGCTGCTCGGCCGCCTGGGCGCGGACTACCTGCGCCACGACGGTCCGGAGCACGTGATGCTGTTCGCGCCCACGCGCACCGGCAAGGCGGTGGGCGTGGTGGTGCCGACGCTACTGACCTGGCCGAATTCGGTGATCGTCCATGACATCAAGGAGGAACACTGGCAGTTGACCGCCGGCTGGCGGTCGCGGTTCTCACACTGCCTCTACTTCAATCCCACCGACGCACGGTCGGCGGCGTACAACCCGCTGCTGGAGGTGCGGCGCGGCGTGCACGAGGTACGCGACGTGCAGAACATCGCCGACCTACTGGTCGACCCGGAAGGCGCGCTGGAGCGGCGCAACCACTGGGAGAAGACCTCGCACGCGCTGCTGGTCGGGGCGATCCTGCACGTGCTCTACGCCGAGCCGGACAAGTCCCTGCGCGGCGTCGCCAATTTCCTGTCCAACCCGGCGCGGTCGATCGAACGCACGCTGGGCGCGATGATGCGCACGCCGCACCTGGGCGATCGGCCGCACCCCGTGGTGGCCGCAGCCGCGCGGGAGATGCTCAACCGCAGCGACAACGAGCGTTCGGGCGTGCTGTCCACGGCGATGTCGTTCCTCGGCCTGTACCACGATCCGGTGGTGGCCGAGGTCACCTCGCGCTGCGATTGGCGCATCGCCGACCTGGTGTCGGCACAGGCGCCGGTGTCGTTGTACCTGGTGGTGCCGCCGTCCGACATCGAGCGCACCCGGCCGCTGGTGCGGCTGCTGCTGAACCAGATCGGCCGGAGGCTCACCGAGACCTTGCCGCAGCGCGAGATGCCACGGCGCAGGTTCCGCTGGGGGCGGCGACCGGAGGCCGCGCACGACGGCCACCCCTTGCTCTGGGTGCTGGACGAGTTCCCGGCGCTGGGCAGGTTGGACTTCTTCGAGCAGGCGCTGGCCTTCATGGCCGGCTACCGGATGCGGGCGCTGCTGATCGCGCAGTCGCTCAACCAGATCGAAGCGGCCTATGGCAGCAACAACTCGATCTTGGACAACTGCCACGTGCGCGTGGCGTTCGCGCCCAATGACGAACGCACGGCCCGGCGGCTGTCGGACACGCTCGGCATGGCGACGCAGGAGCACCTGCACCGCAGCTACGGCGGCTCCCGCGGTGCGTTGTGGCTGGACCACGTCAACGTGTCCCGGCAGGCGATCGGTCGGCCGTTGTTGACGCCGGGCGAGATCATGCAGCTGCCGCCGGACGAGGAACTGGTCATGGTGGCCGGACACCCGCCGCTGCGGGCGCGCAAGCTGCGGTACTACACCGATCCGAATTTCGTTCGGCGTGTGATGCCGCCGCCGGTGTTGGCGGACGGCCCGTATGCCGACGCGCCGCCGCGCAGCGCAGACGACTGGAGTGCGCTGCCGGTTCCACCGGCGCCGGCGGTCGAGGATGGCACCGACGCCGGAGGTGTCGGAAGCGACGGCGGGTTGCAGCAGCAGGAGGAGATCGCGTGGGCGCTGCACGCAGCGCCGACGTCCGATCTGGCGGTCCTCGATGACGAGGCACCCGCGGCGTGGCGCGTTCCGCAGCGTGAGCGCGGCGTGCGGCAGGTGATTGGACCTGACGGAGGCATCCCGCTATGAGCCGCGTCCGCCGCAACGTGTATTTCGAGCACGCGCACGACAAGCGCCTGTCGGAACTGGCCGCGATGAAGGGCGTGTCGGTCTCCGGCATCGTCGCCGCGGCGGTGGCGGCGTTCCTGTCGCCGGAGGGCGACGGCCGCGAGCTGGTCGCCAAACGGCTGGACCGGCTCTCGTGCCAGTTCGAGCGGCTGGAGCGCGACCAGGCCATCCTGATCGAGGCGCTGGCGCTGTACGTGCGCTACTACCTGACCGTCAGCGCGCCGCTGCCCGAGGCGCACCAGGCGGCGGCCAAGGCGCAGGGGCAGGCGCGGTTCGCGCAGTTCGTCGAGCAGCTGGGGCGCCGGATCGGGCGTGGGCACAGCCTCGTACGCGAGCTGGCGACGGTGCGGTCGGAAGACGAGACGGATGCGGCCGCCGCCGCGCCGGGAGAGTCCGCGTGAGCGGCGTCTATTCGCCGGTGGCAGTGTCGCAGGACCGGCGTGTGCGGATGCTGCGCACGGCGATGGGGCCGGTGATCGCCCGCGCGCTGGAGGACCCGGACGTGGTCGAGGTGATGCTCAACCCGGACGGGGCGCTGTGGATCGACAAGCTGTCGTCGGGGCGGACGCCGATGGGAGTGACCCTGCCGACGGGCGACGGCGAGCGGATCGTGCGGCTGGTGGCCTCGCACGTGCACGCCGAGGTGCACGCCGGCAGGCCGCTGCTGACCGCGGAGCTGCCCGAGACCGGCGAGCGCTTCGAAGGCGTGCTGCCGCCGGTGGTGACGGCGCCAGCGTTCTCGCTGCGCAAGCGCGCGGTCGGGGTGCTGCGGCTGGCCGACTATGTGGCCGGCGGCATCCTCACTGCGGCGCAGGCGGCGTTCCTGCGCAGCGCGGTGCACGAGCGGCAGAACGTGCTGATCGCCGGCGGCACCAGCACCGGCAAGACCACGCTGGCCAACGCGCTGCTGGCGGAGGTGGCCGCGACCGGCGACCGGGTGCTGGTGCTGGAGGACACGGTGGAGCTGCAGTGCGCGGCGCGCGATCACGTGCCGCTGCGCACGCAGCCGGGCGTGGTGTCGATGGCCGACCTGGTGCGCTCGGCGATGCGCCTGCGGCCCGACCGGGTGGTGGTGGGCGAGGTGCGCGGCGGCGAGGCGCTGGACCTGGTGAAGGTGTGGGGCACGGGGCACCCGGGCGGGATCGCCACGGTGCACGCCGGCTCCGCGCTGGGCGCGCTGCTGCGGCTGGAGCAGCTGATCCTGGAGGTGGCGCTGACGCCGCCGCGGGCGCTGATCGCCGAGACGGTGAACGTGATCGTGTTCATCGCCGGGCGCGGGCGCGCGCGGCAGGTGCGCGACATCGCCTGCGTGACCGGCTGCGACGGCGACGGCTACCAGCTGGCCTCGCGCGACGAGCTGGCGCAGGCGCCGATTCCTTTTCCTTCCGATGGAGATGGTCATGACGACGCGACGTGATGCCGCGCCTGTGCGGGCGCGCGAGCTGCACTGGATGCTGCCGGGCGTGCTGCTGATGCTGCTGGCGGCCGGGGCGCAGGCGGCCGGTTCGGCGATGCCGTGGGAGGGGCCGCTGCAGGCGATCCTGGACTCGATCCAGGGGCCGGTGGCGCGGATCATCGCGGTGATCATCATCATCATCACCGGGCTGACGCTGGCCTTCGGCGATACCTCGGGCGGGTTCCGGCGGCTGATCCAGATCGTGTTCGGGCTGTCGATCGCGTTCGCGGCGTCCTCGTTCTTCCTGT
Organism: Proluteimonas luteida; assembly: GCF_021191695.1. Classification (GTDB taxonomy): domain Bacteria; phylum Pseudomonadota; class Gammaproteobacteria; order Xanthomonadales; family Xanthomonadaceae; genus Luteimonas; species Luteimonas luteida. Next base: position 51,319 of record NZ_JAIWPT010000001.1, read on the forward strand.
CGTTCTTCTCGTTCTCCGGTGGGGCGGTGGTGGCGTGAGCGCCGAGCTGCCCGGCTTCGAGGTGCCGCTGCACCGGGCGCTGACCCAGCCGATCCTGCTGGGCGGGGCGCCGCGCACGGTGGCGATCGCCAACGGCACGCTGGCCGCGGCCGTGGGGCTGGGGTTGCAGCTGTGGATCCCCGGGCTGGTGCTGTGGATCGTGGGGCATTCGCTCGCGGTCTGGGGCGCGCGGCTGGATCCGCAGTTCATGGCCGTGTTCGCGCGGCATCTCAAGCACCGCGTGCTGCTGGACGCGTAGCCATGCTGCACCTGGCCGAGTACCGCAAGCGTCCCGCCCTGCTCGCCGACTGGCTGCCGTGGGCCGGGCTGGTGGCGCCGGGCGTGGTACTGAACAAGGACGGCAGCTTCCAGCGCACCGCGCGCCTGCGCGGGCCGGACCTGGACAGCGCCACGGAGGCGGAGCTGGTGTCGGTGAGCGCGCGGCTCAACAATGCGCTCAGGCGGCTGGGCTCGGGCTGGGCGATCTACGTGGAGGCCGAGCGGCATGAGGCGGCCGGGTATCCGGTGTCGGATTTCCCGGAACCGCTGTCGTGGCTGGTGGACGAGGAGCGGCGTGCGGCCTTCGAGCAGGTCGGCGCGCACTTCGAGAGCCGCTACTTCCTGACCCTGCAGTACCTGCCGCCGGAGGATGCGCGGGCGCGGGCGGCGAGCGTGCTGTACGAGCACGCGGCGAAGGGCGGGGCGGACTGGCGCGAGCGGCTGGCGGCGTTCGTCGCCGAGTCCGACCGGCTCTACGACCTGCTCGACGGGGTGATGCCGGCGCTGGCATGGCTGGACGATGCGGCGACGCTCACCTACCTGCACGGCTGCGTCTCGACGCGCCGGCACGCGGTGGCGGTGCCGGCCGTGCCGTTCCACCTCGACGCGCTGCTGGCGGACTGCCCGCTGTCCGGCGGGCTGGCGCCGGTGCTGGGCGAGGCGCACCTGCGCACGGTGACGGTGCGCGCGTTCCCGACCTCGACCTGGCCGGGGGTGCTGGACGAGCTGAACCGGCTCGGGTTCGGCTATCGCTGGGTCACGCGCTTCCTGTGCCTGGACAAGGCGGAGGCGGAGAAGGCACTCGCGCGGCTGCGCCGCCAGTGGTTCGCCAAGCGCAAGTCGGTGGTGGCGCTGCTGCGCGAGACCCTGTTCCAGCAGGAGAGCCCGCTGGTGGACAACGACGCGGCGAACAACGCGACCGACGCGGACGCGGCGCTGCAGGAGCTTGGGAGCGACGCGGTCGCCTTTGGCTACGTCACCGCGACGGTGACGGTGCTGGACCGCGACGCCGACGCGGCGGACGAGCGGCGGCGGCAGGTGGAGCGGGTGATCCAGGGACGCGGCTTCGTGACCGTGCCGGAAACGCTCAACGCGGTGGAAGCCTGGCTGTCGTCGATCCCCGGCAACGCCTACGCCAACGTGCGCCAGCCGATCGTCTCGACCCTGAACCTGGCGCACCTGATGCCGGTGTCGGCGGTGTGGGCGGGGCCGGAGCGCAACGCGCACCTGGACGGGCCGCCGCTGCTGGTGTGCCGCACCGACGGGGCGACGCCGTTCCGGCTGTCGCTGCATGTGGGCGACGTGGGGCACACGCTGGTGGTGGGGCCGACCGGCGCCGGCAAGTCGGTGCTGCTGGCGACGCTGCTGCTGCAGTTCCGGCGCTATGCCGGCTCGCGCCTGTTCGTATTCGACATGGGCCGCTCGCTGCGCGCCGCGATCCTGGGGCTGGGCGGCGAGCACTACGACCTCGGCGGGGAGGGGCTGGCGTTCCAGCCGCTGGCCGGGATCGACGAGGCCGGCTACCGCGGCTTCGCCGCGGAGTGGGTCGAGGAGCGGCTGCGGCAGGAGGGCGTGGACGTGGGCCTGGCCGAGAAGGACGCGGTCTGGTCGGCGTTGGGCAACCTCGCCGGGGCGCCGGTGGAGCAGCGCACGCTGACCGGGCTGTCGGTGCTGCTGCAGTCGAACGCGCTGCGGCAGGCGCTGGCGCCCTACGTGCTGGGCGGGGCGCACGGCAAGCTGCTCGACGCCGACCGCGACGCGCTCGGTTCGGCTGACGTGCAGGGTTTCGAGATGGAGGCGCTGACCGGCAGCCGCGCGGCGACGCTGGCGGTGCTGCGCTACCTGTTCGCGCGGTTCGAGGAACGCTTCGACGGATCGCCCGCGCTGCTGGTGCTGGACGAGGCATGGCTGTTCCTCGACGACCCGGTGTTCGCCGCGCGCATCCGCCAGTGGCTCAAGACGCTGCGCAAGAAGAACGTGGCGGTGGTGTTCGCCACGCAGTCGCTGGCGGACGTGCAGCAGTCCTCGATCGCGCCGGCGATCGTCGAGAGCTGCGCCAGCCGGATCTTCCTGCCCAACCCGCAGGCGATGGAGCCGCAGGTACGCGCCGTCTACGAGGGGTTCGGGCTCAACGCCCGGCAGATCGAGCTGGTCGCGACCGCGCAGCCCAAGCGCGACTACTACTACCAGTCGCGGGTGGGCAACAGGCTGTTCGACCTGGACCTGGGGCCGCTGGCGCTGGCGTTCGCCGGCGCTGCGACGCCGGCCGACCAGCGCGACATCGACCGCGTGCTCGCCGAGGCCGGTGTGCCGGGCTTCGCCGGCGCCTGGCTGCGCGAGCGCGGCCTCGGCTGGGCCGCGAACCTGCTGTCCCAATCGCCGGCGCCGGGCGCCGGCGTTCCTTCCCCCGATCCGGAGATCGCGTCATGAAGAAGACCTTGCTGTCGCTGTTCGTCGCCGGTGCGTTGCTCGCGGGCACCGCGCAGGCGCAGGTGGCCGTGTTCGATCCGGCCAACTTCCAGCAGAACCTGCTCACTGCCGCGCGCACGCTGGAGCAGATCAACCACCAGGTGCACTCGCTGCAGAACGAGGCGCAGATGCTGGCGAACGATGCCCGCAACCTCGCGGGGCTGGATTTCAGCGCCTTGCAGGAACTGCGTTCGGCGCTGGCCGACAGCCAGCGGTTGATCGACGAGGCACGCGGGCTGGCGTTCGAGGTCTCGCGCATGGATGCGCAGTTCCGGCGCCTGTACCCGGAGCGCTACACCGCCGCGGTCAGCGGCAGCGAGATGGCGTCCGATGCGCGCGAGCGCTGGCGCAACTCGCTCGACGCACTGCACACCGCGACCCGGCTGCAGGCGCAGGCGGTGGAGAACTTCGCCGTGGACGAACGGGCGCTGGGCGACCTGGTGGCGCGCAGCCAGTCGGCGGACGGGCAGTTGCAGGCGGTGCAGGCCACCAACCAGCTGCTGGCGCTGCGGGCGCGGCAGTCGATCCAGGGCCAGCAGCTGCAGCTTGCGCAGGATCGCGCGGTGGCGCTGGAGCACGCGCGCACGCTGGCCGTACATGAACAGGCGCGCGAGGTGCGCCGCCGGTTCCGCGGCGAGGGCGTGCCGTACACGCCGACGCCGGTGCGGTTCTACGGCGACTGACGGAGCGCGGACGTGGACGACGTTGCGGTCATCGACCGGTTCCTCGACGTGTACTCGCGCTACATCGACTCGGGCTTCGGCCTGCTCGGGAGCGAGGTCGCGTTCCTGACCGCCACGCTGGTGGTCATCGACATGACCCTGGCCGGGCTGTTCTGGGCGATGGGTGGGCAGGAGGTGATGGGGCGGTTGATCCGCAAGGTGCTGTACGTGGGCGCGTTCGCCTTCATCCTCGGCAACTTCAATGCGCTGGCCGGCATCCTGTTCCGTTCGTTCGCGGGGCTGGGGTTGACCGCCTCGGGTTCGACGCTGAGCGAGGCCGAGTTCCTGCAGCCGGGGCGGTTGGCGAAGGTGGGCGTGGACGCCGGGCAGCCGATCCTCGACCAGATCGGCGAGCTGGCGGGGTTCCCGCAGGTGTTCGCCAACCTCGATCCGATCGTGGTGCTGTTCCTGGCGTGGCTGGTGGTGATCGTCAGTTTCTTCGTGCTGTCGGTGCAGCTGTTCGTCACGTTGATCGAGTTCAAGCTGACGACGCTCGCCGGTTTCGTGCTGGTGCCGTTCGCGCTGTGGAACAAGACCGCGTTCCTGGCCGAGAAGGTGCTGGGCAACGTGGTGTCGTCCGGGATCAAGGTGCTGGTGCTGGCGGTGATCGTCGGCATCGGCACCGGGCTGTTCGACGAGTTCCGCGCGGTGCCGGACGAGCCGTCGCTCGACTACGCGCTGGCGGTGATGCTCGGGTCGCTGACGCTGCTGGGGCTCGGGATCTTCGGGCCGGGCATCGCGACCGGGCTGGTGTCCGGTGGGCCGCAGCTCAGCGCCGGCGCCGCGGCAGGCACGGCCCTGGGCGTGGCCGGGAGCGTCACGGCGGTGGGCGCCGCAGTGGGCGCGGGCCGCGCCGCGATGGCGGCGAGGACGGCGTCCACTCCTGCGGCGTCTGCGTCGCGCGCCGGTGGTGGTACGTCTGTGGCGACGCGTCCCCCGGGCACGGGCGAGACGCCCGCCTGGGCGCAGCGGCTTCGCGAGCGCGGCAGGAGCGCGATGCACGGCGCGGCGACGGCCGCCCACGTGCTGCGCAGCGGCGATTCCGGTGGTGGCGGCGCCTCGCCGACGCTGCGCGATCCCTCGAATCGGTGAAGGAGACGACGATGCGCTTCAGGCGACCGCGCGTGCGCTACGCGGAGACACCGGAACCGGCGACGCCGTACCAGGCGGCCGGGCAGGTGTGGGATGCGCGCCTGGGCAGCGCCCGCGCGCAGGCGGCGAACTGGCGGCTGATGGCCTTCGGCTGCCTGCTGCTCGCCATCGGCATGGCCGCCGGTCTGGTGTGGCGTTCGGCGCAGTCCGTCGTGACGCCTTACGTCGTGGAGGTGGACAGCGGCGGACAGGTGCGCGCGGTCGGCGAGGCGGTGACGCCGTACCGGCCGACCGAGGCACAGATGGCGCACCACCTCGCCCGCTTCGTGACCCTGGTGCGCTCGCTGTCGATCGACCCGGTGGTGGTGCGGCAGAACTGGCTCGACGCCTACGACTACACCACCGACCGCGGCGCGGCGGCACTGAACGACTACGCGCGCAGCAACGACCCGTTCGCGCGCATCGGCCGAGAGACGGTGGTGGTGCAGATCACCAGCGTGGTGCGGCTGAGCGACAGCTCGTTCCAGGTGCGCTGGACCGAGCGGCGCTACGTGGACGGCGCCGGTGCGGGGCTGGAGCGGTGGACGGCGGTGATCCCGGTCGTGCTGCAGCCGCCGCGCACAGCGGAGGCGCTGCGCCGCAATCCGCTGGGGATCTACGTCAACGGCCTGTCCTGGAGCCGTGAACTCGATACGGAAGGAGTGACGCCATGAACGTGTGGTTGCGTATTGTCGTGCTGCCGCTGGGACTGGTGCTGGCCGGCTGCGCGTCGTCAGGAAAGAAGTCGCCGGCGATCGTGCTGGACGAGCCGGCGCCGGTGTCCGCGGTGGTGGAGGTCGGGCCGGCGGCGGAAGTCGTCGCGGTGCCGGAACCGCTGCCGCTGCCGGGCCAGCTGAAGCCGTTGCCGGAGAAGCCTGTTGTCGCGGAGAAGCCTGCCAACGTGCAGGCCGGGGTGACGCGCGCGCTCGACGAGGCGCGGGTGGCGCCGGCCCACGACGGCTTCGTCAACGCGGTGCAGGTCTGGCCCTACGCCGAGGGCGCGCTGTACCAGGTCTACGCCAGCCCCGGCCGGGTGACGCTGATCGCGCTGCAGCCGGGCGAGCAACTGGTGACCGTGGCCGCCGGTGACACGGTGCGCTGGATCGTCGGCGACACGGTGAGCGGCAGCGGCGGCGAGCAACGCGTGAGCGTGCTGGTGAAGCCCACGCGTCCCGATCTGCAGACCAATCTCGTCATCACCACCGACCGGCGCACGTACCTGATCGAGCTGACCTCGACCGAGCAGACGTGGATGGCCTCGGTGTCCTGGGACTATCCGCAGGACCGGATGCGGGCGCTGCAGCGGCGGGCGCAGGAAACGCCTCCGGTCACGCAGGTCGGGCTGCCGCTGCAGGACCTGCGCTTCCGCTACGCGATCCGCGGCGGCAACCCGCCGTGGAAGCCGCGGCAGGCCTTCGACGACGGGCGCCAGGTCTACATCCAGTTCCCGGCCGGCATCGCGCAGGGCGAGTTGCCGCCGCTGTTCGTGGTCGGGCCGCAGGGCGAGGGGCAGTTGGTGAACTACCGGTACATGGCGCCGTACTACGTCGTCGACCGGCTGTTCGCCGCCGCGGAGCTGCGCCTGGGCGGCGACCGCGCCGAGGTGGTGCGCATCGAGCGCACCGACCGAGCGGGGCGCCGCTGACATGAATGCGCAGGCCGCGCCTTCGTCGCCGCCGCCCAAGCTGCCGCCGGAGTCGGTCGCGCTGCGCGCGCCGCCGCGCCCGGTGACGAGGCTCAACCGGCGGCTGCTGATCGTGCTCGCCGGTGTGCTGGCCGTTGCGGTGCTGGGCGCGACGTGGTGGTCGCTGCAGTCCTCGCAGCGGCGGGCGCTGGAGGCGCCGGCGGAACTGCACAACGTCGAGCGCGTCGCGCATACCGAGGCGTTGCAGCGGCTGCCCGCCGACTACACCACGCTGCTGCCGCCGGCGCCCGTGGAGGAGCCGGAGGACGAGACGCTGTCGCCCGGCGTGCCGGAACTGGGTGAACCGCTGCCCGGCGACCTGGGCGCGCCGATCCTGCGCGCCGAGCGCGAGGCGCAGGGCTACGCCTACGGCGAGGACCCGGCCGAAGCCGAACGGCTGGCGCAGGTGAAGGAGGCGGAGGAGGCGATGCGCTCGCCGGTGTTCTTCGGCGGTGTGGCGCAGGCGCCGTCGCGCGTTGCCGGGACGACGGAATCGGGATCGCCCGCGACGCCGGCGCATGCCGATCCGCTGGCGATGCTGTCCGCGCAAATGGCGGACACGCCGGCCGGCCGGCATGAGGCGTCTCCCGTCGCTGATGCGGCCGACACCCGCAACCGCGGCGAACTGCAGCCGCCGGCCTCGCCGTACCAGGTGATGGCTGGCACCGTGGTGGCGGCCGCCCTGGTCACCGGCATCCGCTCCGACCTGCCGGGCGACGTGATCGCGACCGTGACCGAACCGGTCTACGACACCGCGACCGGCCGGCACCTGCTGATCCCGCAGGGCTCGCGCCTGCTCGGCCGCTACGACAGCCAGATCGGCTACGGCCAGCGCCGGGTGCAGGTGGTTTGGCACCGCGTCATCCTGCCGGACACCTCCTCGCTGTCGCTGGACGACTTCGACGGTGCCGACCCGGCCGGCTACGCCGGACTGGAGGACGGCGTGGACATGCACTGGCGCCGCCTGTTCGCCGGCGCCGCACTGACCACCCTGCTGGGCGTCGGCGCCGAGTTGGCCGCGCCGCAGAACCGCGGCGACGGCGACCGCATCATCATCGCCGGCCGCGACAGCGCGCAGGAGGTCATCAACCAGGTCGGCCAGGAGATGACTCGCCGCAACCTCGACGTGCAGCCGACCCTGACCGTCCGCCCCGGCATGCCCGTGCGCGTGATCGTCAGCCGCGACCTGGCGCTGCGCCCGTACCGCCCGGCGAGCTTTCGGCAGGGAGCGTTGCCATGAGCGCGAACAAGCTGCGCCTCGGCCCTTTGCCCAAGACTGAAACCGTCCGCTTCAGCTTCAACTGCACCAAGGCGCTGCAGGCCGACCTCGAAAGCTACGCCGCCCTGCACGCACAGACCTACGGCGATCCGATCGACGCCGCCACGCTGGTCCCGCACATGCTCGAAGCCTTCATGGCGCGGGATCGTGAGTTCAAGAAAAGGAGGGCGAGCCATGCCGCGCGACGCGACCCATAGTCAATCCACGCCTCCCGCCAACACGGTCGAATCCGCGGAGCCCTGTCCGCTGCCCGAGACCGGCTACCTGCGGCTGCACCAGATCGTCGGTCGGCCGGCTCGCAACGGCAGGCCGGCGTTGCCCGCCATCATCCCCGTCTCGCGCTCGACCTGGTGGGCGGGCGTGAAGTCCGGCCGCTACCCCCAGCCGGTCCGGTCCTTGGGTCCACGCATCACCGCCTGGCGGGTCGAGGACGTACTGGCGTTGATCGAGCCGGCCAGCGCAGGCGAGGGGGTGCCAAGGGACCCAAGTGCTTGACATGCATCGTAAATGCATCATAATTGCATCACACAGTCGCCCCAGGTGTGCTCATGAATGCCGTCCTGAACCACGACCACGCCGCCCGGTTCCTGGAGGAGCTGCGGGAGCCGGGCGCGGCCTACTTCTCGCCGTCCGCCTTCAGCAGCGTGCTGCACATCACCACCCAGCGGCTGGCCGAACTGGCGAAGGTGCACCGGACCACGACCACGCGCTCGCCGGATGCGGAGAAGCTGCAGGACTTCCTGCGCGACGCCGCCAACGTCCTGGCGATCGCGGTGGAGCTGACCGGCGGCGACCGCCAGCGGGCCGTGTTCTGGTTCCGCAACGTGCCGCTGCTGGAACTGGATGGGCGGACGGCCGAGCAGCTAGTGGCCGACGGGCTGGCCGAGGGGGTGCGCGACTACCTGATCAACTTGTCGGCCGGCGCCACCGGATGATCTTTGCCGCGGTCGGGCCGGACGCGGCGTACTACCGGGTGCTGACACCGAGCTGGGCGTTCCAGCCCCGAAGCGGCGCCGGCGCGGCGGCCAAGGGCGGCCGCTTCAACCGTCCCGGCACGCACGCGGTATACCTGTCGGCCGCGCCGGACACCGCCGTCGCCGAGTACGGCCAGGCCGAACGCTTGTTTTCGCCCGGCACAGTGGCCTCATATCGAGTCACCCTCGCCCGCATCGTTGACTTCAGCGGCGGCTACTCGCCGGCGTGGGACGCGCTGTGGCGGGAGTGGGACTGCGCCTGGAAGGACCTGTGGTTCCGCCAGCGCATCGAGCCGCCGACCTGGGAGATGGCCGACCGCGTGCTGGCGTCGGGCGCCACCGGCCTGGCATTCCCCTCGACGCAGCAGCCGGGCGGCGTGAACCTGGTGGTCTACACGGATCTGCTGACCGCGGACGACGTGTTCGAAGTCCACGATCCCGACGGGCTGCTGCCGCGCGACCGAAAGTCGTGGCGGAGCCCGGGCTGAGCATCGTGGCGATGGCGCCGATACCGGAGCCATACCAATACGCTGGTCACGCTTCGCAGATATTTTATGGCGAAACGGTAGGGAGATTCGCGGCTATCAGCGTCTTCTAAAGACCCTTGGTGGGAAGCCTTGCGGTCAATGTACAAAGCCATCAGCTTTACGCGCGAAGAGATGTTCGAGCGGGTTTGGTCCACGCCGCTGCTGCAGTTGGCCAAGGAGATCGGTGTATCGGACGTCGCGCTAGGCAAGGCGTGCCGACGGGCAAAGATTCCGCTTCCAGGCCGAGGCTACTGGGCGAAGGACGCCAAGGCACGCCAGAAACCGAAGCTGCCTGCCAATCATGATCCGTTCTATGGCACCGTCAGCTTTCGCGTCGTCGATCCGGAAGCGTATGCGGCGTTGGTCGCAGCGAGGCCTTCCATGCCGAGGCGTGCGAAGAGCGAAGGAGACAGCGAATCCCCGGAAAACGAGGCTACGGCCGTCGTCGTCCCGACAACTCTCGAGGAACCGCATCCGCTGGTAGTGAGGACGCTCAAACTGGCGCGCTCCGCCGAGGTGTTCGAGGGGCGTCTGTCGTTGGATTTCAAGGAAGCTTTGTGCATCCGGATCACGCCGGACGTGCTGGATCGAGCGTTGCTCGTGATGGACACGCTGATCAAGGAGTCGGAACGGCGCGGCTGCACTTGGGCAGTGACCAAGGAGGGCACGACAACCGTGACGTATGAGGGAGAAGCGATGAAAGTCGGGCTGAGGGAGCGGCTCACCCGCCGCGAGATTCCAGAACCACCGCCGCCCCCGGCACCACGCCGCGGACGAAGAGCGGCGTGGCAATCGGACTACACGCCAACCTACTACCCCCGGAAGGAATGGGTCTCAAGCGGCGAACTGACCTTCGAGATCGACGAACGCGGCGGGCACGGCGTGCGCCGAAACTGGACCGATACCAAGCGCACGTCGATCGATACCAGACTCGCCGACATCCTCGATGGTCTTGCCGGCATGGCTGCAGGAATCAAGGCCGAACGGGAAAAGTGGGCCGAGTGGCAGCGTCAGCGCGACTTGGAGGAGGCGCGGCGAGCGCAGCTGGCAAGGGAGGCCGAGCGAGTAAGGCTGCTGCGGGCACGCCTGGTAGATTCCATGCAGCGATGGGAACAGGCAGTGCGCCTGCGGCGGTTCACCAGTGCGGTGGAAGCGCATATGGCGAACCTGGACGAGCGCAGCGTGGCCGCCGGAAGGCAGTGGCTGACCTGGGCAAGGGAGCAGGCCGACTTGCTGGATCCGGTCATCTCGAACTTCGCTGGCGCCACTTCCCTGAAGGCGACCGTGCCCGAGTGGTTCTCAGGGCGCGGGAGCTGGGAGAAGACACCGCTCGACTGGTGGGCTCTACCCAACCTGGAGCAGGCGGACGACGAGGACGAGGGACAGTCCGTTGAGGAGATACCTGATCCGTCTGCGTACTGGCGGCGAGTCAGATCAGGCTGGTACGGGCGCTGAGTCACCGGGGACGGGGCACAGGCGCTCCTGTGCGGTTTCGTCATCCTGTTTAGGATCAATCTTGTTGAGTAGCGATGGCAACTCTATCCGCTCGACGCTTCTCGTCGGGACAACGTAGACCCTGCCATCACGGATCATCGCGCAGAGGGTCTGATTGCACTCGATCCGATATCCCCATTCCGGATGGCCGCTGCCATCCGTCAACACAATTCTTGCGGCGCGAGTGACGGGCCGTTCGCAAAAATCGGACGCCATCTGTTTCCCGGCCTTGTCGAACGGCACTACGGCCGTGCCGATCAAGGCAGCCAGCAGGAGGCCGGCCAGAAACAGCATCAATGGGAACACCGCCAGACCTATCGGCGCAGCCACCAGCGCTACGCCGGCGCGGGTCGCCCAAGCTTTCCAGCCGTCGGCGGTCAGCCATCCTCGTGCGATGTTGCCGGCAGGTTCCGAGGCTTCTTCGGCTTCATTCTTGGCGGTGGTTCGGTCTCTCCTTGCTTTGAACCACTCCCACGCATACATCCCGAATGCAAACAGCGCCAGTGGCAGGATCAGCTTGGGTAGGTAGCCAAGGTAGAAATCCCAGGCGTTGTTGAACCAACCGACTGCCGTCTTCAGCCAGCCATGCAGCGCCAGCCAATAGGTGTCGGTGGTGCTGATCGGGAACTGCGCGCTTTCGAGACCGAAGTGGCGAAGCCAGCCTTCGCGGAGCGCGCGGCCCTGCAGAAAGAACATTGCCGTCAGTACTGAAAGCACGAATGCCGAGGTGAGGATCGGCGAGATGCGCCACCGCTTCCGGCGATCGGTCTTATCGGTGCTCTCTGCCATGTTTCGTCCCCAATACGCCCCTGCCGGCCATCTTACGTGTCCCGCCTCCGGGCGGCGATAGCGATCCGGCTGGAATCTTTATCGCCCTTCTTGCGGAACGGGACGACGTTGTCGCCGGCCTTGAGGATGTCGAGGTAGTCGCCCCACTCCTGCATCATCAGCACGCGCTCGTGCAGGTGCGCCGTTCGGTTGTACGCACGGCCATTGGGGTCCTTCACGGCATGCGCGAGCTGGTGCTCGATGTAGTCGGGGCGGACATTGAGCACCTCATCCAGCACCGTGCGGGCCATGGCCCGGAAGCCGTGCCCGCTCATTTCGTCCTTCGAGAAGCCCATGCGGCGCAGGGCCGCGAGGACGGCGTTGTCGCTCATCGGGCGATCGGCCGTGCGCGCGCTCGGGAAAACGTACTTCCCACCGCCGGTCAGCGGCTCGATCTCACGGAGGATCGCCAGCGCCTGAGTCGAGAGCGGTACGAGGTGCGCCGAGCGCATCTTCATCTTCTCGGGCGGGATGTTCCATTCGGCCACATCCAGATCGAACTCTTCCCATTCGGCTTGGCGCAGTTCGCCTGGGCGCAAGAAGACGTGCGGGGCCAGCCTCAGCGCGCACTTGGTGACGAGCGATCCCTTGTAGGCGTCGATCGCACGCAGCAGTTCGCCAATGCGCTTGGGTTGGGTGATCGCGGCACGGTGGGTCGGTTTGACCGGGGGTAGGGCGCCGCGTAGATCCTCTGCCGGATTTCGGTCCGCGCGTGCAGTGATGATTGCGTAGCGGAACACCTGGCTGCAGTTCTGCAAGATCCGGTGCGCCGATTCGACCGCGCCACGGTCGACGACTCGGTTGAGCGTCGTCAGCAGTTCACGCGCGCCGATGTCCGCCACAGGACGACCACCCAACCAGGGGAAAACGTCGTTCTTGAGCCGCAGTTCGATGCGGCTTGCGTGCGACTCCACCCAGCCCGACTTCTGCTTGGCGATCCACTCTCGGGCGACGACCTCGAAGCTGTTGGCGGCGCGCTCCTTGCCGGCGGCCTTCTCCGCGCGGCGGTGCTCGCCGGGGTCCACGCCATTGGCCAGCAGTTTGCGCGCCTCGTCGCGCTTGGCCCTCGCGTCGGCAAGTCCCGTATCCGGATAGACGCCCAGGCTGAGCGTGTTCTCCTTGCCGGTCACGGGGCGGCGGTACTTCCAGCGCCACCAGCGGCTGCCGTCAGGGCGCAGCAGGAGGTACAGGCCCTTGGCGTCATAGAGCTTCCGCGGCTTGGGGCCGGGCTTGGTCTTGCGGATCGCAGTATCGGTGAGGGGCATGGCAAGCGACGACTCGATTGGGGTAACTGGTGCCGGGGAGGTCCGGCTGCCCCCAAAGTTACCCCCACTTACCCCAAGATTTCTACCGATTCGGGCGTAGAGCATCAGACAAAGAGAAAGCCGAAATCCCTGTTTTTAGGAGGAATTTCGGCTTTTCTTGGTCCGTCCTGGACCCTCGAATGGTGGAGGTGGCGGGAATCGAACCCGCGTCCGAAGGCACTCCATCCCCGGTACTACATGCTTAGCTCACCGTTGGATCTCGCCCCGGAGCAGCACGGTGTGCAAAGCGCACCCCGGGACCAGCCTGTTTTGGTTAAGCCGTGACTGACAGGCAGCCATCACAGCCGGTTCCGTGATAATGACCCTACATCCACGAGCACGGGCACAAGTGGGTTCGGGGCTTACGCCTTAAGCGGCGAGAGCGTAGTTGTCGTCGTTGGCAACTAGAGTTTTGCCGCTGGATTAACGAGGAAAGCTGCCCCCTCGGCATGCACCAGGCAATTTCGCGACCCCCGTCGAAGCCAGTGCACCCCCGGGGAATCCTGTCGATCTTGCGCTGACAGCACGCAGTATAGGGGCGGATGCCGCCGTCGCAAGCTCGGTATCCACGCCGCGGTATCCGACGTTCAGCACGCGCTGTTCGGCAAGCAATCCGAACGGGTCGGGATGACCGCCTCAGCTCATCGCCGAGGGCTCGTCGTACGGCAGGTGCACCGCACCGCTGTGCTGCAGGGCGTTCTCGACCCGGTCGAGCGTGTCGCCCTCGGCGTCGACGACGATGAGGATCCGGCCCGATTCGATCTCGTCCTCGAACTTGCGGCGGATCGGATCGGGCAGGGACGCGCCGACCATCGATGAGGCCCAGGTGCCGACCGCCGCGCCAGCCAGCGTGGTCAGGGCCACGCCGGCAAGGGTGATGCCCAGTGGCGGCACCACAGCGGCGACCACGCCCGCCAGCAGGCCGGTCGCGCCGCCGTACCCGGCACCGCGCATCGCGGCGTGCTTGAAATCGGTCGACGCGTCCTTCTGCTGTTCGGGAATGCGCTCGAGCTCGATGTCCGCGCGGGCGATCAGCGAGAGGTCGTCGTCTCCGATGCCGGCGTCACGGGCAGCCTGCACCGCGCGCTGGGCTCCGGCCAGGGAGTCGACGCTGTAGACCTTGCGGGTTTTCATCGGCGGCGTCTCCGCATCGATCAGGGTGTCGCCGAGGATGGGGCAGGCGGGGTGTGGCCGCCGTGATGGCCGGAAATACCCCCGCTTGCCGTGGTCGGCGCGCGGGGGTAGCCTCGCAGACGGGAACGGACGGAAGGGGTACAGGGATGACGATCCGGGTCTTCATGGTGGATGACCATGCACTGGTGCGCACGGGGATGCGCATGATCCTCGCGAGCGAGACCGACATCGAGGTCGTCGGCGAGGCCGAGAGCGGCGAGGAAGCGTTGCCGCAGATCCGCAGGCTCAAACCGGACATCGTGCTGTGCGACGTGCATCTGCCGGGCGTCAGTGGCCTGGAGGTCACCGAGCGCGTGGTCAAGGGGCAGCCGGAAACGCGGGTGATCGCGGTCTCGGTGCTCGAGGACGGCCCGATGCCGCGGCGCATGATCGAGGCCGGGGCCTCGGGCTACGTCGGCAAGGGCGGCAACGCGGCCGAGCTGGTGCGCGCGGTGCGCGACGTCGCGCGCGGCAAGCGCTACCTGGCCAGCAATATCGCCCAGAACCTGGCGCTTGCCGGTATCGGCGGCGGGACGCCGTTCGACGTGCTGTCGCCGCGCGAGCTGGAGGTGGCGATGCTGCTGCTGCAGGGGCTGCGCCAGGAAGACGTCGCCAAGCGCCTGAGCCTCAGCGCCAAGACGGTGAACACCCACAAGTCGCGGCTGTTCGAGAAGCTGCAGATCCAGGACAACATCGCGTTGGCCCGCCTGGCCAGCCAGTATGGGTTGACGACGCCGTCGCAGGTGGTCTGAGGGCCAGTTCCCTGCAGGTCCGGCTTTGCACAATAGCGCGATCGACGGGAGCGGCCGATGACTGCTCCTCTGGCGATATGGGAGGCAGGCCGCGCCCAGCGGGCGCTCCTGCGGTTCGCGGACCGGATCAACGAATGCCGGTCGCGTGGTGGTGACCGTTCCTCGGATCCCGGCACCGCCTGCTGCGGAGCATGACCGGGTTCCCGCGGGAACCCGGCATCGTCACGACATCACGCGTTGCGCGATGCTTCTTCCTTGCTGCCGGTTGCCGCAGCCTCGTCTTCCGGCGCCGCTTCGGCGTCTTCGATCGTGTCGGCGGCGATCAGCGCCGGGTCCGGCGCGTCGACCTGGACGGCCTGTGCGTCGTGCTCGTCGTGGTGGTCGAACAGGCCACGCGGGGGCGCTGCGACCGGTTCCGCAATCGCATCCGGCGTCGCCACGGCGGTCGGGGCCTCGTCGTCGATCGCGGTGTCCGGCGTCTGCGGCTGCGCGGCAGGTTCGGCCGGCGCGGTGGACGCCACGGCGGTATCCGGCGCATCGCCGGCGACCTCCGCCTGCGCCGCGGGCGGCGTGGCGACGGCCGTCGCTGTGACCGGGGTCGCTTCCGGTTCCGGTGCGTCGACCACCGCAGGCGCGGTCCCGGCGGGCGCGGCCTCGGTGGCCGGCAGCGCGGTCTCCAGCGTTTCCACCGCGGCCACGGCAGGCGTCACGGCGTCCAGCCGGCCGGCCGGCTGGACTTCCGTCGCGGCCCCGGCAGTTTCCGGGGCGTCCGCCGCTGCAGGCGCCGGTGATGCAGGCGCCGGTGATGCAGGCGTCAACGGAGCCGCGGGGACTGCGGTCACGGGTGCAGGCGCAGCGCCAGGGGCGGGCGCTGCAGGGTCAGGCACGCGCCTGGCGTTCCCGTCGTCGGCAGGTGTATCGGCGGTGGCCACCGGTTGCGTGGCGGGCAGGTCGTCGAAGTCGAACTCCGGCTGCGACCGGTTGCTCTGGACGATGTCGTCGCCGTCGCTGTCGCCCAGGTCGTCGCTGTCGTTCTGCAGATCGTCGGACTCGCCCTCGGCGCCCTTGGCAGCGCCACGACGACGACGACGGCCACCGCGACGTCCGCGACGGCGACGGGCGTTGCCGTTCGCGTCGTCGTCGGTCTCGCCGCCGTCGGTCGCCGGGGCGCCGGCGGCCTTGGCCTCGTCGGCGTCAGCGGCGGCTCCGGGCGCGGCGGACAGCTCGGCGACGCCAACCGGTGCGGCGGTGCCAGTCACCGCATCGGTGGCCGGTTCCTGGCCCGTGCGCGCTTCCCTGTGCGGAGGTTCCGGGCGTGCCGGTGCCTCGTCGCGCGCAGCCACAGCCACGGCGGCCACGGCGGCTACCGGTGTTGCCGTCGTCTCGGTTGCTTCGCCCTCGGGCTTGCGCGGTGGCCGTGGCTTGCGCTGTCGGCGCTCCTTGCGCGGGCCGGCTTCCTTGTCCTGGGTGGCGGCCGCGGCGGGCTGCTCGCGCCGGGCTTCGCCGTTGCGGGCCTCGTCGCGCGCGGGCTGCTGGGCACCGTTCGACGCGCCCTGTGCCGGGCGGCCACCGCGACGGTCGCGGTCGCGGCGCTGACCGCCGCGGCCGTTGCCACGCTCGCTGCGGCCGGCCTCGCTGCCGCCGCGCGACTCGCTGCGCGACGGGCGCTCGGCCTCGCTCCGGGCCGGCCGGGCGGCCGGTTCCGGAGCCGCGAACAGGCTCTTGAACCAGCCGATGACGCCGCCCGCGGCGGGTGCCGCCGCAGCGGCCACCGGCGCGACGGGACGCGGCGCCTCGACCGGGGCGGGCGCAGGTTCCGGACGCGGTTCGCGTACCGGGGCCGGGTGGGCCGGCTGCACCTTGGTGACGGCCGGCGGTGGGATGTTGAGGTTGTTCTTGCTCAGCGCGATCGTCGCGACCCGGCGCGGCGTGCCGCGCTGGTAGCTGGGACGGCTGGTTTCCTCGCCCAGTTCGTTGTCGCGGATCCGCGAGACGTCGTAGTGCGGGGTGTGGAGCTGCTCGTCGGCGACGATGATGATCGGCGCCTTGTGGCGCTTCTCGATCTCGGCCAGCGCGCTGCGCTTCTCGTTGAGCAGGTAGTTGGCGATCTCGACCGGGGCCTGCACCAGCACCTGGCCGGTGTTGTCCTTCATCGCGTGCTCCTCGGCGACACGGATGATCGACAGCGACAGCGACTCGACGCTGCGCATGCGGCCGTGGCCTTCGCAGCGCGGGCACACGATCTGGCTGGATTCGCCGAGCGAGGCGCGCAGGCGCTGGCGGCTCATCTCCAGCAGGCCGAACTTGGAGATGCGGTTCTGCTGCACGCGCGCGCGGTCGTACTTGAGCGCGTTCTGCAGCTTGTTCTCGACGTCGCGCTGGTGCTTGTTCGACGACATGTCGATGAAGTCGATGACCACCAGGCCGCCGAGGTCGCGCAGGCGCAGCTGGCGGGCGACCTCCTCGGCCGCCTCCAGGTTGGTGTTGAACGCGGTCTCCTCGATGTCGCCGCCCTTGGTGGCGCGCGCGGAGTTGACGTCGATCGCGGTCAGCGCCTCGGTCTGGTCGATGACCAGCGCGCCGCCCGACGGCAGGCGCACGGTCCGCTCGTAGGCGCTCTCGATCTGCGACTCGATCTGGTAGCGGTTGAACAGCGGCACGTCGTCGGTGTAGTGCTTGAGCTTGCGCAGGTTGTGCGGCATGACCTGCTCGACGAACTCCTTCGCCTCGGCGTACATCTCCGGGGTGTCGACCAGGATCTCGGCGATGTCGGCGCGCATGTAGTCGCGCAGGGCGCGGGTGATCAGCCGCGACTCCTGGTAGATCAGGAACGGCGCGGGCTTGCTCAGCGCGGCCTCGGCGATCGCGCGCCAGATGCTCAGCAGGTAGTCGAGATCCCACTGCAGTTCCTCGGCGTCGCGGCCGACGCCGGCGGTGCGGATGATCACGCCCATGTCGTCGGGGATCTCCAGCGCGTCCATCGCCTTCTTCAGCTCGGCGCGGTCGTCGCCCTCGATCCGGCGCGAGACGCCGCCGGCGGTCGGCGAGTTGGGCATCAGCACCATGTAGCGGCCGGCCAGCGAGATGAACGTGGTCAGGGCGGCGCCCTTGTTGCCGCGCTCCTCCTTGTCGACCTGGACGACGACCTCCTGGCCCTCGCGCAGCAGTTCCTTGATCGAGCCTTTGTTCGGGTCGACGCCGGACTGGAAATAGTCGCGGGAGACTTCCTTCAGCGGCAGGAAGCCGTGGCGGCCGGCGCCGTACTCGACGAACGCGGCTTCCAGCGAGGGCTCGATGCGGAAGATCTTGCCCTTGTAGATGTTGGACTTCTTCTGTTCCCTGGACGGCTGTTCGATGTCGATGTCGTACAGGGTCTGACCATCAACGATGGCGACGCGCAGTTCTTCTGCCTGCGTCGCGTTGATCAGCATGCGCTTCATTGTTGTGCGTTCCTTACGCGCTCGTGCGCGCGGAACGCCGGGGCGTTTCGCCTGGATCTCGCCTGAAGCCGCCGCGCACGCGCAGCGACAAACCGGATTTTCCAGCGCTACGACACCACGGCGGACCGCGGGAGCGCTTGTTGTTCAAGACTTTGGTGTTGCGGGCCGCGGGCCGCTCGCGGACTGCCGTTTGGGGCAGGCGTGGGCACCTCGCGGGACGTGTTCAGCGCCGATGCGGGGCATCGGGCGACAACCGGTACTGCCGTCGAGCCGCTAACATGGCCACCCCGAGGGTGGTGGTCGCGGACTGTCCGGAGCGCTTTGGAGGCGGGCTTTTGGCCCGTGATCTTCCAGAGAAATCAGCACCTTATATCGCGACGTTGAGTGTAGCAGAAAAGATGACGACGACTGACAGCAGTGGCGGAGGCGCGGGCGGCCCTGGCGGTGGCGGGGTGAGGACGGTGCGCGTGCCGGACGACCGCGGCGGCCAGCGGCTGGACAATTTCCTGCTGGGACAGCTGAAAGGCGCGCCGAAGTCGTTGATCTACAAGATCGTACGCAGCGGCCAGGTCCGGGTGAACGGCGGCCGGGCCAAGGCCGAGCGCAAGCTCGAGGCCGGCGACGAGGTGCGGATCCCACCGGTGCGGCTGGCCGTCCCGGGCGAGGCGGGGACCCCGTCGCGCGGGCTGCTGGAGGCGATGGCGGCCAGCATCGTGTTCGAGGACGACCGGCTGCTGGCGATCAGCAAGCCGTCCGGGATCGCCAGCCACGGCGGCAGCGGCATCAGCTTCGGGGTCATCGAGACCCTGCGCGCGCTGCGTCCGAACCAGTCGCTGGAGCTGGTCCACCGGCTCGACCGCGACACATCCGGGTTGATGGTGGTCGCCAAGAAACGCTCGGCGCTGACCCAGCTGCAGGCGCTGATGCGCGAGGACCACGGCGCCGGCATCCGCAAGCGCTACCTGACCCTGCTGGTCGGACGCATGCCCGACGGCGTCATGACCGTGGACGCACCGCTGCATGTGGGGCTGCGCCAGGGCGGCGAGCGCCACGTGCAGGTCGATGCGTCCGGCAAGCCCTCGCTGAGCCACTTCCGGGTCCTGGAACGGCGCGGCGGGCAGTCCTACTGCGAAGTCCGCATCGAGACCGGTCGCACCCACCAGATCCGCGTCCATGCCCGGCACATCGGCCATCCGGTGGCCGGAGACGACAAATACGGCGATGTCGACGCCAACCGGCGGCTCCGGGACCAGATCGGCCTGCGACGCCTGTTCCTGCACGCGGCGTCGCTGGAGTTCAGCCTCGACGGTGGCGCCGCGCCCTACGTGCTCAATGCGCCGCTGGCCGACGATCTGCGCGAGGCGCTGGACCGGCTGGGCTGACCCTGACCCGGCCGTCCCGTCCCGTCACTCGACGGGCTGGCCGTACATCTGTTGCAGCAATGCGCGGTACTCCGCCATCGGCGGCAGGCCGACCGCGGCGCGGCGGGCATCGAGTCCGCCCGCGTCCTCGACCGGCCGCAGGCGCATCCTGCCGTCTTCTCCGGTCTGGAACTGGGTGCCGTAGCGCTGTGGGCTATCTTCGGCCAGCAGCACGCGGTCGGTGAGCAGCGCGAAATCGGACGGGTCGGCGCGGCCGGCCGCGACTGCCCGCTGCATCAGTTCGAGCGCCATCCGCTGCAGTGCAGGGTCGGCGTCCGCATGCTGGACCAGCAGCCAGGCAGCCTTGGCGCCGTCGTGGCCGACCCGGTCGCTGTCCGGCCAGCCGTCGCGCAGGACGCCGTGCAGCCATGCGATGTTGTCCCGGTCGATATCGGCCATGCGCGCCATCAGCGCCGTGTCGCCACGGGTGGTGGGATCGACGAAGACTTGTTGCCGGATTTCCTGGTCGATGGCCTGACGGCGCAGCAGTTCGTCGCGCAGGGCATGGTCCATGCCGGCTTCGCGGGCCTGCGCCCGTTGCTCCGCTTCGACCAGCAGGGCCGGCCAGCCCGCCTGCGTGCGCAGTGCGTCGAGTCCGGGACGCGACTTGCCGCGCAACTCGTCGAGATCGATGCGTCCGGTCGGCAACTGGCGGCGCAGATAGACCAGGGCCTCGTCATGCCGGTCTGCGCCGGCGAGGCATTCCGCGGTCAACAGCTCGCCGCCGGTTGGTACCGGCGCACCGGCGGATTCCACCGCCAGCAGCAGGTCAGCGCAGCGCGAGGCATCGCCGGCCTCCCAGGCCTCGACGCCTTGCATGAAGGTCGGTGTCGAGGCCGGGGCCGCGGTCGCGGCGGTCACGGCCAGCGCGGCGAGCATGATCGGGAGACGCGCGTTCATGCCGTCAGCAGGTCGGCCTTCGCCGCGCAGATGAAGTCGTTCTCGCTGAGGCCGTCGACGTCGTGGGTGGAATAGCGCACTTCGACCCGGTCGTAGTGCACGCCGAGGTCGGGGTGGTGGTCCTCGCGATGGGCGATGAAGGCCAGTGCGTTCACGAACGCCAGCGTGCGGTAGTAGTCGTCGAAGCGGAAGCTCCGGGTCAGGGCCTTGCCGTCTTCGGCCAGGGTCCATTCGGGCACGTCGGGCAGCAGCTCGCGGACGCGGGCTGCGGTCAGCTTGTGCTCGACGCCGCGGCGCGGAATGCAGTGGGCCTGGGCGAGGGGGATCAGATCGGACATCGGTGGCTCCTCGGGGGCGCGGCATGCCGTTCATGTGCGAGTCGGCATGCCGCATTCGTGACGGCACGGGACCGCTAGAATACGCCGCATGATCAACATGTCCGACAGCGCGCAGGCGCATTTCCGCAAACTGATCGAACGCGAGGCTCTGCCGGGGCTGGGCGTGCGCCTGTCCGCGGTGCATGCCGGTACCTCGCGCGCCGACGTGCGGCTGGAGTTCGCCGAGTCCGGCGACCTGCAGGGCGACGAATGGGCGATCGACTGCGAGGGCTTCACCCTGTGGCTCGACGCCGCCAGCGTGCCATTCCTCGATGGCGCCCAGATCGACTACGAATCCCGCGCCACCGGCGGCCAGCTGCAGATCCGCGCGCCCAAGATCAAGGGCGAGGCGCCGCCCGAGGCGGCGTCGCTGGTCGAGCGCGTGCGCTGGCTGGTCGAGTACGAGGTCAACCCGCAGCTGGCCCAGCATCGCGGCCATGTCACGGTGCAGGAGGTCACGGCCGAAGGCGTCGTGGTGCTGCGCTTCGGCGGCGGCTGCCATGGCTGCGGCCTGGTCGACGTGACCCTGAAGCAGGGCATCGAGAAGACCCTGATGGAGAAGGCGCCGGGCGTGACCGCGGTACGCGATGCGACCGATCACGACACCGGCGACGCGCCCTACATGCCGCGCGACGTCGCGTAACCGGCGCGCTCGGGCGATCACCACGGGATGTTCTCCTCCGCCGATCTGATCGATGTGCTGCGCCGCCGGCGCCGACGGTCGATCAGGCCGGAAGCCGCGTCCGAAGGTTTTCCTGAAGGCTGGGCGAACTGGTTGTCGTCGATCCGCGCGCGCGCCGGCGCGGTGACCGGGGCCACGGCCGAGGCGATCGTCGCGGTGCTCGCCGGCCGGGCGCCGCCGCCGCGTCCGCGTCCGCGCATTCCCCGCAACCGGCTCGCGGCGTTGGCCAGCCTGGCCTATCCGCTGTGGCAGCCCGATCCGCCGGACGAGCGCGGCATGCGCATCGCCGCGCTGTCGACGACGCTGCTGATCCAGCTGTGCTGGATGCTGCTGCTGTTCTTCTTCATGCAGGCGCGCTTCTTCGATGTCGCGGCGCCGTCGCAACGCGGCGATGAGGTCGTGATCCAGGCTACCTTCATCGGCGACGGCACGCCCGAGGATGCGGCCGGCGGCGCGCCGGAGGAGGTCGTCGAGCTGCCGGCACCCGCCGATGCGCCGGCCACGGCCCCGTCACCGGCGGACACGGTGGCCGCCGCGCCATCGCCACCGGTTCCTGACGACGAGGTTCCGGCCGCGCAGCCGCTGGTGGTGACCGAGACGCCGCGTCCGGACATCGCGTTCCAGCTGCCGCCGCCGCGGCCGATCGACACGGCGCCGACCGTCGCCGTGCGCGAGCGGGAGATCCCGGCACCCGCGGTGCAGGCGGTCGAGGTGCCCGAGCGGCGCGCCGAGGTGGCGCCGGTTGCGGTGCCGGTGCCGACGCTGCCGGATGCGCAGGTCGAAGTCCGCGAGCGTGCGATCGTCATCGCGCGTTCCGAGGAGGTCGAGCGTCGTCCGGTGCAACTGCCGGCCATGCCTGCGCCGACGCCGCGTCGCGATGCGCCCGAGGTCGCGGTGACCCCGCGCGAGATTCCGCTGCGGACCTCGCCTGCGCCGGCTGCCGACACCTCGCAGCCCGCACCGGCGCCGTCGCCGTCACCCGCGTCGGGGACAGCGGGCACGCGACCGCAGGCCCCGGCCAGCGGGCAGGGCGCGCAGCCGGCCACGCCCGCTGGCGCCGCACCGTCGACGCGCGCCGCCGACGACTGGGGTGATGCCGCGCAGGCGCGTGACGGCGGCCAGCCGGGCAGCGCTTCGGGCCTGCTGGATGCGGAGGGCCGTCCCCGGCTGGCCGGCGGCGGCCGCGTCGGCGGCGGCCTGCCGCCCGGCACGATCACCGAGGATTTCGAGAAGATCGACCGCATGGGCACCTGGCTGCGGCGTCCGCCGACCGACTACCAGCCGACCAGCTTCGACCGTTTCTGGGTGCCGAGCGAAACGCTGCTGGAAGAATGGGTGCGGCGCAGCATCAAGACGGTGCTGATCCCGATTCCCGGTACCAGCAAGACCATCCAGTGCAATGTCGCGCTGCTGGCGTTCGGCGGCGGCTGCGGCATCAGCGACCCGAACATGCAGGACGTCGAGACCGACGGGCGGCCGCCACCGGACGTACCGTGGAAGCCGGAGCTGCAGGAGGACCAGGACAGCCTCGGCGGTTGATGGTCGTCCTGCCGGCGATGCCGGGACGGGGCACACCGGCAATGTCAGGGACAATCGGCGCCCGCGCTTCCTGCGCGCGTTCGACGCCGGGCAGGCGCGCTGGCGATGTCGTCGGGGCGGCCGGGGCGGGAGGTCCCGTCAGGGCGCATGGGACGCGGCGTGGTCGTGCGCATGGTCGCCGCGCAATGCCAGCGCCCGGTAGGCGACCGATTCGGCATGGCCGAGCGCCGCATCGGCGCCGCGCGGCCGCTGTGCGCCCGCCGGCCGGTCGAGCACCAGTTCGGCGCCGAGTCCGGCATAGAGATAGCGGTCGCCGTAGGCGCGCTGCAGTGCGGCGAAGGTCGGCTCGCCGGTGCAGTGTCCCGGCGCGATGAAGTCGATGTCGTAGGGCGCGAGCGCGGCGATGACGTCCGCGATCGCGGCATCGTCGGCATTGACGTAGTGGAAGCCGCCGATCACCAGGTGGATGTCCGGATCGAGCTTCGCGGCCTCGGCCACGATCACCGGCAGGCCGGGGTGCGAGCAGCCGACGACCAGCAGCAGGCCCTCGGGCGTGCGCACCGCCAGCGACAGTTCGCGCAGTTCGCGCGTGCCGGGCACGTCGGACACGGTGGCGATGGCCCAGACGCCGGGCGCGAGCTCGGTGGTCTCCGCGATCGGGTGCAGGTTGGCGCCGGGCCAGGCGCTGCCGAAGTGCAGGGTCTCCGCGGGCTCGCCGTCGAAGTAGCGCTGGCGCGTGGGGAGGGAAGCGTCCTTGCGGTAGAAGGTCGACGGCAGCGACGAGCCATAGATGCCGAAGCCTTCCTGCGGCGCATGGATGGCGATGCCGGGGTTGGCGGCCAGCAGCACGGCCAGTCCGGCCATGTGGTCGGCGTGCCGGTGCGACATCACCACCATGTCGAGGTCCGCGAGGTCGATGCCCTTGGCCGCGACGTTGCGCGCGAACACCCCGGCGTCGTTGCCGGTATCGAACAGGATGCGACGGCCGCCGGCCTCGATCAGCGCGGCGAAGCCCCAGTCCTTCTCCAGCGTGCCGTGCGCCGGCGCCGCGTCGTCGCCGAACGCGTCGTAGAGCACGGTGATCTTCGGCGGCGCGGTATCGGCGGCGAGCGCCGGTGCGAACGCGGACAACAGGCCGAGGAGCACGGCGACGGACAGAAGAAACGGAGCGGATCGCAGCGGACGACGCATGACGGATCTCCAGATGTGCCGCGGACAGCCTAGCGCGGTGGGGATGCCCGGGGCCATGGGCCACCGGCGCAGGACATGACGCAATGGCATGTCCTCATGCCGTCACGGCATCTGCGGCGCCGTCCGGGAATCCCGGGCGCAGGCGAGCGGACGTTTCAGAACCGCTCGCCGGGCGGCAGGTAGCGCCAGGTGCCGACGTCCATCTTCGCCAGGCCGATGCGGCCGATGCGCAGCCGCTTGATGCCGACGGCGCGCAGGCCGACCTGCGCGCACATGCGTTGCAACTGGCCCGGGCGCACCTGCTTGATCGCGAACCGCAGCCGCTGCTCGCTCTGCCGGCTGACCTTGCATGGCGGCAGCGGCCAGCCGTTGTCGTCGAGTCCGCCGCGCGACAGCTGCGCGAGCGCATACGGCGGCAACGTGCCCTCGACCTCGACGATGTACTCCTGTTCCAGGTGTGCGGTGTCCTCGGTCAGGCGACGCCGCGCGCGATGGTCCTGGGTCAGTACCAACAGGCCGCTGGCCTCGGCATCCAGCGGCATCGGCGCCGCCAGCCGGTGGAAATGCCGCCTGAGGACCGCCTGGTCGAGCATGTCGAGGCCGCTGCGGCTGGCCGGCGTGGCCAGCGCGATCGCGGCCTCGCTGTCGATGCCTGCGGGTTTGTGCAGCAGCAGCGTCGCCGGCGCCACCTCGCCGAGGCGCGCGTCGGGTGCGAGCACCACCTGCTGGCCGTCGATCGGATGCTGCGGCGCGTCGACCGTCTCGCCGTCCACGCGCACCCAGCCGCCCTCGATGTACTGGCGTGCGTCGCCGCGGGAGCAGCCGAGCAGGGCGGCGAGGTGCTTGTCGAGGCGGATCGGCGTCATCTGGCGGCTCTTCGGCGACGCGCGTTCTTCCGCGCCGCTTGTTCGGTAGCGGCTGGGAGTGTACGCGTCGCGCACCGTGGCCGCCGGCCGGGCCGGGCGGCGATGTGCGTTGCACGGCCGGTAGCCGGTGGCTGGGGCCGCGCGCGGTGCGGTCCCACGGCAGGCCTGCCGGACAGGGGCGACCTGTCTCCGCGGCGGCGCAGCCGGTATCCTCGCGGGTCGATGGTTTCGTCGGCAACGACGCAGGCCACCCGCCATCCTTCCCGGAGATACCGATTTGAAGAAGACACTGCTGTCCATGGCCACCGCGTTCGCGCTGACGATGACGGCGACGGCCGTCGCCCACGACCACCGCTGCCTCGACGAGGCCTGCGACCTGCAGGCGCTGTTCCAGACCGGGGACGGCAGCGCCGGCGGGGTCGAAATCGACGTGGTGGCCGCCCAGCGCCTCGGCACCTGGGGCATCGATACGGCCGGCATGGACACCAGCGTCAAGCCCGGAGACGACTTCTTCGGCTACGTCAACGGCACATGGGCGAAGACCACGCAGATCCCCGCCGACAAGTCGAGCTATGGCGCGTTCCTGGTGCTGCGCGACCTGTCGGAGGCGCGCGTGCGGCAACTGGTCGAGGGTTATCCGGCCGGCGATCCGGCGACCGGCGGCGACCAGGCCAAGGTGGCCGCGCTGTATGCCGGTTTCATGGACGAGGCTGCGATCGAGGCGCTGGGTGCCGAGCCGCTGGCACCGAAGCTCGCGGCGATCCGCGCGGCGACCGACAGGGACGCGCTGGCGGCGCTGATGGGCGCGCAGCGCGGCGATTTCGGCCGCAGCTTCTTCGGCCTGGGCGTTTCCGACGACCAGCGCGATCCCGACCGCTACACCCTGTACCTGAGCCAGTCGGGCCTGGGCCTCGGGGATCGTGAGATGTACCTGCGCGAGAACTTCGCGCCGCAGCGCGAGCGCTACCAGGCCTACATCGCCGAGCTGCTGGAACTGGCCGGCTGGGACAATCCCGCGCAGAGCGCCGAGGCGATCCTCGCGCTGGAAACGCGCATCGCCGACGCACACTGGACCCGCGCCGAAAGCCGCGACCGCGACAAGACCTACAACCCGCTGGAACTGTCGGCGTTCGACACCGCCGCACCCGGCTTCCCGTGGACGGCGTTCTTCGCCGCCGCCGGCGTCGACCATGCGCCGCGCGCCGTGGTCCGCCAGGACACCGCGATCCCGAAGATCGCCGCGATCTTCGCCGACACCGATGTCGCCACGTTGCAGGCCTGGCAGGCGTTCAGCACCGTCGACGCGGCCGCGCCGCTGCTGTCGCGCGCGTTCTCCGACGCGCAGTTCGAGTTCCGTTCGAAGTTCCTGTCCGGCCAGCCGGAGCAGCGCGAGCGCTGGAAGCGCGGCATCGCATTCGCCGACGGCGCAATGGGCGAGGCGATCGGCCGCGACTACGTGCAGCTGTACTTCCCGCCCGACGCCAAGGCCAAGATGGACGAACTGGTCGCCAACGTGAAGGTCGCGATGGGCGCGCGCCTGGATGCGCTGGATTGGATGGGCGACGCCACCAAGGTCGAGGCGCGCAAGAAGCTGCAGGGCTTCGGCCTGAAGATCGGGCACCCGGACACCTGGCGCGACTACAGCGGGCTGGAGGTCGTCTCCGGCGACCTGTTCGGCAATGCCGGACGCTCGCTGCGCTTCGAGTGGGATTTCAGTCGCGCCCGCATCGGCCAGTCGGTCGACAAGGGCGAGTGGGGCATGACCCCGCAGACGGTCAACGCCTACTACTCGCCGGTCAAGAACGAGATCGTGTTCCCGGCGGCGATCCTGCAGCCGCCGTTCTTCGATCCCGATGCCGACCCGGCGGTCAACTACGGTGCGATCGGCGGCGTGATCGGCCACGAGATCATCCACGGCTTCGACGACCAGGGCCGCAAGTCCGATGGCGACGGCCTGCTGCGCGACTGGTGGACCGCCGAGGACGCGCGCAAGTTCGAGGCCCAGGCCGAGAAGCTCGGCGCCCAGTACGAGGCCTACGTGTTCCCGCAGCTGCCGGGCATGCACATCAACGGCAAGGTGGCGATGGGCGAGAACATCGGCGACCTGGGCGGCATCACCATCGCGCTGGAGGCCTTCCGGCGCTCGCTCGACGGCCAGCCGGCGACGGAGATCGACGGCTTCAGCGGCGAGCAGCGGCTGTTCATGGGCTGGGCACAAGTCTGGCGCACGCTGTGGCGCGACGATGCGCTGCGCCAGCAACTGGTCAACGGCACCCACTCGCCGGGCCAGATCCGCGCGTTCGCGCCGTTGCGCAACGTCGATGCCTGGTACGACGCGTTCGACGTGACCGAGGGCGACACCCTGTGGATCGCGCCGGAGGACCGCGTCCGGATCTGGTGATCCGGCGGGTTTCCGGTACATGGAGAAAGGGCGCGCAAGCGCCCTTTCCCTTGGTCCGGGCCCGGCGCACCGCCGCACGAATTGCCGGTGGCGGTTCAGGCGGTCCTGGCTGCCGCGCGTCGCACCGGTTTGACGATGGCCTGCTTCGCCACGGTCTTCCTGGCTACCGTGCCGGCCACGCGCTTGGCGGTCTTGAGCGGCACCACCTTGGTGACCAGGGTTTTCGGCAGTTCCTCGTACTGCACCGTCACCACGATGGTGTCCTTGCGGATTTCGATGGAGGTCGCATCCAGCGCCACCTGGGCCTGCGGGTGGCGCCGCAACAGCTCCGCAACCGCCTTCTGCACCTCGACGCGCAGCCGCGCCGCCAGTTCGTTGCGCACCTGCGCGCGGATCATGCCGATGACGATGTTGCGCAGGGTACCGGTGAAATCGACGATCTTCGCCGCCAGGCTGGCGTTCCAGGTGAAGTTGAAGTTCTGCAGGTCGGTGTCGATGTGGCCGTTGCGCACCGACACGAAGATGTCGCCGCTGAAGGTGCCGTCGAAATAGTCGTTGTGCACCGGAACGTCCTTGTGTACCGCCCAGCCACCGCGGACGTGGATGCGGCCGGGATGCGCGGCGATGCCGGGCGAGAGCGATCGCTCATTCTTGCGGTGCTTGGCCTGGGCGCGGATCGCGCGGCCGAAGGCCACCTCCGCGGTTTCATGGCGTTCGAACGGTGACTTGTTCTGCTTCCATCGGTTCATCGTCCCGTTCCAGACCACCTGGCGTAGGCCGTCGGCTGGCAGGAAGGCACGGAAATGGGAAAACGGGATCTGGAACGTGTGCTGCGGCATCGTCTTGTCACTCCATGTGTCGCGCGTGTGCGCACGGTCGGCTGCATAACGGCGCGGGCGCCGGCATCGGTTGCCGGAGGGCCGCTGCCATTGACGAACAACGCAGCCGGGACCGGGCAGCGGACACCGGTGCGCGTATTCCGTGACAGCGCATATGGACCGGTGTACGCAGGTGGCCGATGCCGGGAGGGCGTCGGCGCAGCCGGAAGTGGCAATGGCGGTGCGTTCGCGACACCCGCGCCCAGATGCAGCAGGGCCGCGATCGCGGCCCTGCGAGGAGGTGTCGATGCCGGGCGTGCCGTGGCGCAACGCCCGACGAGCGGGGATGGACCGCTCGGAGGTTGAGAGTAAATCGAACGCCGCAGCGAGAGCGCCGCCGTCACGGGCGTTCGGCGGCGACCGCAATAGGCGGGCGAACTGCTTTCGGCCTCTCAGCCGAAGACGCGGAACCGGGTGGCGTCGTCGATGTAGGTCTTCTCGCCGATCGGCGCCTCGTGCGAGCCGAACGGCATCTGCGCGCGCAGCTTCCAGCTGGCCGGCAGCTTCCATTCGGCGGCGGCCGCGGCGTCGGGCAGCGGGTTGTAGTGCTGCAGGCTGGCGCCGATGCCGGCTTCCGACAGCGCGGTCCACACCGCGTACTGGGCGATGCCGCTGGCATGCTCGGACCAGACCGGGAAATTGTCGGCGTACAGCGGGAACTGTTCCTGCAGGCCCTTGATCACGTCCTGGTCCTCGTAGAACAGCACGGTGCCGATGCCCGCGGCGAAGCCGTCGATCTTGGCCTCGGTCGGGGCGAAGGCCTCCGCCGGCACGACCGCGCGCAGCGCGTCCTTGACCAGGTCCCAGAACCGGACGCTCTGGTCTCCGAACAGGATCACCGCGCGCGAACTCTGCGAGTTGAACGAGGAGGGGGCCTGCTTGATCGCGGTTTCGATGAGGTCGGTGATCTGGTCTTTCGACAGGGTCACGTTCCTGCCGATGCTGTACTGGGTGCGGCGGCGCTTGGCCGTTTCGAGGAAGGCATTGGTCATGGGAGTGCTCGGTGTCCGGGAGGGGAGGCGCCGCGTGGTTGCGTTCCATATCGCGGCGTGGATTCAAGTGTGGCGTCGCCTCCGGCCGGCAACGACCGGCGCGTCCGGAATGGATCGTTGCGTCAGTGGCCGCGCAAGAACTCGCCGCCCCCGCCGCAAGCACTCGGCACGGCAAGCGCATGCATGGCGAATGCGCGCGGTCCATGCCCGAATGTCGCGGCAGCGGGGCGGCGGCGATCGCGCCCGCTATCATGGCGGCTCCACGATGACGGGCCGGAACGATGCGCAATCCCCTGCAGGAACAGTTGCTGAAGGCCGGCCTGGTCAAGAAGGGCAAGGTGGCGCAGGTGGTGCGCGAGCAGGCGAAGGCGCGCCAGGGCAAGCAGCCGCCCGCGCCGTCGCCGGCGCAGCAGGAGATCGAACGCCTGCGGCAGGAGAAGGCCGGGCGCGACCGCGCGCTGGCTGCCGAACACAACCGGCAGGCGCGGATCCGCGAACAGAAACTGCAGGCACGGCAGCTGATCCTTGATGCCAGGGTGTCGCCGGAGGGCGAGCGGCTCTACCGCTTCGCCACGGCCAGTGCGACGGGCAGCGTGATCGTCGGCGATGCGCAGGCACGGCAGTTGGCCAGTGGCGCGCTGGTGATCGCGGCGCTGGATGGCGGCCATGCGGTGATTCCGCGTGCGGTCGCCGACAAGGTGCGTGCGCGCGACCCCGATGCGATCGTCGTCGATCACGCGGCCATGCCGCAGGTCGACGACGGCGACGGGACCTACGACGATCCGCGCTTCGCGGTACCGGACGACTTGGTCTGGTAGCCGGCCGGCGCCCGGCCGGACGCGCGACGCCGACGCAAGCCCGCGCTGCCGTCAGCCGCGGTCGCTGCGCTTCTTCGGTCTGCCCGCGTCTCCGGACTTCGCCGCCTCGGCAGCCTTGGCGGCCGGGGCCTCGGCATCGAGCCGGGTCAGCGTGCGGGTGACGCCCAGGACCTCGATGCGGCCGCCGGATTTGCGGAAATCCGCGAGATCGTTGGCGATGCGATCGCTGGTCATCGATGCGCCACGGTCGCTGGTCTTGCGACCCACGAACAGGTGGCTGGTGTTGGAAGGGGGAAGGGCGGGTTTCTTGGCACGTGGCATGATGGCCTCCGTCAGTACATGACCAGTGGGATGCCGCGCGTATTGCGATCGGCATAGTCGTCGCGGATGCCGCGACAGTAGGGGCCCGCCATCACGAAGCGACGGCAGACCTCGGGCCGGGTGTCGTAGATCGAGCAGCACATCCGCGCCGCGTCGATCGCCACACACCAGCCCTCGTCATCGCGCGCCATCACGTGCAGGCCGGCGTCGGTGACATCGGTGAAACGTTCCGGCACGTCGTCGCCCGACTGCAGCACGACGGTCAGCCGGCAGCAGACCGCGTCGCAGCGGTCGCAGTCGACATCGGCCGCGCTCACGACGTGCGTACCGTCGCGGTGGCGCGGCGGTAATGCAGCAGCCGGCCGCGCCGGATCTCGACGTCGGCGTCGTCCATCGCGCAGCGCGATTCGCTGACGTCGAATCCCTGCAGGTCCAGCATCCGCGTGAACGGCGCGCTGTTGCCGCGTCCCGGATCGGTGACCAGCACCTCGGCGCGGTCGCGTGCGAAGCGCTCGACGATGCCCGCCAGCAGCGCGGCATGGCCGCGTTCGTACAGCACGTCGCTGGCGATGATCATGTCGAAATCGCCCAGCGCCTCGAGCGGCTGGTCCCAGCGCATCTGCCGGTAGTGCACCGCCGGCAGCGCGTTCAGCGCCGCGTTGTAGGCCAGGAACGACTCGGCCAGCGGGTGCATGTCCGAGGCGACGACGTCGGCGCCTCGGCGCTGCAGGACCAGGCTGGCGAGGCCGATGCCGCAGCCGATCTCGAGGATCCGCTTGCCCGCGATGTCAGCCTTGTCCATCGCCTGCGCGAGCAGCCGGCCCGACGGCCACAGCTGTCCGAACAGGCACCACTGCGCCGACGAGATGCCCAGCCGCGCACCGTGTCCGTCGGGATCGGAGAACTGCTGGCGGTCGCTGAGCACGCGCAGCCGGAACGGGTGTCCGCCGACGAGTACGGTGAGGTTGCGGGTCGAATAGCCGGGCACGGCGCTTCCAGTAGGGCGTCGCCCGGAAAGCGGGCGATGACGCGTGGGAGGAAGCGAGGCGTGCGACGGTGAGGATCGCGCGGGACGCATGGAGGGACGGACGCCCATGGGCCATCCTAGCACCGTGGTGTGAAATTCCCGGTGGGGCCGGCATTCGCGCGTCGTTCCGCCACTGCGCAAGGCGCGGCCGGGCAGTGCGCTTGCCGCGTGCGGCGCGCGCATCCGACAATCGGGTGCGCGTCGGCCCTGCCGGTCGGCGCGACGCCTCCGCTTCCGCATCCCATCGTGCCTGCATGGCCGCCGATCCGCCGACGAGATCCGTTCCTCCCGCCGCTGCACCTGCCGTCGCGCACGCCTGGAGCCTGCTGGCGTTGTCGAGCATCCTCGTGTTCGTCGCCGCCGCGCTCGCGCTGCACGGACTGCGGCCCGAGCTCGACCCGGTGCACAGCCAGATGAGCCTGTACCTGATCGGCGCCTGGGGGCCGTTGCTGCAGGCGGCCTATGCGTGCCTGAGCATCGGCATGATCGCGCTGGCGGTCGGCCTGCGCCGGGCGATGGTGCCGGCCTCGCGCAGCGCGGCGCCGTTGCTGCTGTTCGTGCTCGGCGGGATCGCGCTGACGACGACGGCGTATGCGTGGATGGACCTGCCCGGCCTCGACCGCACGCTGGAGGGCCTGGTCCACGGCGTCTCGGCGCAGGCGGCGTTCCTGTGCGCGACCACCGCCATGGTGCTGCAGGCGATGCGTTTGCGGCTGGACCCGCACTGGCGGCGTGCGTGGCCATGGCTGCTGGCATGGGCGCTGGCCTGTTTCGCCTCGGTCTGGGGACTGGCGTTGTGGCGCGATGCGCCGCGCGGCCTGGCGCAGAAGGCGGTCATCGCCCTGATGCTCGGCTGGCTGGTCACGGCCTGCCTGATGCTGTGGCGACGCACGCGCGTCGGCAGGCCCCGCGCGGCGCCCGACGCGGGGCGCATGCGCTGACGTCCGCACACCGCGTCACCCGTTCACGCCGGCCGCACCGGCGGCCCGACAGAATGCGCCTCATCCAGCCACGGCGGCATGCCGCACCGGCATGGACCCTTGCCTTCCACCGGTCGCCACCAGGAGAACGTCATGATCAAGTGGGCCATCATCTTCGCCGTCATCGGCCTCATCGCAGGCGTGCTCGGCTTCAGCGGCGTCGCCGGCGCCTCGTTCGGCATCGCCAAGTTCCTGTTCTGGGCCGCGATCATCATCGCCGTGGTGCTGTTCGTGCTCGGCATGACGGTGGCGAAGAAAGTATCGAGTTGACGCCGGCGCGCCGCTGTACGGCATGCCCCCATCGCCCGCGTCCGCCACCGGCGGCGCGGGCGTTTTTCATGGATGGCGCGCGGCACGGGCGTGTCAGAACAGCGCCAGCACCAGGCCGATGATCGCGCCGGAGGCGATCAGCAGCATCAGGCAGTAGCCCATGATGTCCTTGATCTTCAGGCCGGCGATCGCCAGCAGCGGCAGGGCGAAGAACGGCTGCAGCATGCTGGTCCAGGCATCGCCCCAGGCGACCGCCATCGCCACGCGCGGCAGGTCCGCGCCCAGCGCCTGCGCCGCGGGGATCATCACCGGTGCCTGCACCGCCCACTGGCCGCCGCCCGACGGCACGAACATGTTGATCAGGCCCGCCGACAGGAAGGTCCAGAACGGCAGGCTGTCGGCGCTGGCGAAGGCCACGAACCACTCGGACAGCGTCGTGGCCAGTCCCGAGTGCACGAGGATCGCCATGATGCCGGCGTAGAACGGGAACTGGACCACGATGCCCGCGCCGCCCTTGATCGCCTCCTGCAGCGCCGCCAGCAGGCGCGCCGGCGTGCGGTGCAGGGTGATGCCCAGCATCAGGAAACCGTAGTTGACGATGTTGAGGTTCAGGCCGCCGCCGGCGACGAAGTAGTCGACCAGGTACACCAGGCCGGCCACGCCGATCGCCACCGACAGGATCCAGCCGTGCTCGAGCTTCTCGGCCGGATGCGCGTCGTGCTCGAGCTCCGGCGGCGCCGGGTCGTCGGGCGGCGTGAACAGCACCGCGTCCTTGTCGGGTGGGGTCATCGCGCGGTTGATCAGCGGCACCGCGACCACCAGCAGCGCGATGATCAGCAGGTTGAACGGCGCGAACAGGGTCTCCGACGTGGGAATGATGCCGATCGCGTCCTGCAGGAAGTGGCCCTCGGTGGCGATGGTCAGCGGAATCGAGCCCGACAGGCCGCCATGCCAGACGATGAAGCCCGAGTACGCGCTGGCCACCAGCAGGCGGTAGTCGACGCGGACATGCTTGGCGACCTCGCGCGCGAACAGCGCGCCGATCACCAGGCCGAAGCCCCAGTTGATCCAGTTCGCCGCCAGCGCGACCAGGGTGACGACGACGATCGCGTTCTTCGGCGTGCGGCAGCGCGAGGCCAGCCAGGTCAGCATCCGCTTGACCGGCGGGGTCTTGGCGAGGATGAAGCCGGTCACCAGCACCAGCAGCATCTGCATCGAGAAGCCCAGCAGCTCCCAGAATCCCGCGCCCCAGTAGCGCACCAGGTCGAGCGGGGCGGTGCGTTCGATCGCGAACGCGGCGACGGCCGCCAGTGCGGTGAAGATCAGGACGAAGACGTAGGCATCGGGCAGGAAGCGTTCGACGAGGCGGACGCTGAGGCGGGTGGCGCGCTGGAACATGGACGGTCAACCGGCATGGGGACCGGGAACGATAACGGCCTGCTGCGTCGCAGCATGCTAGACCTTGGTCGGTTTGCAATCCTGCCTCCCGCGTGGCTGGAGGCGTCGCCGGACACGCGCGTACCCATGCGCAGAGGCCGCCCGGAGGCGGCCTCTGCAACACGGTGGCACCGGTGCCGACGCGGCGTCAGTGCGGCGGCGCGACCGCCATGCAGGCGCGGTCGGGCTGGCCGACGACGGTCAGCAGGGCGTCGTTGGGACCCCGTGTCCACAGCACGTTGCCGGCCTCGTCGGCGTACTTGGCGCCGGACGCGGCGGGCTCGCTGTACAGGGCCAGTACCTGTCCGTCGACCGAGACGCTGGCCGCGTCGCCGTCGAAGGTCGCGGTGATGCGGGTGCCTTCGCAGTCGTACATCGACACCGCCGGCGCGGCGTCGGTCGATGGGGTTTCCGGCTCGGTGGCCGCATCGGCGTCGGCGGCGGCAGGCGGGGGCACGGTGGTGTCGGGCGGCGCTTCGGCCTGGCTGCAGGCCACCAGCAGGGTACAGATCGCTGCGGCCGTCAGGAAGGGAGCGTGGCGCATGGGTCGTCTCCTCATCAAGCGGATCAGTGGGTGCGGGTCGTACCGGCAGCCCGCGCGGGGGCGCGGGCCCGGATCCAGCATACGCGCGAGGCCGCTGCGGCGAGGGTGCACCGCAGCATTGCCGATCGCCATGGGCCCGCGGAGAACCCCGCAGACGCCGCCCGGGAGTCAGGCCGCGGCCAATCCCCGCATCGCGTAGCGGTGACGGTCCGCGCCGCTGCCGCTGGCCTGGACCGCGTCGAGGAAATCGCGGCCCCAGCGGTCGACGTCGTAGTGGCTGACGATGTCGTACAACTGCCGCTGGCGCGCCGCCGCCTCGTGGTCGGGCATCGCCAGCGCCTGGCGCAGGCCGGCGACCAGGTCGACCTGGTCGTGCGGATTGGTCAGCACCGCGCCCTTGAGTTCCGCGGCCGCGCCGGCGAACTCCGACAGCACCAGCACGCCGGCGCTGCCTTCGATGCCCTGCGCGGCGATGAACTCCTTGGCGACCAGGTTGAGCCCGTCGCGCAGCGGCGTGATCCACATCAGGTCGGCGGCGGCGTAGTGCGCCAGCACCTCCTCGAACGGCAGTCCGCGCGAGAAGAACCGCACAGGGGTCCAGTCGAGCATCGAGTAGCGGCCGTTGATGCGCCCGACGGCCTGTTCGATCTGGGTCTGCAGCTGGCGGTAGACGGTCATCTCCTTGGCCGCCGGCACGCAGATCATCAGCAGGTTGACCTTGCCGCGCAGATCCGGCTGCTCGTCGAGCAGGCGTTCGAACGCCAGCAGCTTCTCCAGCGTACCCTTGGTGTAGTCCAGCCGTTCGACCGACAGCACCAGCTTGCGGCCGCTGAACTCGCGGCGGATCTTCTCCAGCCGCGTGCGCACGTGCGGGTGCGCAAGACCGCTCTCGATCCGGCGCAGGTCGGTGCCGACCGGGTGCGCGCCCAGGCCGATGGTCCGGTCGCCGACCCGCAGGCGGGTGGTCATGTCGTCCAGGCCGACCGCGCAGCCGTAGGTCAGGAAGCGCGGCGCGCAGCCTTCGCGGGACAGGGTTTCGGTCGGCATCGCGCCGCGCACCACGTCGACGAAGTTCTCGACCTGGCGCGGGATGTGGAAGCCGATGTAGTCGCACTGCATCAGGCTGCCGAGGATCTCGCGCCGCCAAGGCACCACGTTGAACACGTCGGCCGACGGGAAGTAGGTGTGGTGGAAGAACGCGATGCGCACGTCCGGGCGCAGTTCGCGCAGGTAGGCCGGCACCATCCACAGGTTGTAGTCGTGCAGCCACACCGTGGCGCCCGGCGCGGCCTCGGCGGCGGTGGCCTCGGCGAACTTGCGGTTCACCCGCAGGAAGATCTTCCAGTCGTCCTCGCGGAAGCGCGCGCGCTCCCAGAAGGTGTGCAGCATCGGCCAGAACGCTTCCTTGGAGAAACGCTTGTAGAACGCGTCGACCTCGGTCTTGGTCAGCGGCACGCGCGCGACCGTCAGGTCCGGGTAGGCGTCGCTGTCGACCGGGGTGTGGGTCTGGAACTTGCCGAGCTTGGGATCGTCGATGCTCCACGCGACCCACGAGCCCTTCTGCCCGCCGCCGAAGAAGCCGAGCAGGCTGGGGATGATGCCGTTGGGCGAGGTCGGCCGGCGGCGCTTGCGCTCGCCGTCCTCGACGTATTCCTCGTACGGCAGCCGGTGGTAGACCATGACCAGCTCGGACTTTCCGGTCGCCTCGGGCGCGCGGATCTTCAGATGCGGGTCGTCGGCGTCGAGCAGGCCGAAGTGGGCGACCGCCTCGAGAATGCCGCCGCAGCCCGGTTCGCGCGCATGGAACACGTTCGCCAGCTGGTTGGTCGCGTCGACCAGCGCGGGCTCCGATTCGCCGACGCACACGCCCTGGAAGCCGGAGATGTACATCGACAGGTCGTTGAGGGTGTCGCCGGCGACCAGCACGCGCTCGTGCGGCAGGTCGAGGTGGTCGGCCAGCGCGGCCAGCGTGCGGCCCTTGTCGGTGTCGGGCGGCAGGATGTCGAGGTAGCGGTCGGCCGAGTACAGCACCGAGCAGTCGAGGGCGCGCGCGGCCGCCTCGATGTCGCTGCGCACCGACGCCAGCGCCTCCGGCTCGCAGAAGTACGAGCAGCGGCGCTCCTGCGGCACGTCCTGGCGTACCAGGCCGGGGAAGTCGGCCATCGCCTCGGCGACGGCATGTTCGCCGGGCCAGCGCCGGTCGATGCGGGTCTGCAGCGGCTGGATCGGCTGCAGCGTGCGGCCGTCGACGACGGTGCCGCCGACATCGCAGATCACGTAGTCGGGGCGCGGCAGGCTGGGATCGGACAGCAGCGGCATGACGGCCTCGAGGCCGCGGCCGGTGACGAAGGTCAGGCGGATCTCGGGATGGCGGTCGACCAGCCGGTAGAGCTGCTGGCGATGCGCGGGGGATCCGGCGAGGAAGGTGCCGTCGAGGTCGGTCGCGAGCATCAGTCGCGGCACGAACGGGGTATTCGCGGGTGAGAGATCGGTGGTCAGGTTGTCTGAAATCAATGGGCTTCCTTGTGGGATGAAGGGGAGGGAGAGGCGTCTTCGGCGGCCGCGCTGGACCGGTCCGGCCCCTCGGGCGCGGCGCCGGTCTCCGGCAGCATTTCCAGCGATGTCGGCGTCATGCGCAGCATCGGGTGGAAGCTGGCGGGGCTGTCGCG
The DNA here is from genome assembly GCF_021191695.1 of Proluteimonas luteida. Taxonomy (GTDB): domain Bacteria; phylum Pseudomonadota; class Gammaproteobacteria; order Xanthomonadales; family Xanthomonadaceae; genus Luteimonas; species Luteimonas luteida. The sequence goes on from NZ_JAIWPT010000001.1 coordinate 88,727, forward strand.
GTCGCGGCGGCGGACCAGGCGCCGGCCGGCGGCGATGGCGGCCAGCACGCCGAGGATCACCGCGAACGAGGCCGGCAGCGCGCCGGGACCGGCGCGGACCATGAGCGCGCCGACCAGCGCCGGACCGATCGCCGAACCGACGCCGTTGAGCAGCAGCAGGCTGGAGCAGCCCGACAGCGTGTCCTCGGTCGGCAGGTGGTCGAGCAGGTGGGCCACGCACAGCGGGTAGATCGCGAACGCCAGCCCGCCGAACACGAAGAACAACGCGAACAGCGCCGTTTCCGAACGCGCGGCGGTGAACACCATCGCGATGCCGACCAGCGCCGCCAGCGCACAGACCACCGCCAGCGTCGTGCGCCGGTCGCCGCGGTCCGACAGCCGGCCGATCGGCCACTGCAGCACCGCGCCGCCGAGGATCGTCGCGCTCATCAGCGCGGCGATGCCGTGCACGTCGAGGCCGAGGCCGTCGGCGTAGACCGCGCCCATGCCCCAGAAACCGCCCATCGCCAGCCCGGCCAGCAGCGCGCCGCTGGCCGCCGCCGGCGCGGCGCGCCACAACGCGACGAGTGCGAGTCGCGGCGTCGCCGGCAGGGTCGGCTGGGTCATGCGGCTGGCGACCACCGGCAGCGCGGCCAGGCAGATCAGGATCGCCACGACGCTGAACAGCACGAACGATGCCGGATCCTCGATGCCGATCAGCCATTGTCCGGCGGCGAGTGCCAGCAGGTTGACCGCCATGTAGACCGCGAACACCTGGCTGCGCTTGTCCGGCGGCGCCTGCACGTTGAGCCAGCTCTCGATGACCGTGTACAGGCCGACCAGCGCGATGCCGGTGATCACCCGCAGCACCATCCAGATCCACGGATCGACGAATACCGGATGCAGCAGTACCGCGGCCGCGCACAGCGGCGCGTAGAAACCGAAGGCGCGGATGTGGCCGATGCGCTGGATCAGGCCGGGTGCGACATAGGTGCCGAGGAAGAACCCGACGAAGTAGCCCGACATGATCAGGCCGAGGGTCTGTTCGTCGAAGCCGGCCAGTCGTCCGTTGACCGCGAGCAGGGTGCCGAGCAGGCCGCTGCCCATCAGCAGCAGGGCAACACCGGCGAGCAACGCGGTCAGAGCTCGGACAACGGCGATGGCGGTCTCCGGTCGATGAACGACGGTGAATTGTAACACATTGATAAATATGGAGAATTTTCCGTTCCCGAGGATGCTGCAATGCAGCAGAAATCCCTTGCGGAACAAGCGCTTGCGACACCGACGTCATCTCCGGTGCGAAGCCGGAACCGGCGGTGAATGCGCCGGCAGGATTGCATCCCGCGTGCACCCCGGAGCCGTGATGATGGCGGCCACATCCACCGAGGAGAGGTCGCGATGCGTCCACGAATGTTTTCGATCCTGCTGCCGGGCCTGCTGCTGGCCGCCTGTGGCGGGACACCTCCGGCCGGCGATGCGGACCGGGCCGGTACGGACGAGGGCGCGACCGCGGCCCCGGCCGCTGGCGTGTCCGCTAGTGAAGAATCCGGCGATGCGCACACGGCCGACGAGGACGTGATCGTTTCCACGAACGAACCCTTCTGGCAGGCACGGGTGGAAGGCGACAGCATCGTGCTGACCGGCGTCGACGCGCCGGAGCGTCGGCTGTCCGGCGCCTCGTCGTCGATGACCGCGGGCGGCCGCCGCATCGCCGCCAGCGACGCGGCCGGCGAGGTCGTGGTGACGGTACGCAGGATGCGTTGCGAGGACGACATGTCCGGCGCGGTGTTCCCGATGACCGGGCTGCTGGCGATCGACGGCGGCGCGGCGATCCGGGGCTGCGCACGGCCGGCGACGATGCCGCCGCCGAAGCCGCCGGAAGAGGGCTGAGAGGTATCCCCCTCAACGTCCCGGCTACTTCGCGCAGCATGATCGTAGGTCGGCCCCACGCGGCCGACGCTGGGTGTCTGCCGTCGGGGGCGTTTGACCTGCGGCTGGTCCTGCGGCGGCCTGCCATCCGGGAGCAGGTTCTCCCGGCATGGTCATCGCCCCCGACCGGGCCGCGTTGCCTGCGTGGGACAATCGGGGCATGACGCCGCTACCCCGCACGCAGCCCGATCTGTTCGCCGCCGCCGTCCTGCCCCTGCATCGCCTGTTCTTCGCGCTGCTGCCGGATGCGGCGGCGCAGGACGCGATCCAGGCCGCGTGGCGGCACGTGGCGCCATCGCTCGGCGATCCACGCGCCACGCCCTCCCATCGCCTGCACCTCACGCTGCTGTATCTGGGCGAGACCGCCGGTCCGCGCGTCGACTGGATCGAGGCGGCGACGCGCGCCGCGGCAAGCCTGCAGGCCACGTCGTTCCCGGTGGTGCTGGACCGTATCGCCAGTTTCCAGGGAAGCCAGCCGCCGACGGTGCTGCGCGCCGCCGACGATGCCAATCCCGCGCTGCTGGCCTTCCAGCGGCAGTTGCGCGACGCCTGCCGCATCGCGGGCCTGCGTGATGCCGGCCATGCCAGGTTCGTGCCGCACGTGACGCTGGCGCGCCCGCGCATCGCCTTGCCCGTACCGGTCGCGGTGGCGTCGCCTGTGCGCTGGCAGGCCACGCGTTTCGTCCTTGTCCACAGCATCGCGGGTTGCAGGGACTACGCGCGGCTCGGCGAATGGGCGCTCGGCGCGTAGCGGATCCCGGCCTGCGATGGTGTTCGCCGGCCCGCTGGGGCGAGCCGGGCGGGCTGCGGGCATGCACGTTCGGCGGCGGTCGCGCAGCAGGCGGAAAAACCGCTCCCGGCCTCTCAGTCCAGCAGGCGGGTGATGTCGACGATGTCGTCCACCCACACCAGGTGCGACCTGGCCGGGTCCTCGAGATCGTCGAGGCGCAGCAGGGCGTTGTGGCCTTCGTGGCCGTCGGCGGCGCGGAAGGTCTCGATCGTCGGGCGCGCGGTGACGGTGCCGTCGAGCGTCGTGCCGTCGGCCAGGGTCAGGCGGACGGTGGCCTCGTCGTCGAGGGCGTGGATGTTCGCGTTGATGCGCGCGATGTCCGCGGCATCGGTGTGCAGGCGTGGCGGCGTGGGGTGCATGGTCGGGCTCCGGTCAGGCGCTGCAAGCCTGCCGCTTGCGCCGGCAAGACGCGGTGACGGCCGGGCGCATCCTCCCATTGCGTCGACGCGCCGCCGCGCTACGCTTGCGGTCCCTCCCCGCAGCGAGTCGCAGATGGACCAGACCGTCCACCCGTTTTCCGAACTGTTCAAGCAGCTGGGCCTGCCCGACGACGCGGCGTCGATCCGGCCTTCATCGCCACCCATTCGCCGTTGCCCGACGACATGCGGCTCGAGGAAGCGCCGTTCTGGTCGGCGGCGCAGGCGGACCTGCTGCGCGAGGAGCGCATCGACGACGCCGACTGGATCGTCGTCATCGACCAGTTGAATCTTGCCCTGCATGCGGACCCGCAGGTCGAGGGCGAAGGCGAAGGCGCGCCGGAGCGATGAGTCTTGCGCGGTGTGCGGCGGCGTCGTGCCGCGCACCGCGGGCCCGGCTCAGGCGTCGGCCACCGACAGCAGGCGGTCGTACTCGCGGCGGACCACGCCGTAGCACTCGCAGGCGCGGTCGGCCATGCCTTCGCGTTCCAGCACCTGGATCAGGCCGCGGCTGTAGCGGATGCAGCCGTCCTCCTGCAGTCGCCGCGCCGCTTCGGTGATGCCTTCGCGGCGCACGCCGAGCAGGTGTGCGATCTGCTCCTGGGTCATGCGGATCTCCGCCGAGCCGATCCTGTCGTGCACCTGCAGCAGCCAGCGTGTCAGCTGCTTTTCGACGGTGTGATGCTGGTTGCACACGCCGGTGTGGGCGACCTGGGTCTGGAAGGCCTGCATGAAGCGCAGCATGATCCGCTGGAATGCGCCGCCGCGACGGAATTCCGCGGTCGCGACGTCGCTGCGCAGCACCAAGGCCTCGCCACCGGCCTGCACCACGTAGCGCGCCGGCGAACTGCGGCCATCAGTCAGCAGCGCCAGCCCGACGGCGCCTTCGTTCCCGACCATCGCCACCGCGCTGCTGTCGCCGTTCTCCAGCACCAGCGTCGCCGACACGATGCCTTCGCGCGGGAAGTACAACGCGGCCTGTGGCGCGTAAGGTTCGAACAGCACCTTGCCGACCGGGATCTCCACCAGCTGCAATTCGTCGGACAGGCGATCGCAGGCATCCGGCGGCAGGTCGTTGAGCAGCCCGTTCCTGGGCGACCACGGGTTTTTCTTCTTCATCTGCAAGGGCGCTTCCAGTCAGGTCGTCGGCGGCGGCGGCGAGCGATTCTCGTGCCTGAATGGGTATTCGTATGTGCGGCAGCGCGCATACGTACAAGGTAACCGAAGCCGGCCGGAACCCTAACGTGCGTTACCGAACAGACGCGGATGCACGCTGCCGGGAACCTCCACTTTCCTGACTGGGGTGTCCGCCTGGCCCGGGCGGCGCCCACCCGGTCGCCGATGCCTGTCGAAGGATGGCCTTGAAAACAGATGATGTGGAGCTTTGCCGCGTGTTCGGACAGATGTCGCGCGAGTACCACGGCGACCTCCCCTGGGAGGCCTGCGTCGCGCAGCTGCGCGAGGGCTGGCTGCGGGTGCGCCGCGATCCCACACTCGACTGGCAGGACGTCGAACCGCTGATCCGCGCGTTCTGGGAACTGCCGGAATAGGTCCGGGACCGGATTGCTGCCACGACGCGCGGCTCGACGCAGCGGTGGCGGATGCCTACAGCATCGCCAGCTCGGCGTTGCCCAGCGTGCCGCGGTATTGCTCGCGCAGCCGCACCTTGCGTTCCAGGTCGTCGAGGATGTGGCCGCTGAAGTCGATGCCGGTCAGTTCCTCGATCATGTTGATGCCGCCGGGCGTGTCGACGTTGATCTCCATCAGCTTGTCGCCGACGATGTCCAGCCCGGCGAAATACATGCCGTCGCGGATCAGTTTCGGCGCCACCGTCTCGGCCAGCCGCAGCGCGTCGGCACCGGGCACGGCCATCTCGTACTTGCCGCCGGCGCTGATGTTGCTGCGCGCGTCGCCGCTGTCGTTGTAGCGGCGGATGCAGGCGAAGGTGCCGTCGACCTGCAACGGCCGGCCGTTGAGCGTCAGCAGGCGCAGGTCGCCGTCCTTGGCCTTCGGCAGGTACTGCTGCACGATGGCGTAGCCGTCGCGCAGCACCGCGTCGATCATCTGGTTGAGGTTGCCGCCGCTGTCGGGCGTCACCACGAACACGCCCTGGCCGCCGGAGCCCTGCAGTGGCTTGATCACGCCATGGCCGTCGTGGGTGGCGATGAACGCCTTGATCTCGTCGGCGTCGCGGGTGATGCAGGTGACCGGCCGCACTTCCTCGGGGAAGTGCTGGAAATAGGTCTTGTTCGAGGCGTCGGTCAGATGGGTCGGGTCGTTGAGCACGATGGTGCGTCCCAGCGTCACCAGCTGCGCGAACAGCAGGCCGCTGGTCGGCGACCATGGCCGGTCCACCGTCTCGTCGGCGGGATCGCTGCGCAGCAGCAGGACGTCGAGTTCGCCCACCGCCAGCCGCTCGGTGCGGCAGCCTTCGCCCTGCAGGTCGGCCAGCAGCGTGTCGTCGTCGGCGTAGTGGTCATGGCAGGGCAGGTGCGCCTGTGCCAGGACGCTGCCGTTGGCGTCGTAGGTGAAATCGCCCAGGCCGATCAGCGCGACGCGATGTCCGCGGTTCACGGCATGGCGGGCGAGGCGGACCGTGGTGTAGTTGTTCTTCTCGGTGGCGACGTCGTTGACGACGAAGCCGAGGCTGATCGGGCTCATGCGCGGGATTCCGGTGGGCGATGGGTCTGGTAGAGCCGCTGCACCGGCGTGTCGCGGCAGTCGGCCAGGCGTTCGGCGAACTCCGCGGCAACGCTGTAGCGCGGCAGCAGCGCGGGCGGCACGACCCAGCCGTCGTCGACCAGCCGGTCGAGCAGTTCCAGCTGCGGCAGCGCGAACTTGCCGACGAACAGCGCCTCGAACGCGCCGCCCGCCTGCAGGTAGGCGAGCAGGTCGCGGATGCCGCGCAGGTACACCGCGTCCTTGGTCAGGCCGCCGCCGCGGCGCGCGCGCACGGCGACATCGAAGGCGTCGTCGGTCGGCAGTGCGTGCGCGACGTGCAGGCGCTGGAAGATCGCCGGCAGCGTCGCGCCGTCGACCGCCATGCGCGCCGCGACCACGCGCGCGGCCAGCACCCGCAGGCGTTCGCCGGGCAGGAAGCCGGACAGGAACTCCGCCAGCACGCCCAGACCTTCCTGGGTGGCGTCGTACTGCGCCAGCCCGACCTCGAGCTGGCGGAGCGCCTGCCTGCGGCCGTTGTGGCGGGTGACCACGTGCGTGCCGATCTCGTGCTGGATCAGCGGTTGCACCCGCGCCTGCGGCAGGCGGATGTTGCCGTCGATGTAGAAGGTGCCATGCGAGACCATCAGCATGGAACTGATGTCGGTGTCGACGACCACGTCGATATGGAAATCCGGTGCCTGGCTGCGATACCAGTCGATCTCGGCCAGGACCGCGGCATGGACCACGTCGATGCCGGCGTCGGCGGGCAGCGGGTCGCTGCTGCCGACGCTGTCGAGGATGTCGGTGGCCAGTGCCAGCAGGTCGTCGTCGACATCGCCGAACAGGCCGATGCTGGCGGCAATGAAGTCGTCGCCGCCGCGTGCGCGCACCAGCCGGATCATGCGCGCGAGTTCCTGCTGCTTTCCGGCCAGCAACGCCTGCAGCGCCGGCGCCTCGATGTCGGCGACCGGCAGTGCGTCGAGCTCGGCCTCGGCCGCCGGCAGGTCGCTTTCCAGGTCGATGTAGCGCAGCGGCGGCTCGTGCCGTCGGCCGCCGGCATCGAACGCGCGCCACAGCGCGGCGCCGTCGATCGGCGACAGCGCCAGCAGCCAGTCGATGCGCGCATCCAGCCGCGCCAGCGCTGCGTCCACGTGCGCCGCGACCGGCGGCAGCGGGCGCACGACCGGCAACGGGGGCAGCGCCGCGGCGGTCAGCGACACGCCAGGAACTCCGGGCGCACCGCGTCGACCGCGTGCTGCAGGCCGTCGCGCAGCGCGTACAGCGCGGCGATGTCGGCCTGGCCGGTCCATTCGTCCATGAAGATCTTCTTGTACTCGGGCGAGATGGTGCAGACCCGGTCGCCCCACTGCGCGTACACCCATTCGGGGAAATGGCCGCCGGTGGGAAAGCGCACGTTGGCGCGGACATCGGGCAGTGCGCCGCGCACCGGATGCCGGCGCAGCACCTGGGCGAAGCGGCGCGCGGTACCGCCCCAGCGCCGGGCATCGAAAGTGGTGAAGCCCAGCTCGATGTCGGGGTTGCCCGCGCGCGGCGCCGCGGCGGCGTCGGGACCGTCGCGGCGGTGGTTGTAGCTGTGCAGGTCGATCAGCAGCGCGCAGCCCCAGCGGGCGACGGTGCGCTCGAGCAGTTCGCCGACCATCGCGTAGAAGCGTTCGTGCAGCGCCAGCGACGCCGCGACCTCCGGTTCCGGCAGCTGCGCGTCCCAGACCTGCAGACCCCAGCAGGCGTCGGGCGTGGCATAGACAGCCTGCTCGCGGCTGCGGTTCAGGTCCACTTCGAAGCGCGACTGGCGCACGCGGAGGCGGGTGTCGCCGACGGCCGTCAGCAGGCCGGTCAATGGATCCTCCTCGCGGCGGCGGTCGGCGTCGGCGAGCGCGACCCGTGCGCGCAGGCTCTCGCGCAGCGCATGGCCGTCGTGGATCGCGGTGGCGATCACCGGGCCGTCGGTCACGACCAGGTCCCAGGCCGGGTCGGGCTGGCGCAGGGCGGGCGGGATGTCGGGCGTGAACCAGGGCGCGGGCGTGCGGCGGACGTCGTCGGGCATGGCGCGGAGCATCGCAATGCCGGCATGAGTTCGTCGTGACCGGCACCGGGCGCGGCGTCCACGCGCAATTAACCTACAATCCGCGCCTTCCCGCGCAGGTCCCGATGATGTCGCCCAAGGCCACCGTGTACAAAGCCGAGCTGCAGGTCAGCGACATGGACCGGCACTATTACGCCGCGCACGAGCTGGTGCTGGCCCAGCACCCGTCGGAAACCGCGGCGCGGCTGATGGCGCGGCTGATCGCCTTCGCCCTGTTCGCCGACGAACGCCTGGAGTTCGGCCGCGGCCTGAGCAATGAAGAAGAGCCGGACCTGTGGCGCCGCGACTACACCGGCGACATCGAGCAGTGGATCGACCTGGGCCAGCCCGACGAGAGCCGCATCCGCAAGGCCAGCGGCCGCGCGCGCCAGGTGGTCGTGGTCAACTACAGCGGCAACGCCGCCGGCATCTGGTGGGACAAGCACGCCAACGCCCTGTCGCGGCTGAAGAACCTGACCGTCGTCGACCTCGACCCGGCCTCGATCGAGGCCGCGACCGCGCTGCTGCAGCGGAGCATGCGCCTGACCGCGATGCTGCAGGACGGCGAACTGCAGCTGATGAGCGATGCCGACAACATCGCGATGACCCCGACCTGGCGCCTGCGCGCGGCCGGCTGAGCGCGGCTGCGATGCCGCGGCAGGCCCGCGGCGACAGGACCACGCAGGGCGCGGGCAGCGCCGATTGCGGCCATCCGCCGCGGAAATGTTCTAAGGTCGCGGGCTGTCCTGTCGTTGCGGATGTGCCCCATGCCGATCCACCGTCCCCTCGCCGCCGCGCTCGTCGCCGGCCTCGTCCTGTCTTCCGCCGCCCATGCCGACGAGGGCATGTGGATGCCCACCCAGTTGCCCGATCTCGCCAGGCCGTTGCGCGAGGCGGGTTTCCGCGGCAGTCCCGCCGAACTGGCCGACGTCACCCGGCCGCCGCTGAGCGCGGTGGTGCGGGTCGGCGGCGGCACCGGCGCGTTCGTCTCCGGCGACGGCCTGCTGCTGACCAACCACCACGTGGCCTACGGTGTGATCCAGTACAACAGCAGCGCCGAACACGACATCATCGACGGCGGCTTCATCGCCGACGGCCGCGGCGACGAGCGCGCGGCCAACCCGGATTTCCGCGTGCTGGTGACGGTCGGCTTCGACCGGGTCACCGACGAGGTGCTGGCCGATGCGCGCGGCAAGAGCGGGCGCGCGTACTTCGACGCGGTGGACGTGGCCAGCAAGCGCATCGTCGCCGACTGCGAGCAGGCCGGGGGCGTGCGCTGCAGCGTCGCCAACATGTACTACGGCACCGATTTCTACCGCGTCACCCAGCTGGAACTGCGCGACGTGCGGCTGGTGTACGCGCCGCCGCGTTCGATCGGCAACTACGGCGACGAGGTCGACAACTTCATGTGGCCGCGCCACGTCGGCGACTTCACCCTGCTGCGTGCCTATGTCGGCCGCGATGGGAAGCCGGCCGCCTACAGCCCGGACAATGTGCCCTACCAGCCGCCGGCGCACCTGCAGGTCGCGCGCGAGGGCCTGCAGTCGGGCGATTTCGCGATGCTGGCCGGCTATCCCGGCATCACCTACCGGCACCGCACCGCCGCCGAATTCGCGCACCAGGTCGAGCAGACGCTGCCGCAGCGGGTCGCGGTGTTCGACGCACTGATCGCCGCGGTCGAGGAGGCAGGGCAGGGCGATGCCGACGTGCGCACCCGCTATGCATCGCAGCTGCAGTCGCTGAAGAACAACCGCAAGCGCGCCGCCGGCGAACTGGAAGGCCTGCTGCGCAGCGACGCGGTGCGGCTGCGTGCCGAGGACGAACGGCAGATGTGGGCGGCGCAGTCGCGCGACGCGGCGGACGAGGCCGCGCTGGCGGCGTTCGACGCGAGCATCGGCATCGCCCTGGGCGACGGCGAGCGCGACCTGCTGCTGGGGCTGCTCGCGAGCCAGAGCCAGCTGCTGCGCTCGGCACTGCTGCTGGAGCGGCTGCGGATCGAACTGCCGAAGCCGGACGCGGCGCGCGAGACCGGCTACCAGGCGCGCGACCTGGCGCTGATCGAGGGCGTACTGAAGCAGGCCCAGCGCCGTTATGCGCCGGACGCGGAGAAGGCGCTGCTGCGCGTGCTGCTGGCCCGCTACCAGGCCCTGCCGGAGCATCTGCGCGAACCCGAGTACGACGCGGTGTTCGGCCAGTCGCCGGCGCAGCTGGACGAGGCGCTGGACCGGCTTTATGCGGGCACCGCGCTGGCCGGCGAGCAGGCGCGGCTGTCGGCGCTGGCCGCGATCCGCGACGGCGGCGCGCCGGCCGACGACCCCCTTCTGGCCGCCGCCGCGCAACTGGTGCAGGCGAACCTGCGCATCGAGGCCGCACGCAAGGCCAACGACGGCGACCTGCTGCGGCTGCGGCCGATGTACATGGCTGCGCTGTCGGCCTGGCGCAAGACCCAGGGCCGCGCCCTGTACCCCGATGCCAACGGCACGCTGCGGGTCAGCTACGGCCGGGTCGAGGCGCTGTCGCCGCGCGACGCGGTGACGTTCGCCCCGGTGACCACGGTCGCCGGCATCGTCGAGAAGCACACCGGGCAGGTGCCGTTCGACGCGCCCGCGCCGCTGCTCGAGGCGATCGCCGAGGGCGATTTCGCCGGCACCGCCGATGCCGCGCTCGGCACCCAGCCGGTGAACTTCCTGACCAACCTCGACACCACCGGCGGCAATTCCGGCTCGCCGGTGCTCGATGCGCGCGGCCGGCTGGTCGGGCTGAACTTCGACAGCAACTGGGAGTCGGTCAGCGCCAGTTGGTGGTTCGACCCGCGCACCAAGCGCGCGATCCACGTCGACATGCGCTACATGCGCTGGCTGATGGCCAAGGTCTATCCGGCGCCGGCGCTGCTCGAGGAAATGGGCCTGCCGGCGCGCTGAGCGTGGACATGAAATGGAGGGGGGTGGCCTGCCGGCCGCGTTGGTTTTGTATTCGTTTTTGATTATATTGAATACGTCGCCAGCCAGAGGACAGCCCGTGGCCCGAACGACCACCACCATGACGGTCCGCCTCAGCGGTCCCTTGAGCGATTACGTCGCCGCCAACGTCGGCGAGCATGGCGATTACGAGAACGTCAGCGAATACGTCCGCGACCTGATCCGGCGCGACAAGGCGCGCAAGGAGCAGGAAGCCTTCGAACGGCTCAAGGCCGAGCTGTCGCAGGCCTATGCGGCGCCGGAATCGTCGTACACGCCGCTGACCGCGGCCGACGTGATCGCACGCAACCGGAGCTGATCGCGTGCCCCGGGCGCAGGTCCGAGTCCAGGAGGCCGCGTCCTGGCGGCTCGACGAGATCTATCGCTACACGCGCGATCGCTGGGGCGCGCAGCAGGCCGACCGCTACATCACCGGCCTGTTCGAGGCGTGCGAGGGCCTGTCGACCCATCGCACGCCGTCACGGCCCATTCCGGCCGAGTTCGGCATCGAAGGCTGCTTCTTCCGCTACGGACGGCACGTCGTCTACTGGCGCCGGCTGTCGAACGGGGACATCGGCATCGTGACCATCCTGCACGCGCGGATGCACCAGATCGACCGCTTCCGGGAGGATTTCGGCCCATGACTGCTCTGGTCGATTGTGATCTCCAGTGCCGCAAGCGCGCTTGCGGCTGATTGATCGCTCGATGGCCGTATCCGACGATGGTGAGAAAGTGCTGCCTTCGCCCGACACGATGAAGCAGGTTGCGCATCCCGGTCGGCCGCCGTTCGGATGCCGCGGGCGGTTTGGCCGCACAATGCCCGGCCATCCCCGGAACACGCCGGCCCCATGAAGACCCCGCAGGGACTGCAGCCGTTGATCGACGACGGCATCATCGATGCCGTGCTGCGGCCGCTCAAGAGCGGCAAGGAAGCATCGGTCTACGTCGTGCGCGCCGGCGACGAGGTGCGCTGCGCCAAGGTCTACAAGGACATGGCCCAGCGCAGCTTCCAGGCGCGCGTGCAGTACCAGGAAGGCCGCAAGGCCCGTGGCAGCCGCGAGCAGCGCGCGATGGGCAAGGCGACGAAGTTCGGCCGCCGCGAACAGGAAGCCGCGTGGAAGACCACCGAGGTCGACGCGCTGTACGCGCTGGCCGATGCCGGCGTGCGCGTGCCGCAGCCCTATGGATTCTTCCACGGGGTGCTGGTCATGGACCTGGTGACCGATGCCGAAGGCTTCAGCGCGCCGCGCCTGGGCGAGGTGGAACTGGAACCGGCGCAGGCGCGCGACTACCACGCGATGCTGGTGCGCGATGTCGTGCGGATGCTGCTGCTGGGCATGATCCACGGCGACCTGTCCGAGTACAACGTACTGGTCGCGCCCGACGGCCCGGTGCTGATCGATTTCCCGCAGGTGGTCAGCGCGGCCGGCAACAACGCCGCGCGCACGATGCTGCTGCGCGACGTGCACAACATCCGCGACAGCCTGGCGCGCTTCGCGCCGGAGCTGGCCGATACCCACTACGGCGAGGAGATGTGGGCGCTGTTCGAGGCCGGCGAGCTGCGCGCCGATTCGCCGCTGACCGGGCAATTCGTGTTCGACACTCATGCCGCCGACACCCGCGCGGTGCTGTGGTCGATCGAGGATGCGCGCCAGGAGGCGATCATCCGCCAGCAGGGCCGGGAAGAGGCCGATGCTGCGGATTGAGCCGCACCTGATGCATCGCAGGCGATGAGCGCGCCGCGGTTTCCCGCCCGCGATGGCGTACCGGCCAGCCGCCTGCAGCTCCCGCCGGGACCGTGGGCGACGGTGTTCGAGGCGCTGGTCGCGCGCTTTCCGCGCATCCCGGCCGAGGTGTGGCGCGGGCGCATCGCGTCCGGCGGGGTGCTCGACGCCGATGGCCGGCCGATCACGCTGCGGACGCCATACCGGCTCGGCGCCGAGATCGGCTACTACCGCGAGGTCGCCGACGAGCCGGCGATCACCGCGGCCGAGCACATCCTGCATGCCGATGCCGATCTGGTGGTTGCCGACAAGCCGCACGGCCTGCCGGTGGCGCCGACCGGCGCGTTCGTCACCCAGACCCTGCTGACCCGGTTGATCCGCCGCCTCGACAATCCAGCGCTGGTGCCGCTGCACCGCATCGACCGGGCCACCGCCGGCCTGGTGCTGTTCTCGGCCAATCCGGCGACCCGCGCGCGCTACCAGGCGCTGCTGCGCGAAGCGCGCATCGACAAGACTTACGAAGCGACCGCGCCCGCGTTGCCGGACCTGGCGCTGCCGCATGTGCGTCGCAGCCGGCTCGAACGCGGCACGCCGTTCTTCCGCATGCGCGAGGTCGACGGTGCGCCGAACAGCGAGACCCGGATCGACGTCATCGCGGGCGATGGCCCGCTGTGGCGTTACCGACTCAAGCCGGTCAGTGGCCGCAAGCACCAGTTGCGCGTGCACATGGCTGCGCTGGGCGCGCCGATCCTGCACGACCCGTGGTATCCGGTGCCGGGCGACGAGGGGGCCGACGATCCCACGCGCCCGTTGCAACTGTTGGCCCGCTCGCTGGCATTCGACGACCCGCTGGACGGGCGCCCGCGCCGGTTCGACAGCAGCTTGCGGCTGTTGCCGCTGTCGCGGGATCAGCGCGCGGATTGAGCGGCGCCGGCGCCCTGCGCCCTTCGGGGACGCAGCAGCGTGGCGGCAGCGCCAGGGCGCGGGACAGGCCGGAAACGCGGACCGTCACCTTGCGGCATCCAAGGGGAGGCGCGCGGCGGTGCGTGCCGGGGCGCCGCCGTGGCCCAGCCAGCGCAGCGCACCCTCGGCGGCGACCGCGCCGCTGGCGAAGCAGGCGGTCAGCAGGTAGCCGCCGGTCGACGCTTCCCAGTCGAGCATCTCGCCGGCGGCGAACACGCCGGGCAGGGCGCGCAGCATCAGGTCGCCGGTCATCGCCTCCAGCCGCACGCCGCCGGCGCTGCTGATCGCCTCGTCGACCGGACGCGGCGCGGTCAGCCGCAGCGGCAGCCGCTTGAGCGCCGCGGCGACCGTCGCCGGATCCTGCAGCGCGGCCTTGTCGAGCACCTCGAACAGCAGCCCGGCCTTCGCGCCCCCGATGCCGGCCGCGCGGCGCAGGTGTTCGCCGAGGCTGCGGCGCCCGCGCGGCTTCGACAGGTCGGCCTGCAGCCGCGCAAGGTCGCGGCCCGGCGCCAGGTCGAGGTGCAGCAGCGCGTGGCCGTCGCGGACGATCGCGTCGCGCAGGTCGGCCGATGCCGCATAGATCGCGCTGCCCTCGATGCCGGTCGCGGTCAGCACGCATTCGCCCTGCAGGCTGTGCGTGCGACCGTCGCCGCCGGTCCAGTGCAGCACCACCGGCTTCAGCGGCGCGCCGGCATGGCGCTGGGCCAGATGCGCGCTCCAGCCGGTGTCGAAGCCGCAGTTGGCCGGCAGCAGCGGCGCGACGTCGACACCGCGTGCCTGCAGGATCGCCTGCCAGGCGCCGTCCGATCCGAGCTGCGGCCAGCTGCCGCCGCCGAGCGCGAGCAGGGTCGCGTCGGTGGCATGGGCGACGCGGCCGCCGGGCGTGTCGAACAGCAGCGCGCCGCTCTCGTCCCAGCCCTGCCAACGGTGGTGCATGTGCAGGCGCACGCCATCCTCGCGCAGCTGCCGCACCCAGCCGCGCAGCAGCGGCGCGGCCTTGCGATCGAGTGGAAACACCCGGCCGGAACTGCCGACGAAGGTGTCGACGCCGCGCCCGGCGGCCCAGGCGCGCAGCGCGTCGGCATCGAACCGGTCCAGCCAGCGGCCCACCTCGGCCACGCGCGTGCCGTAGCGCGCATCGAACGCCGGTCGGGGCTCGGAATGGGTCAGGTTCAGTCCACCCTTGCCGGCGATCAGGAACTTGCGTCCGACCGAGCCCTTGGCATCGAACAGGTCGACCTCCACGCCCGCACGGCGCGCGATTTCGGCTGCGTACAGGCCGGCGGGGCCGCCGCCGACGATGGCCAGGCGCGGCGGCGCAGGCGGAGCTCCGGTGACCGTGGCGCGGGCAGGGGACAGGGCGTCGGACATCGCGCCATTATGCGGCTCCGTGCGCCGGCGGTTGCCGCCGCGGGCGCTTAGCCGGCAGCCATGCGCGCGTTGCTATGCTGGCTCGGCGACATTTCTGACGGAATCGGGCAGGAGGCATCCCATGGCCACCGGTTGGGCCGGCGACGGCGCTGTGCAGGACCAGATCGACGCGACCGTGAAAGACGCGATCAAGCGTGCCCGCAGCAAACTGCCGACCGGTCCGAGCCTGACCCATTGCGAGGAATGCGACGAGCCGATCCCCGAGGCGCGGCGCCAGGCGCTGCCGGGCGTGCGCCTGTGCGTGCAGTGCCAGTCGGCGCACGATGCCGAGCGCAGCGCGGCAGGCTACAACCGCCGCGGCAGCAAGGACAGCCAGTTGCGCTGACGGCGCCGGCAGTACGTGTGCCGTTCCGCGCGGTCGCGCAGGACAGGCATCGTCCTGGCCTGCGGCTTGCCGCTTCGCCGTCGGCACCGTACCTTGGCGCGCCTACTGCCATGGAGCGTCCCATGATCCAGCGATTCGATGCCGGCCCGCGCATGTCCGAGGCCAGCGTGTACAACGGCGTGGCCTGGCTTGCCGGCCAGGTGCCGGAGGATGGCGATGCCGACATCGCGACCCAGACCCGGCAGGTGCTCGACGCGATTGACGCGTTGCTGGCCGAGGTCGGCAGCGACAGGACCCGGATCCTGCACGCGCAGATCTACCTCGCCGACATCGCCGATTTCGACGGCATGAACGCGGTCTGGGACAGCTGGGTGGTGCCGGGGCAGGCGCCGTCGCGGGCCACGGTCGAGGCGCGGCTGGCCGATCCTGCGTGGAAGCTGGAGATCGTGGTCACCGCCGCGGTCGGCTGAACCGCTGCGCCAACGGGCGATCAGATGTCGAGCGGATCGCCCTGCGTGGGTGGTCGCCGGGGCGCCGGCGGCCCTTCGCGCCAGCGGCGCACGGTGCGCTGGAAGAACAGGCTGTTGGGAATCTGCAGCGTCGTGCCCTGCGTCGGCCCGCCGTCGGGTTCGCGCAGTGTGGTGTAGATCAGGTTGATGTCGATCACCTGGCCGCGCAGGCCGGGCTTCTCGCCGTTCTCCAGCATTTCGATGTGGTCGTGCAGCCGGAACGGGCGCGTGGTCAGGATCAGCATCGCGCAGAAGATGTTCGACAGCACGCTCCACGCGGCGAAGAACGCGACCGCGCCGACGGCCGCGAAACCGGTGAACGCCGTCCACAGCACCGTGCCTGATACGCCCAGCCGCTCCAGGATCATCAGCAGCGCGCCGAAGAAGATCAGGAACGCGGTGACGCGCCGGCCGCCGACCACGGCCTCGACCGGCAGCGTATAGCGTCGCGCCAGGCGCTCGATGAAGCGCCGTACCAGCATGCGCAACAGCCATGCCGCCAGCACGATCAGCAGGATCTGTCCGAACGGGACGATGATGTCGAGCCAGTCGTGGAGCCAGACCGGCAGATGTTGCTTGAACCCCAACGCGAACTCCTGTCCGCCGCATCAACGGCGCGGCGCAGGGAGCATTCTAGCCAGTGGGGTGGCGGGCAGGGATGCCGGGGCCGGGAGACGTCCCGCGACCGCCAGCCGCGGGCGCTACGCGACGCGCCGGAACACCACCCGCACTACGCGATGGCGCCCGCCGTCGCTCTCGCTGTCGGCCCGGACGATGCGGACCCGGCCCGCGCCTTCGAGGCGTTCCAGGCGCCGGTGCACGCCATCGAACACGTCCACGTCGAGGCCGAGCGAGCTTTGCGACCAGCGGATCTCGCGATCCAGCGGCAACCGCTCCAGCGCCTCGAGTTCGTCGAACATCGTCATCTGCATCTCCCTGTGGCCGGGGCGGTGCATCAGACCGTGCGCACGTCTCGTCGTCTGCGACAGGAGCGCGCGGATAGCGACGCCCGAAGCGGGGGGCGCCGAATGCACATGCACATAGATGCGTCGTCGGCGCTGCGTCGCCGCAGGCGTCAGGATCGGGCCACGGCGGCTATCTGCCGGTTGCCGACGGGGGCGTGTCCTTCGTGTCGACGTTCCGGGTGAACGACGCGCCTTCGGTCAGCGAGGCGTCGTTGCCTTCGGCCGAGGCATTGTTGTCGTGGGCGTAACGGTCGCCCTTCGACGATTTCCGGTCGTGGTCGCCGACATTGACGCCCTGGCGCGGCTGGTCCGGCGCGGGCCGGGTGGTCTTCTGGGCTCTGGGCACGGGGATTTCCTTCGGCATTGCGGGAGTCCCCAGCGTCCTCCTGCGCATGTAAGCCGCCGTGAATCCATGAGGCCGTTGGCGGGTATCGGCCGGCACATGCCGTTCCGCAGCGGACCGCAGGCACGAAAAAGCCGGCGCAAGGCCGGCTTCTTCAGGAACGTACGTCTGCATGGTGGGCGGTACAGGGATCGAACCTGTGACCCTTGCCGTGTGAACCTGCAAAATGCGGTTTCATGACGTCTCATAAAGTCTCATAAGTTATTGTTTTTGAAGAATTTATGTCTTGACGCGTCTCACTCCGTCGCATACAATTTTTCCGTACCATTTCCGTACGAAGAATCCAATGCCTCGCGAAAACATCGACAGGGCGGGTGTTCGAAATCGACTTCGGCCGCGGCGCGAACCCTATTGGGGCGCGCCCGTGGAGCGTGGTCTGTATGTCGGCTTCCGCCGCTTGGCGTTTGGTGGAAACTGGGTCGCGCGTTACTACAACGACGATGGTCGCCAGGCGTACAAGGCATTGGGTCCAGTCTCAGACGAGAACAACTACGACGTGGCCAAGTCGGAAGCCCGACGCTGGCGCAAGTCGGTCGACGCTGGGGTTACGACCGGCGAAGTGGATACGGTGGCCGAGGCGTGTGCTGACTATGTCCGCGCGTTGCGGAATGCAGGGCGAGAGGCTGCCGCTGCCGATGCCGAACGACGCTTCGCGCGGGTCATCGACGCCGATCCGTTGGGGAACATCAAACTTGCTCGGCTGCGCGAACGCCACTTGGATGCTTGGCGCGAGCGATTGATGACCGGCAAGCTCACACCCCTGCCGAAGATGCGTGGGAGGCCGCGGGTTCCGAAGCCGCTGTCCCCGACAGCATTCAGTCGCATGCTGACGAGCTTGAAGGCCGCGCTGAACCGAGCGGTGTCAAAGCGCTATGTTTCGCAGGAAAGGGCGTTCGAGTGGCAAGTCGTGAAGCCTCCGAAGGGTACCGTCAATCGTCGGCACCTGTACTTGGACAAAGATCAGAGGCGTGCGTTACTCGAGGCGGCGCAAGGAAATTTTCGCGACTATGTGGAATGCGTTGCCCTGACAGGTTGTCGTCCAGGCGACCCTGCGGCAGTGTTGCGAAAGGACTACGATGCACACACCGGGTCGGTGACGTTCCGCACAAAGGATCATTTGCGCACGATCCCGCTCTCGCCAGCGGCCAAAGCGCTTCTCGATCGCTTGGCAAAGTCGAAGCTGCCTAATGCTTACCTGTTCACCCAGAACGATGGTGCTGCTTGGCAAGCGCACATCTGGCGGGATCTGGTGAAGGAGGCGGCAGCTTCGGCTGCACTGCCGAGCGAAACTGTCCTCTATACGCTTCGACACAGTTGGATCACCGACGCCATCATCGGTGGCATGGATCTGCTGACCGTGTCGAAGCTGGCAGGAACATCTTTGCTGATGATCGAGAGGAACTATGGTCATTTGGTGCAGGATGTGGCCCGCGAAAAGCTGGCGGCCGTCGCTTTTGTGTAGCCACTGAACACTTCCGTCCTTCGGTTCGTTGACCGCCGACCTCGCCGACGCGGCCGCGGCAAACATGGGCTACATGGTCAAGCGGTAAGGCAGGCTTAACGAACTCGACTCAGCTCCTGGCGCGGTGGTCGCAAGAGGCAAAGAACGGGGTCTGCTGGCGTAGCAACTTGCCGGCAAACCATTAATGTAGTAACGTAACTACATTGTTGGTCGAGGAGGACGCTCCCATGGGCGTAACGACACTTTCCAGCCGAGAACTGAACCAAGACGTTGGCCGGGCGAAGAAGGCGGCCAAGCACGGGCCTGTCTTCATCACCGATCGCGGCAAGCCGGCCCACGTCCTGCTCAGCATAGAGGACTACCAGCGGCTCACCGGTCGGCACCGGAGCCTTGTCGACGCGCTGGCTATGCCTGGCCTTTCGGAGATTGAGTTCGATCCGCCGCGAGTGACCATAGAGGGACGCTCGGCAGAGTTGACGTGATGTATCTGCTTGATACCAATGTCATTTCTGAGCTGCGCAAGGCTGGTGATCGGAAGGCTGATCAGAATGTGATGGCTTGGTTCTCCGAGATTGACGCTACCCATTGCTTCATCTCTGCGCTGACTTTGATGGAATTGGAGATCGGCATTCTGAGGGTGGAACGGCGCGATCCCACGCAAGGGGCGCGGTTGCGCACATGGTTTGACGCGCACGTACTACCCGAGTTTGCGGAACGGACCCTGCCGGTCGATGTCTCCGTGGCGCTGCGTTGTGCTCGTTTGCATGTGCCTGATCCCCGGAGCGAAAGGGACGCGCTGATAGCTGCAACCGCCATGGTGCACGGCATGACCGTGGTTACCCGGAACGTGACTGACTTCGAACCGCTCGGTTCGCAAGTCTTGAATCCGTGGTCGGGGCAGAGCGGTCGCCTGCAAGGCGCGAAGGGGAAAAAGCGCTCTTAGCGCCTCATTGTTTCCTTGAAATGGCGGTGGTGACTGATAGCGTTTGATTCGAAGCGGGAAAGCGGGGATAGGTGGGTAATGCGAAGGCTCATCTTCTATGGATGCGCTGCCTTGGGAGCAGGGATTGGTCTGCTGATCGGAGTTGCGCAAAACAGCCTTGGACTCGCGATCTTCTTTGGATTGAAACTAACGGTGGTCGGTATGGTGCTTGGAGCATTCTTCTCAAACATCGGACGCAAATCCTCCAAGAAGGAACAAAAGGTCGAGCGGGATCTTGAGCGCGAGGAGTGGGAGCGTGCCGAGTTGGAGCGAGTCGCCCGGATGGGCAGTCACGACACCAGTCCGGAAGAACTCACCGCAAACTACTGGCGCGACAAGGGACACCCGCCTTTCATGAATCCGGAAGACCACGATCCAAGAGGGTGAGGGACGACGGCACTACTCGTCGTTGAATCTCTTCCTGATCGCGTCCTTCGCCCGCTGATAGAACGATCGCCCCGTGTCCCTGGCCTCTTCGGCCATGATCCTGCCGTCCTGAAGTACCTGCTTGCCGGCCTGGATTCCCAGCGACTTGCGGGTGGCGAGCGTGCCGTCTTCGGTCTCCACGACCTGGGCTTTCTCGTCGAACCGATCCTGGGATTGCTCCGCATGCTGGTTGATCTCTGCTCCGCGGCGGCGGACGTCGTCGCGGAGAGAGGAGGGCGAACCCACCCCATCCATATCTGTAAGCGTCGTGTCGAACCCGAACACGGCGTCCCGATGGCCCTGATGGCCTTGCGCGATAGCCGCGGCACGTTCGACCGAGCCGCGCTGGCCGGCGTGATGGCCATGGACATTGTCGAACGCCTCCGGTACCGCCGTGCCATCGCTGAATGTCCGGTTGGGGGAAAGCCCTTGGCGCGCTAGCTCCGACTCCATCATCGCGAACGCCGCCGCGCTGCTGCCGCCGTATTGCTCGGCATAGCGACGGAACATCTCCAGGTTGTGCGGATCCTGGGCGATGTCGATGGAGATCGACTCGCCACGTTCGCGCGCATTGGAGAGGCGTTCGGCGTAGGCGAGACGCTCGGCGTACGCGGCTTCCGAACGTTGCGATAGCGCTGTGGTGCTGGAAAGTCGGGAGGCTAGTTCGCGTGCCTCGTGTGCATCGGACGTGACCATGTTCACTAAGCTGCTGTCGCGCGCCAGGCGATCGCCGAACTGCTGGAACTCAGCGATCTGCTCGCTGGTCATGGAGTCGAGGACCTTGCGCTCGTCCTGCGACAGTCCCGCCATGTAGCTTTTCAATGAGCTGCTGGTCAGTCCGCCCGACGCCGTGCGAGATCCCTTCCGGCTGCTGAACGTGTAAGAGGCAGGTAGACCGAAAATCGAGTTGGCGACTTGGGACTGGCTCAAGCCTGTGCTCTCGGCGACACGCTGCGAGATATGATCCAAGCGACTTAGGCTCTCGCCGAGCTGCTCATAGCGGCTGTCCGTCGTGCCATCGCTCCGGCGGATCGATTCCAGATTGTTCAGTCCGCGGGCGAAGGTCTCGGTCAACGCTGCCGAGCGTTCCCGATTGGCTGAGATCGCCTGATTGCGGGCGCTGTCCGCCACCCGGCTCGCCTCGCTGACGTCCTGTTCAGAGACACGCATCGACACCACGCGCGAGGCGAAGCCCTCGTTGCGCAGCAGCGACATTGCTGCGCGGCCGGTCAGCGCGTTGCTGGTCAGCGTGTTCCCGGTGATGTCGTCCTGCAAGCTGCCCATGAACGCGGACGTGCGGTTCGGCGCCAGCCGCGTCTGATCCATCGCGACGTTGCCGATGCTGACGTTCCCCGTAGCCGCGGCCCCTGTAGCGCCGGCCAGCGTGGCCTGGAGGCCCGACAGCCCACCGACCAGCGCGGTGCCGAAGTTCTCCATGCGCTTGAGCGCGCTCCATGCGATGAAGGGGATCGCCATCGACAGGTATCCGACCACCGCTTCGCCGGAGATCGCCCGCGAGTAGATCGTGGAGGCCGTCTGCAGCGCCAACGACTTCGTGCCGGTGCCCAGGTCCGCAGCCGCCGCCAGGTCGTACGCGGCGAAGATGGTCGCCATGTAGTTCAGCACCGCGTACAGCGGCGGCCAGAGCTGGATCCAGATCAGGATAGCGGCATAGCCCTTGATCGCCAGCATCGTCTCCCGCCCGCTGGTCAGCAGAAGCAACAACACGAATAGCGGGAACAGGGCATAGCAGACCGCCTCGATGACGTTGCGGAACACCGGCAGCGCCTGTTCGGCGACCTTGCCGAAGTTGATCCAGGCCGCGTTCTGCTGCGCCGTAGCCTGGGCGCGGCCGACGGCGAGCACCATCGCCGCAGGATCGTTGGCTCGCTGGCCAGCCAACCGGCCGGCATCATGGATGGCGTTGAGGACCGCGTTCTGCCGGATGATGTCGGCGGCCGTGGCCGAGGCGCCCGCGATCTGGTTCTTCAGGTAAGCCTGCTGGACCTGCCCGCCGATGACCGCAGCGGCGGCGCTGCCGGGCAGCGTGGGGTTGGCCTGGAAGGCGAGCCGGCCCTGGATGCGCGTGATCTGCGCCGGCAATCGGTTGTTGAGCGACAGGTAGACGTTTGGGCAGGTGTCGATGGTGCTGCCCGTGACGCTCGAGAGCGTGCTGAAGCGGGCTGGGTTTGGCGTACCGATGAGTGACCAGACGTCGTCGGACGTCGAGAACGCCGTCGGGTCGATCGTCCCGTCGATCAGGTCGTACGCGGTGCAGTTGAGCAGATAGTTGATGGTGTCGGTGCGGAAGTTCGGATCGGGAAAGACCACCGTGCCCGTCTCCCGGATCAGTCGGTTCCCGAACATCAGTCCGCTTTGGGAGTACGCCAGTTCAGAGGGGAGGGCGCCGGGCCCCGGGATCGTCTGGAACGCGGTCTCGAACAGGCCCGTCAGCGTGTGGCCGACGGTGCTGGTCAAGCTGCCGAGCACCGCGACGCCAAACGGCACGTTGTCCACGATCTGGACGGGCGTGCTGCCGGTCTTGTCCACGATGCCGACGGTGACCTTCGGGACAATCAGTACGGAGAAGACCAGCACCACCGACGCCAGCCATTTCCAGCCGAGCAGCTTCTCTGGTGCGAAGGCGTAAGCGATCGCTGCGGCAACGAAGCCGCAGAAGGCCACGGCCGCGACCGCCGACATGTAGTCGCCGGAAGCGTGGATCGCCGCGGTGGCGTTGAAGATGCCGAACAGGCTGGCAGCGTTCTGGTAGGCGTAGATTTCCCACATGGACTTGGGAATGTTGGGGTGGGTAGGGCAGTGCGATGCAGAGCGATTCGATAACGGGATCGTCCCGACGATTGTTAGCTCCGGATGGGCCAAGGCTTCTCCAATGAAAGGATGCCTGGGCGTGTGACTGCCGTCCGCGGAGAATGGGCGTGCTTTCGCGGACGATTCGTCATTGGCACAAGGAATTTAACGAGCCGGTGTTGGGACGTGGAACATCCGACGAAAGCTGATTCTTGCGACGCCCGAACGTTGGTACTCGAAATTGCTCGATCGTGGGCCGGCTTCTCTTGCAGCGGTTCGGCTTCGAGCCGATGAGCATGTTGATCCGCGGTGGCTCGATCCACGGACGAGGCGGTACGTTCAACTACCTGCGGTGGCCGGCACCCCGCGGCAATTTCCGTGACACGAGGAGCGAGCGATGTGTAACCACCTTGGCAGGACTGTCGTTTGCGCGCTCTTATTCGCGCTGTCGCCGGCGCTGGCGTGGGCCGAGCCGGATGGCCCGTACCTGCTGCCGGCCGATGCTGACGGATGGACCGCGCACTGGGTCGAGCCGGATGGCGAGGGCATCCAAGTCCGGCGTGAACCGGCAACTGTCGGCGAGGAGATAGCGGTTCCGGCGATTGGCGCCCTTCCGAAGTTCTCGGTGCGGCTGCGCGGCCCTGCGGAGATCGCTCCGGACGAACTCGCGCTTCCGTCGGAGACGCCGCTACTGGTCATCGCCGACACCCACGGCGAGTACGAAATCCTGGTGGAACTGCTGCGCAGCCAAGGCGTCGTGGACGAGCGGCTGGCGTGGTCGTTCGGCACGGGCCACGTGGTCTTCCTCGGCGACGTATTCGACCGCGGCGCGCAACAGACCGAGATCCTGTGGTTGCTCTACCAACTCGAAGCGGAGGCCGCGCGTGCGGGTGGCGGTCTGCACCTGCTGCTCGGCAACCACGAGGCGCTGGTGCTGCGCGGCGACGAGCGCTACCTCAATCCGAAGTACCTGCGCACGGCGGAGGCGCTGGGCGTCGGCGCGTACGCGGATCTGTTCAGTGCGGACACCCCGCTCGGCCTGTGGCTGCGCACGCGCGCGGCCGTGCTCAAACTAGACGGCCTGTTGCTGCTGCACGGCGGCGTCTCGCCCGAGGTCGTGCGCCGCGGACTGGCGCCAGCGCAGCTCAACCGCGCGGTGCGCGATGTGCTGGCCGGCGACGCCGATCCGGTCGAGTCGGACCTGCACGGCTTCGTGATGGGCGCGGATGGGCAGCTGTGGTATCGCGGTTATTTCCCGCGCGGCGACGCGTCGCCCGGGGTGACCGATGCGGATTTGGCCGCCGCGCTGCGCCACTTCGGCGTGGATACCATCCTCGTCGGCCACACCATCGTGCCGGAAGTGACGCCGCTGTATGGCGGCAAGGTGATCGCCGTGCAGGTCTACCCGCGTCGCGACGAGGAGACCGGCGAGGCGCTGCTGGGCGCCGTGCTGCGCGAGGATGGCCGCTGGTACCGCGCCGACGTGGACGGCACGCGGGCACCCCTGCAGGTCGAGAAGGCGTCCAACTGAAGGTAGGGCATTCGCCTCGAGCGGCGTCTCCCGAACCGGATGCCGTGAAGGCGTCCCCCGTCCGTCCGCACGCCCTGTAGCGCAGGAACCCCTTGGAGAACGCATGCCACCGCGCGCCGCTCCCACACTTGCACCCGCTCGGAAGCCGCGCAATGCTTCAATGGCGACGGGCTGGGTCCCGTTATCCGCCCGCCCGATCACGGGCGCCCTTCGCCAGCTGGTTCCGGAACACGCATGAGCGCCGAGATCCGCTCGCTGTTCGATCCCGTCGCCGAAGCGCGCGACGACGGTGAGCAGGGCGATGCCGCCGCCTTTGAGGCGGTGCTGCGGCAGTGCCGCCCGGAACTGCTGGCCTACCTCTCCAGCCGCCTGCAGAATCCGGCCGACGCGGAGGATCTCGCCCAGGAGGCCTGTGCGCGCGTGCTGCAGTACCGCGACGATCCCAGCATCGCCGACATGCGGATGATGCTGTTCCGTATCGCCAACAACGTCCTCACCGACCACTATCGCCGCAGCGACCGCCGCTGCGTCAACGACCACGTGGCCCTCGATGCGATCGGCCCGCTGCAGGCACCCGAGCGTCCGCAGGCCGACCGCGTCGCCGATCAGGATGCGTTGGGCCGGCTCCGGCGCGCCATCGCGCGGCTGCCGCCCAAGTGCCAGCTCGCCTTCATGCTCAGCCGCTTCGACGGGCTCTCGCATCGTCAGATCGCCGACAAGATGCAGGTTTCCGTGAAGATGGTCGAAAAACACATCGCCCGTGCGCTGCGCGCCTGTCAATCCGCGGTAGGAGATCGCGACGCTTGAGCGTCATCTACCCATGAGCATGGACAAGACCCCCGACCGCATCGCCGAACAGGCCGCCGAGTATTTCGCCCGGCGCACCTCCGGCGCGCGCCGTGAACCGAGCGACGGCCTGCGGGACTGGCTGCGGGCCGATCCGCGCCACGCGCAGGCCTACGGCGAGACCCAGGTGCTGTGGGAACAGCTGGGCGAACTGCGGGACGATGACGAACTGCAGGCGCTCAAGCAGGCCCGCCTCGCCGAACTGCGCCGCGAGCGGCCGCGCAGCCGGCTGGGCGCGCCGCTGCTGGCGATGGCCGCCACGCTCGTGTTGCTGCTCGGCGGCTACGTCGTGTACCTGCGCGATTTCGGCGCGGAACCGCCGGTGCCCTATGCCACCATGCTGGGCGAACAGCGCACCGAACGCCTGCAGGATGGCTCGCAACTCGTCCTCAACACCGATACAGCGGTGCAGGCCGCCTACACCCGCAGCCGGCGCGAGATCGAGCTGCTGCGCGGCGAGGCCCAGTTCAATGTCGCGCACGACGCCGCCCGCCCCTTCGTGGTGAAGGTGGGCGAGGGCAGCGTGACCGCGCTTGGCACCCGCTTCCAGGTGCGCCGGGAGGCGGACGCCACGCTGGTCACCCTGCTCGAAGGCAGCGTGGAAGTCGCCTTCGGCCAGCAGCGTCACCTGCTGCGGCCCGACGAGCAGGCACGCCTATCTGCGGCCGACGGCCTCGTCGTGGCCCGCATCGACCCCGACGCCGTCAGCGGCTGGCTCGACGGCTGGCTGCGCTTCCGCGCCACGCCGCTGGAACAGGTGATCGCCGAGGCCAACCGCTACTCGCCGCGCAAGCTGCGCCTGGGCAGCCCGGAACTGGCCGGCGTGGAAATGAACGGCACGTTTCGCACCGGCAAGAGCGAGGCCATCGCCGCGGCGGCCGCCATGATCCTGCCGGTGCGCGTGGACGACAGCGGCGAGGACATCGTGCTGCTGCCGCTGCAGTAGCCGCCGCGCACTCGAAATCCGAGGTAGGGCAACCGGTGTCCACGTCGTCTCCCGCAGAGAGCATGACGGCGCAATCCCGCGCCGCGGCGACCTGGGGAAAAGCGATCATGCGCAAGACGACACGGCAGGGGAACGGTACGGGGACGCGCGCCGCCCGCGCATACCTTTGCTACACGGCACTGGCGGTGGCCATCGGGGTCTGCCTGCCGGTGTACGCGGCATCGGCGCAAGCCAGCGCTGCCGAGGCGACGGTCCGCTTCGACATCCCATCCGGCGACCTGGCCGGCGCGCTGGAACGGTTCAGCACGCAGAGCGGCATCCAACTGCTCTACCGCAACGATCTCGTCGCCGGCAAGCGGGCACGGGCAGTCACCGGCGTGCTGACGCCAGGCGCAGCACTGCAGCGGCTGCTCGAAGGCAGCGGCGTGGAAACCGAGCAGACCAACGAGACCACGTTCGTGCTCAAGCCTGCGGCGACGCCTGCGGCTGCGCAGACGCCTGCGACGCCTGCCGTGAGCAGGCGACAGAACGCGGCGCCCGAAGAGGTTCAGGAACTGGAAAGGCTGACCGTTACGGGTACCCGCATCCGCGGCGGTACTACCCCATCTCCGACGATCGTCTTGGACGAGCAGCAGTTTCAGCAGGAAGGTTTCACCGACCTGGGCGAGGTGATCCGAAGTATCCCGCAGAACTTTCGCGGGGGGCAGAATCCGGGTGTCGTAGTGGGTTCCGCTGTCGGCAATAACCCGGCAAACAACAACCAAACCGGTGGATCGGCGCTAAATCTGCGCGGGCTTGGTCCGGACGCAACTCTGACCCTTCTCAACGGCCGACGCCTGAGCTACGACGGTATTTACCAAGCGGTGGACATCAGTGCCATTCCCATCGAAGCGGTTGAACGAGTGGAAATCGTTCCCGATGGTGCTTCGGCAATCTACGGATCCGACGCGGTGGGAGGCGTTGCCAATGTCATCCTCAAGCGAGACTTCGACGGCGTGTCCTTGGGTGCGCTGTATGGCGACTCTTCGGATGGTGGCTTGAGGAAGCACGACTACACTGCCACTGCAGGAGCAAGTTGGGAGTCGGGGGGCTTGATAGCAACGCTCTTGAAGTCAAGCCACGATCCCATTTATTCCAACCAGCGCGACTACGCACAATCGATGGATGATCCATCAACCCTCTACAACGGCAGGAAATTGCGAAGCAGCCTTGTCAGCGCCCATCAACGTTTTGGCGAGCGCGCAGAACTGAGATTGGATGCACTGAGAACTGTGCGGGAGGCCTCCGATGCACAGTCGTACCCGACATATCATTTCTTAAGAGAGTCAGAGTCGACGGTCACACTGGTCGCACCCAGCTTGGAAGTAACGTTGCCGTACGAATGGTCGATTCTTCTGGGTACCTCGCGCGGCAGCGGAGACAATGTCTTCTACAACACCAGAGTCAGCAATGGTGTCGCAACACCCTCAACTGATGGCTGCTACTGCAATGAGACACAGGCATGGGAGATCGGTGTCGAAGGGCCTTTGATATCGTGGGGGCAACGCGATGTGAGGCTGGCGGCAGGCTTTGGAGGGCGCCGCGACGAGTACGCGGACATTTCTTTCATCCAAAGAACGAGTTTTGAAGGCGAGCAGAGGAGTCGCTTTGCCTATGGCGAATTGTCGTTCCCGGTGGTTGGATCGGACAACGCACGTCCCGGCATACAAAGGCTCGAGTTCAGCGCCGCGGTGCGTACCGAGGACTACGATAGCTTCGGTCGCGTCACCACACCGAAGCTCGGCGTGATCTATGATCCGAGTTCGGACTTTACACTCAAGGCGACATGGGGAAGGTCGTTCAAGACGCCTACCCTGATGCAGAGATTCTTCGGTCAGTACACCTACCTGTGGGGAGCGCAACAGGTGGGTTGTGCTTCGTGTGTTGCCGGCGACACGGTGTTGATGTCGTTTGGTGCCAATCCCGATCTCGATCCGGAGCGCGCGCGGACCTGGACTGCTTCGGTCGCTTTCCATCCCGAGGCCTTGCCCGGTCTCGACGCCGAGTTGACTTACTTTTCAATCGATTACACGCAGCGGGTTGCGTACCCCATTCCGGTTCTCACGAACAGCTTGAGATTCCCTGACTACGCACCTTTCGTCCAATACGATCCCACCATCGCGCAACAGCAAGCGCTGATTGCCTCTTACAACGATGCCTTCTACAACTTGGCTGGCACCGCCTACGATCCTAATCGTGTCGTTGCCATCATTTCGGCCGAGTACACCAATGTTGCGGGCCAACATGCGAGAGGTCTAGACCTGACCGGCAGCTATCGTTTCGATCTGGCCTCGGGACAACTGCTTTTCCGTGGTGGAGTCAGCTGGATCGACCTATCCCAGCAGAACTTGCCGGGTCAGGATGCATTTGACCTCTCAGGAACGGTGTTCTTCCCTGCAGAGCTCAATGGCCGTCTCGGGGTTGTCTGGAGTCGTGGCGGCCTTAGCCTGTCGGGCTTCGCCAACTATACCTCTGGGGTAACCAGTACGATCACGGCAACGCCCGAGAAAACTGCGTCATTCACGACGTTTGATACCACGCTACGATACGAGACTTCTCCCGGTGATTCGCCTTTGTCCGGTGTTGCTCTGGCGCTGTCTGTAGACAATTTGTTTAACCGAGCGCCGCCAGGGTTAACTCAGCCTAATCCGAGGTTTGCGCCTTACGATTCCACCAACTACTCGGCCATTGGCCGCTACGTGACAGTATCCATTAGCAAGAATTGGTGAATCTCCGCGGTCATCCTTCTAGGCGGGAAATGAAGCATCGTACCCGGCCATTCTTAACTTGTATCAGATGAGCCTCTAAAGCCATGATCCCTACTCGGATGTTGCCTGTCATTTTCTTTGGCATCCTCGATATATTCATTTCCATGCCGGTCTCTGCGGCGGGGCATCGACTGATGACGGTCGACGACATGATGCAAGTGGAAGGGCTAGCAGCGGCCGTAAGCGATCCTAACGGGCGCTGGCTGATCTTCGAACGGCTGCGCCCCTATGATCAATCAGACGACTTCACCTTCCGCACTTACGCAGCGCAACACACCGGCCACCAACTTTGGCGATACAACCTGAAAGCTGAAGGTGCGCCAGAACCGTTGCCCGGCCTCGATCCAGTCCCGCACAGCTATCTGCAGGGCTTTTCCCAATCCGGGAGCTTTCTGGCAGTGATGCAGTACCGGTTGGGTGGCTTGTCGCTTGCCGCGTACGACATGTCCACCGATAAGGCGGTAATGTTCGAGGGCACGCCGGCATACAGCCGGGATGGCGCGCACAATCCGGTCTGGATTTCCGATGACGAACTGATGTTCGCCGCCCTGCCGGAAGGCACGTTGCCAGAGCTGACCAGCGTGCGCGTCCATACAGGCAGGACATTGGCCAAGGCGTGGGAGGACGCCTGGCGCGGCGACGTCGTCACCGCCAGTGAAGTCCGTACGGTCGCGCAGGATGCGTCTGGCGACCTGGAGTTGGGTAGCCTCGTGCGCGCCAATGCTCGTACTGGGCAGAGTGAGGTCGTCGCAGAGGGATTGTATGCCGATCTGCGCATATCGCCGGATCGGCGCTACCTTGCGGCACTTGCCATTTCCAAGCCGCGCCCGACCGATCCAAACGCACTCGTCGAGGACGATCCGCGCCGTTACCGCCTTGCGCTCTTCAATCTAGAGACCGGCAACGCGAGAATGCTTGCGCCTGAGCTCGAGTTCTTCCCCTACACCATTGCCTGGGCACCCGATGGTAGGCATCTGGCGGCCTTCGGTTGGACGCCGAACCAGACGCCTCACGACGGACGCTTCTACGTGATCGACGCGCAGTCCGGAAGCACCGTGCGTTACGACCATGTCGGCCTCGATTTGACCTCGGAGCGCGAACGCGGTTGGTTGCAGCGGCCGGAGCGAGTGAGCTTTCTCGGCGACGGTTTGGCCGTCTTCGCGCGTCGCATTCCTGCGCAGGAAGACCAGGCGCCACGCTTCACGTACAAGGATGTGCGGCAGGTCGGCCTTACCAAACCGGACTGGTACCTGCTGTCGCCGGATGACACGTCCCGGAACCTGACGGCGGATCTTCCGGGCGTGTCCGGCATTGCAGTCCATGCAGGAAATGGTCACCTGACCGTTGCTGCCGACGATGGCGTGTATCGGCTTCATGCCGATGGCCAGCGCCGTCGGTTGACGCCGGTGGTGTCCGGGCGCTTCACGCTGCTGCAGTCCGGAACGTTCGCCACGCGCAGCAGTGTCATCCGTCCGGAGTTCGGCGACGAAGCCATACTGAGCGTCACCGGCGACGGCACGGCGAAGATCGTCATGGTCGACCTGCGCGATGGCCACGAGGACCAAAGCGTCGTGGCCGATGCACCGTCTGCCGATGCGACGCCGTTGGCAGGATCGCTCGCGGCGGGCAAGGTACTCTTCCGCGCCGAGGAGGGGCCTGTTTCCCGGCTGCTGCTGGGGAGCTCTGGCATGAACGGCGCGCCACGGGAGATTGCACGTATCAATCCCCATTTCGCCAATATCGACTTGGGAACCTGGAAGACAGTGTCCTATCAAGTGAAGGACCCGAACGGCGGCGATCCGCAGATGATCGAAAGCTGTGTTCTGCTGCCGCCTGGTTATAAATTTGGCACGCTGCTGCCGCTTGTCGTCGAGGTGTATCCGAACGCTGCACCGACTTGCCAGAGCGGCGAGCAACAGATCAGCGTATACACAGTCAACTGGTCGCCATATCTCTGGTCGGGAAAGGGTTACGCCTATGCGCGGCTGACGACCCCGCGTGCTCTGACTCGTACGAAGGATGGCCCGATCGCTGGCATGCCTGCAGCAGTGGATGCGGGTGTCGATGCATTGGTAAAAGAAAGATTCGTCGATCCAAACCGGGTGGCAATCATCGGGTACAGCCAAGGTGGCATCTCCGCGCTCTACGCCGGGGCGTACTCGGAGAAATTCAGGGCTGTGATTGCTATGAATAGCTGGGCCGATCTGTTCAGCCACTACTTCGGACCAAATGGCATCTACTCGTATATTTATGGCGAATACTTCGGCGATTTCATGCGCTACGACAATGTGGCCGGCAGCGACTTCGGTATCGGCCGCACGCCGTTCGAGGACCCGGGGACCTACATCCGCAACAGCCCGATGTTCCTGGCGCCGCGGATCGACGCGCCTGTGATGCTGGTTCACTCGGACATGGACAGCTTCTCCATGTACCAGTTCGACGAGATGTTTGGTGCCCTGTCGCGCGCCGGCAAGGATGTGCGTTATGTGCGCTATTGGGGCGAGGGTCACGGCCCGTCATCGCCTGCCAACATTCGCGATCTTTGGCGCCGGATGTCCGACTTCTTGACCGAGAACGGAGTCGCCCCGCAGAGCCCGCAGTTGCACGACATGAATTGAACTGTATTCCGCAGGACAAACGTCGGGGAAATGCCCTCCTTCACTTCGGCGCAGCCTGGGGAGTCGCGCAACGGATTCGCGTCATGGAAGAACGCCCGGTCCCGATCGGCGATGGCCGCACGGTTGCCGTGACCATCAGCATCGGTGTCACCATGGCGCCGGACCGGCAGATCACGTTGGACCAGCTGTTGGCGACCGCCGACAAGGCGCTCTACGATGCCAAGGCCGGCGGCCGGAACAGGACCGCATTCGCGGCGACTTCCTGCTGAACATGACGCGCCGGATGTCCGCGCAAACGCGGCGCCGGCTGATTTCGACAGGCCTAATGAGGTCCACGTTTTGCGCGTGACGCCGAATTGTGGTCAGTTCATGTGGGCGGCCTGCTGGCCCAGCATGTCCATCACCTGCTGCGGCAGGTTCGAGCGCAGCTGCCGCTCCAACTGTTCCAGGTGGTTGGATACGGCGCGGAACGAGCCGACCTTCTGGTAGAGCAGGTTCTTCTCCTGCGAGATCTGCCACAGCATCGCCTGTGCACGCTGGCGCACTTCCTGGGCGCGCTCGCGTTGCACTTGATCGAGTTGGTAGTCCTTGTCCAGCGCGGCCATGCCGACGCGCAGGTTGCGCTCCAGGAACACGTAGGCATAGTCGGCGGCGATGACGTCGCGGTACTGGCCGATCAGGCTGTCGGTGAGACCGGAGCCGGGGATGGTGGAGCCGATGGAGAGCATCTTGTAGACCGGCTCGCTGGTCATGTTGACGAACCCCACCTCGGGCGACGGGTTCGGAATCGGCGTACGCGAGGCGATCTTGTCGGCGATCGAGCGCATCAGCGCCTCGACGCGCTGGGTGAAGGGCACGTGCTCGTAGCCGGTGTCGATCGTCACCTGGTCGCACTCGGTGTAGTTGTTGCATCGGAGCAGGTGCTGGATGACGTTGTCGCCGGCGGCGGCTTGGCCGTAGAGCAACTGGCTGATCGACGTCAGCGTCGGCGGAACCGGCGTCGGGTCGCGGTTGGCCTCCTCCGGGTAATAGATGATCGTGCCGACCAGGCTCATGATCAGCTCGCGCTCCTGATCGTCGAGTGAGGCACTGGCGTGCTGCAGCGCCTTCCAGGTCAGGTTGCCGACGAAGGGCGCCTTGTTGCGCACGTCGGGGTCGGTCGAGCCGCGGGCGCTGGCCAGGATGCTGGCGCGGTCGCTGCCGCAGCGGCGGCGCGCGGCGTCGCGGTCGCTTTCCAGTCCCATCTGCATCGCCAGGTCGGCGCAGGTTTCCTGGGAGCTGTAGCCCACCGCATCGGCCGCGCTGGAGACGATGGCCTTCGCCGTCTCGCAGGAATTGATGCGCGCGTTGTTGATCCAGGTCTCCAGTCCCTTGGCCCATTTGGTCAGGCCGCCGAGCAGGGGCGACACCGCCTCCAAGGCCAGCTGGAACGCGATGCCCGGCAGCGCCGCGGTAATGTTCCGCAGCATGTTCTTGAACTCCTCGGCCGAGATGTGGCTGAAGCTGCCCCCGAACACGTCGATGCCGCCGCAGCCGGCCCGCGCGCTGGGGAACTGGATCGCGGCGAGCTGGTAGACCTTGTTGGGCGACCGCATGATCAGGCTGCCGCCGGTGTAGGTGTTGTACGCCTGACCACGGAACGCGCCGGGCGCGGTGTAGTTCCCGATCGCGCCCAACTCCTCGAACATCGCGTTGACCTCGGCGTTGAGATCGCCGGCACGCAGAGGCAGTGCAAGCGTGACGACGCACAGGGCGGTGCCCAGGGCGAGTGCGGTGAGGCGACGGACGGCGGACAGGGACATGGCGCGCTCCCGGATCATTGCAACTGGGTGAACTGGTGCAGGCCCGGCAGCATCAGCTCGCTGTCGGGGGCGGTCAGGGTGGCGATGCGCTCGAGCAGTTCCGATTCGGAGAGCACGCCGAAGCCGATCGGGGTGATGCGGCCGGTGAACGGTTGCGCCAGGAACACCGCCGGCACCTGGTCGACGCGCAGGGTGTTGGCGATGCCGTTGTCCACGCGCGCCTGCGGGAATCCTGGGATCGGCCCGCCGTCCACACTGATCGCCAGCACCTGCAGCCCGTGGCGCGCCTGGAACGCCTCCAGCGTCGGCGCGAAGGCGTGGCAGAACGGGCAGTCGCTCCGGTAGAAGAACATCAGCACGTGGTCCTGGCCGAGCCGCGCGACCGTGCGCGACCGCATTTCCGCCTGTTGCCGTTCGTAGACCTCCAGCGCCCTGGCATTGACTGGGCGACCTTGCAAGGTCGGATCCAGTTCCGGATGCGTCCAGGCCACGCGCTGCGCGACATCCGCGAAGTACGAAGCCCGCGCGACCACCTGCGCCTCCAGCGCCATGTAGCGGCGCACGTTCTCCTCGGTCGGTTGCATGATCGCGATGTGGCGCGTGTCTTCGACGGCCTTCTGCAGGCGTTCGAACTCGTGCAGGGCATCCGGTTGCGCCGGTGCTTGCGGCGCCGGCGCGGCGGGCTCCGGCTCGGGCGGCGGCACCTCGTAGAAGTGCCAGCCGCGCCAGCTGTCGGCCCAGTACAGCGCCCGGTCGTCGGGCGTCTGCGCCGCGGCGCTCGGCCAGTCCACCGACAAGGGCAGGAGCAGCATCAGGGCGAGGTAGCGCATCATCGCTCGATCTCCAGCGATCGCGGCGGCGACCCGTCCAGGCAGTAGTTGATGCCGAAGTCGATGGTCTGCCGCTGCGGCGCGCCGGCGCCGGGGAGTAGCACCCCGTCCTGCCAGAAGGCCACGTTCAACCGCGCGCACCCGGGCTGCACGTAGCGGTGGACGGTGGTGACGTCGATCAGGATTGGGCCGC
Source organism: Proluteimonas luteida (assembly GCF_021191695.1). Taxonomy (GTDB): domain Bacteria; phylum Pseudomonadota; class Gammaproteobacteria; order Xanthomonadales; family Xanthomonadaceae; genus Luteimonas; species Luteimonas luteida. The sequence continues at coordinate 123,116 of NZ_JAIWPT010000001.1, forward strand.
TGGCCTGGAAGCGCTGGCTGATGCCGTCTGCCAGCGCGCCGCTGAGCACGCCAGTTGCGCGTCCGTCCGGCGCGCGCAGCGCCGCCACCAAGAGCGGGCGCGCGTCCGGCACTGGCGCGCGTTCGGAAGCGTCGATCCCGGCCAGCGCCAGCAGCCATGGCGCCGATGCGAGCGCCACGGCGTTCAATCGCACCTCCCCTGGCCGTAGTAGCAGTCCATCACCTGCCCGGCGTTGGCATCCCGCAGGGCCTCGACGTCAGGCAGCGTCGGCACGATCGACGCGTAGAACTCGGTCAGGTCCATGCGTGAGAAGTCCATCGCCTGAAGCTGCGCGACGGTGAAGCCGGAGCAGTCGGGATTGCGCGCATCGCCCCAGCCCTTGCCGAATTGCAGCCGGCCCTGCTCGTTGATGATCCGCGCGAGGACGGAATTGAAGCAGCACTTGCCCGTCGTGCGTTCGATGCACGACACGCAGCTGCCGAGCACCCGGATGCAGGAGGAGCAGTAGTTGCCCGTGCTGTGGCACAGGCGCGCCCCTTCCTTCATCGCCAACAGGCCCTCGTCCTCGTCGCAGGACATCATCGACATCACCACGTAGATCACCACAGCGATCGCCAGCGCCCAAGGGTTGAAGGCGATGACGATGCTTTGCCCGGAGAACACGGTGACCGTGCCTGCGGGCAACGCCGCGCCGTTCACCGCCACCGTCACGCCGTAGCTGGTGAAGGTGCCGGCGAAGCCGCTGCCGGTGAGCAGGGCGGACATGCCCTGGTAGATGAAGCGGCGGTTGTCCGCGTTCATGAGGATGTCGTAGACGACCTTGGAGCCGGTGCCGAAGATCGACTGGTTGGTCATCCCCGCGCCGGACGCATCCGCGCTGCAGCAGTTACGAAACAGCCGGTCGCGGCACCGGTTCGCCTCGCCGCTGAAGATTTCCAGCGTATCCGGGTCGAGGTAGACACCGGCCTCGCGTGCCGCCTCCATCACCGACATCGCCTGCGCGAAGTCGGTGTCGTGCGCGTAGGCGGTGCTGAAACAGGTATCGCCCAGGCAGAACAGGTCGTTCGGACAGTTCCCGGTCGTGGTGACCGTCTGCGGTTCGGTCGGGCAGCGGTAGGTGTCGACGTGGATTTCGCACGCGCCGGTCGCGACATCGGTCTGCTGGCAGGCGGTCGCCACCGGCGTGCAACCCTGTGCCGTCAGCCCGCTGCATTCGTTGATCGGCGCGCCGCCGTCGCAGTTCAGCGTCCGCTCGTAGGCCCAGCATGCCCGGGTCACCTCGCGTCCGTCGATCGTCCGGGTGGCCGGGCCATCCACGCAGCGCTCGGCGGTGACGACCGTGCAGCGCCCGCCGTCCTCGAGCAGGGTGCCCTGATCCGTCCACGTGTCCGTTTCCGCCTGGTCGACCGGCTGCGCGAACTGCAGCACGATCTCCCAGCTCTCGCCGGCGAGTTGCGCGGGGTTGCACTGCCGCTGTTGCTGCTGGATCACGATCGGCGGCGACGGATCATCGCCGCCACCACCGCCGGGTGGCGGACAGGCGATCGGCCTGCCGAACCGGAACGTGTAGCGGCACAGCCCGTCGGCGCAGCCCGATTGCGGCGCCACCACGACCACGAACGGCGTCCAGCAGCTGCCGGACCAGTGCGGGGAGAGGTGTGCCACCACGCGCGCCGCGCCCGCGGGCGCGGTCGGCAGATCGACCGTCTGCCAGCCGAGGCAGGCCCCGCGCGCGCCGACGGCGTGGAAGGCGAAGCGCACGTGGTCGGGCAGGTCGGGTGCGCAGCGCGCCTCGGCGATCATCGCGTCACTGGCGTTGCGGCGGGCCTCACCGTGCGCCAGCACCCGGCCATCGGTGCAGTCGGTGCCAGGCTGGACCGCCACCGTCAGCTCGCGGCGGACGGTGTAGTTGCCGATGCCGGTGTAGCGTCGGCACACCCGCTCGGTTGTGCCGCCGGGCACGGACTGGTCCACGGGGCTGCAGCCGGCGTAGTAAGACGCGAGGCTGCCGAGCGTCAGCGACGGGTTGCGAGCGATGGCCTGCGCGGACGCGACCAGGGGATCGGTCGCCAGGATCGGCTCGCGCGGCGTGTTCGCCGAGGTCACCGCGCCGCGCAGCGCCTGGCAGCTCGGGTCATCCGGCGTCGCTGCGCAGGCGGCGAGGATGGCGCTGGCGGCCTGGTCGAGATGCGGCTGGCCGTAGTAGGCCGCCTCGGCCGGCGTCGTCGTGTAACCCGGAACGTGTTCCTGCGCGGTGGTCGCGTTGATGGCGCCTCGAGCCAACGCGTTCGCGGCTTCCGCGGCCTGCCGCGCCTCGTCGCTCTGCGCGCCGGCCAGCGCCGCGGTGTGGTTGGCGAGCATGCAGAACGCGAGGAGCAGGGCGAGCGGGCGTCGCACGCGCTACTCCCGGCGGCCAAGGCGCTGCAGGTAGACGGCGGCCGCCGGCGCCCACGCCGGCGCCGCGCGCTGCACGTGGGCCAGCGCATAGTCCAGGCTGACATCGCCGGTGGCGCGCACGAACGCCGTGCCGGCCGGGCAGGCGCTGGCGTTGCAGTCTTCGGCCGCACGGGAGCGCGCCAGCACTACGGCGGGCACGCGTTGCACGTCGAACTGCTCGAAGGGGCGTGGATCGATCTGGATCGACACCGGCTGCTGCCCGATCAGCGCCTGCAGCCGGGCGGCGGTCTGGCGCAGCGACCCGTCGGACAGCCCGCGGATCAGTACAACGGCACGCGCCTGCGCGGCTTGGGCGATCGCCCGGCGCAGCGCGGGTTCGGGCATCGACAGGCTGACGAACAGGTACAGCACCGGGCCTTCGTCGAGGCCGGCCGGCGCGAGCGATTCCACCCGGTAGCCTTCGGCCACCGCGCCGAGATCCGGCGGCGTGTCGTACAGGGGCGCGGGTAGGGCGTCCAGATTCGGTGGACGCGCCGCCGGCGTCGTCGCTGCGATCGGCAGTTGCCCATACCTCGCCTGCGCGCGTGCGACGTCTTCGTCGGAGATCGTGGGCTGCTCGCGCCGCACGCGCGCCATGTCGGCTTCTGTCACGGACGGCTGCTGGGCTGCAGCGGGTCCGAGAAGCGCCCACGCCAGTAGGGTCAGCACGGCGTAGCCGATCCGCCGGTGCCAGCCGGTAGGGCTTCCACAGCTTGGCTGAATGGTTGTCGTGAGGGGACGGGTCGCTGGCGCACGTCCGAGGGGTGGAAACCGTGCGCTCCCGGTGGCATGCTCGACCCGTCGTCCAGGCCATTTCACCCTGCTGCCAAGGAAGGGGGATGGGGGCCAGAATCCCCACCAAAGCGCCGACGTCCGGAGCCCCGGCAACGGGGCTTCGTCATGCCGGCTGCATGCATGCACTGCCGCGCACGCCCGACGATGGCGCTCAGTAGCCGACACAACAGTTCCTCTTGCGGAACAGCAGGAACGAGAAGTCCTCGCCCTGCACGGGATACTCCTTGCCCGCGCCCCAATCGATGGTGGTGCGGCCGAAGGGATGGCAGCATCGGCCGTCCAACTTCTCGGTGGCCGGGATCGGGTAGGTCAGCTGTATCTTGTAGGCTGTCTTGTCCATCACCGGCAGGTAGTACGGCCCGCACAGGCCGTCCGACCCGTGCCAGCCCCACGCCAGCAGTTCGCGGTGCATCTTGGCTGCCATGCGCTGGGCCATCAGCGTCGCGGTGCGAACGCCGCCGACGTGATACGGCACGTGCCCGTTGAGCGGGTACACGCCACCCTGGCAGCCGGCGCACCAGAACAAGTCACGCAGCCCGAATCCGGTCGACGCCGCGACGCAATCAGCAGCGCATGCAGCGATGGCGACGGGGTTGGCGAACAGCAGCGCGTCCGGATGCAGGATCAGCGACAACTCGTCGTCGGCCCACAGCGGATCGACTTCGGACAGGTAGACAAGATCGAAGGTGCCTGGCTCAAGGCAAGGAAAGTCGGCCACCACCTCCAGCCAGTAGAGGACAGGGTTCGCATACCAGTGCACTTGGTAGAACGCGCCGGCGTCGCCGTCGGCCTCGGGGCGGGTGAAGCGTGCCGCTTCCGGCGCGGGGATGCCGGGGTCGAGGTCGATGCCGCCCAGCGAGGTCAGGCAGAACGGCTTGCGCACCACGTCCACGTGCCGCACCGGCTCCCAGAAGCCGATCGACAGGCCGATCGCCGGGTTGACGCCGCAGCTGCACAGCGGCGACGTCGGGTTGGGCGTGTCCAACTGGCCGCCCAGGTCGGCGACGGTCGCCCCGCCGATGGTGATCGGCAGGAGGCAGCTCCAGCAGATGTCGGTGATCGGGTTCGGGAACCGGCCAGTGCAGGTTGCCACGCCTTGCGCGTGCGCCGGTAACGTCGCCGCGCCCAACACCGCCCACGCCAGCCAGCAGTGCCATGCACGTCCAATCGGCGGGGAATGCCCAACCGGTCGACCGCGGGCTGAGCGATGTCCGGCGCGAAAGAATCGCCGAAGCGAGCCGGACGCCGGCGTGGCCCCCAAGGGGCTTGCGAGTTGCGCGTTCGCCGGAAGGCTCGCCATCGGTGCTCTCCCTAATTGGGCGGACCGTGTCCGGGAGATGCAACGTGCCGGAACGAGCGAGGTGCGTCCCGGAGGAATCCAGGCGTTAGAGGGCGTTTTTCACGATCAGCGTCTGGTGAGTAAAGAGCTGCTGCAGGGCTGTTATCCTTCAGGAACGCCAGATAACACCCGTTAGACGGCATGGAGACTTTCGTGGGAGCTGTCGTGCTAATCATTGATATGCAGGTCGACTTCTTTGCGCATGAGCGGCTTTCACGGCAAAGAGCGGGGCTTGTATCAGACACCAATGCCTTGATTGCTGCTGCTCGCAAATCTGAAGCGCCCATCGTGTGGGTAAGGCAAGAGTTCTCACCTGATCTCAGTGACGCCACGCTCGAAGTGAAAAGAGAGAACATTGCTGTCGTGATTGCCGGCACACCTGGAGCGGCGATGCTTCCTGAGCTCGATGTCAGCACCTCGGACCACACTATCGTAAAGCGGCGCTACAGCGCATTCTTCGGCACCAATCTTGATGACTTCTTAGCTTCGGCTGGTTGCAGCAGTCTCATTGTCGCTGGCATTAACACTCATGCATGTGTGCGCACCACTGTTGTTGACGCATACCAGCGTGATTACGAGGTAATCTTGGCTCGTGATTGCATTGCCTCGCACGACAAGGAGCACCATGATGTTACTTGGCGCTACATGGATGGAAAGCTCGGCCACGGCATGAGCAATCAACAAATTTTTGCTTTACTGGCGCAAGTGCCGTCTAACAATTCCGTAAGGAGCTTCCCGTCAACCCCGAGTGCATGAGTGCCTTGCCTGAGCTTTGAGGCATTTGCTGTTCCCTGTGATCGCGTGTGTTGCGGTACCACTCGCCAGAGTGATGGGTGATCAAAGCGTTGCCAGACTGCATTTCCGTAATCGGTCTTGTTGGATCGGTCTTGCCGATCCGGACCAGGGTAAAAACCGCACCCGAAGGCCTCTCTCATTCATCGGATTCGCCCATGCACCGGGATCAGCCGTGTCATGTGGTGGCGCCACCTTGTTAGTCAGGCTCTCTCCGGGGCGGTCTGACCGCTTGCTACCTGTTCGCTCTGGCGTTGAACATCATGGGCCGCGTCGCCTGCTCAGACGGCCATGGCCTGCTTTTTCCTGCTTGCCGGCCGCTGCACCATCGGGTGCCTGAGCCAGGCTTCGGCGTCGTAATCCTCGTCGCGCGCCAGCATCGCCCACAGCTGCCGCGCGTGTTTGTTGGCGATCGCCACCAGCACCTTGCCGAAGGGCATGCGTTGCGTCAGCCCGCGGATCCAGATCTGCTCGGCGGTGGCCTTCTCCAGTGCAGCCGCGTTCGCCCGCTGCAGGCTGCTTCTCGCGCCCTGGATCAGCAGCGTGCGCAGGTAGCTGTCGCCACGGCAGCTGATCTGGCCCAGCCGTTGCTTGCCGCCACTGGAGTGTTGCGCGGGCGTCAGCCCCAGCCATGCCGACAGCTGCCGGCCATGCGTGAACTCACGCCCGTCGCCGATCGTGGCGACCACCGCATCGGCGGTCAGCGGACCGACACCGATCAACTGCTGGGCGCGCTGGCTGCGAACGTCGGCCTTGGCGTCCGCGGCGATGCCGGCGTCGCAGACGGCGATGCGCTCGCGGACCTGCTGCCAGTGTTGCTGGAGATCGTCCAGCAGCCCGTGCAGCATTGCCGGCAACTGCGTGCGCACCGCGTCATCGCCGAGCGCACGCCGCAACGCCAGATCACTGCGCGCCACCACCACACCGAACTCGGCGAGCAGGCCGCGCAGCCGGTTGCTGATCGCCAGGCCTTCAGCCTTGTAGCCCTCGCGGACCCGGTGCCAAGCCAGCCGCGCCTGCCGGTCGACCGTCTTCACCGCCACGAAGCGCATGTTGCCCTGGCGCGCTGCGGTGGCGATCGCCTCGGCATCGTTGCGGTCGTTCTTGTTGCCCTGCGACTTGCGGAATGGCTTGACGAACTGCGCCGCCATCAGCCGGGGCATTAGGCCGTGTCCGAGGCAGCGACGCGCCCAGTGGTGGGCGCCGCTGCACGCTTCCATCGCCACCACCGTGCCAGGCGGCAGCTGGACCAGCCAGGCCACGAAGGCATCCCGCTTCAGGTCCCGGCGCTGGCGGACCCGGCCGCCACCGTCGAGCTCGGTCACCGAGAACACCTGCTTTGCCAGGTCCACGCCCATGGTTATAGTGCCCATTGGAGACTTCCCCTTCGTCTGATTGTTCGTCGAAACACAATCATGGCACTCGATGCCGAGCGGCTTGCCGCTGAAGTGGGAAGTCTCATTTTTACTCATTCAAGCCGACACCGTTTCGTTCCGCCAAGCACATGGCAGGTACAGCTTGCCATGCGCTTGGCTCCACTACACGGCACGGCTTAATTCAGGCGTTAGGCCCTGCAATGAAGGTCTATGACAACTGCCCAAAGCCAGGTCGGATTTGGTCAATAGAGGTTCCTTCGCGGATCGGCAGGGGACGTCTTTGTCGCACCATCGCCGCTATTCCTGGCGTGCGGGTAGCTCAAGCCCCGGGATTGCTCTCTTGGCTGCGAGACAAGCCTTTTTGCCGCTTTGAGTTGGGCGGCCGCAACTTCATCGTTGAGGCAACATGGCCGGCGGGTGATCGCTTCGAGATCAGCCCAGACCCAGCGGGCTGTGCAGAAGAGCTACTCGTTGTTCGGGAGGCTTTGCTTGCTCTTTAGACCGGCGCGGGGTGAAATAACAATTCATTCAAGCCGACGCCGCTTCGCGGCGCTGTTTAACTCAGGCCGGGACCGCGCGGCGCACGCCTATTGGGGAACTTCCAACTCGTCGATGCGCAGCCGCGCGCCGTCCTGCGACACCAGCGCCGGCACCTGGCTGATGCCGAGTTGCCGGGTCAGCCGGCCCTGCTGATCGAAGTAGACCGGTCGCTGCCAGGCCCGCATCAGCTCCAGGTACGAGCCGGCGACCAGCACCGGCTTTACCCGGCCGTCGTAGTGCGCGATCAGCCGTTGCGCGTGGTCCCGCTGGCGTGGGTCCCTGCCGTCGAACAGCAGCAGGTGGTTGGACAGGGAGACCACGCCCAGCGGGTTCGCTCGCGTCCCGGCCGCGAACAGCAGGTGCCCTTGCGCATCGAGCACGTTGCGGTCCAGCGTGAACGTCGGGTCGTAGTAGAGAGTGCGCGGCGTGCGGGTTGCGGCGACGCCGGCGACGGGTGCCGGCTCGCGCACCGCCGCGACCGCGCGTTCGCGGTGGCGTGCGACCAGCGCGTCCAGTTCGCCGCTGGCCTGCTTGGCCCGGAGCCGGCGCTGCAGATCGTCCAGCAGGTGCGGCTCCGCGATCGCATAGGTCGGCCCGATCGTGCCGAGATCCTCGGCATGGGCCTGCACCGCCAGCAGCACCAGCAGGAGCCATGCGAGCGCCTTCATGGCCGCGTGCTCTGGCCGCACGGCACCTGCGCGGACAGACGGGCGATCGCCTCGGCATCGCCCAGGTAGCTCGCGCGGATCATCTGCATCAGCACGGGGTCGCCGTCCTGCTCGGCCACGGCGCGGCGCAGCTCGTCCGCCGTGATTGCGCGACCGCAGCGCTGGCGGAACGCCTGCAGGTACGCCTGCGCGCCATCCCGCGCCGCGGGCGCGATCTGCTCCAGCAGGCCCAGGTAATCCGCCAGTGGAATGTCGGCCGCCGCCGTATCGCTGCGCTCCGCCGCCAGCCCGCGCGCTGGCGAGGTCTGAGTGTGGGCGGCGCCGGCAAGCGACACGAGGACCAGGAGGAGGAGTGCCGGTCGCATGGCCGTCCCCTAGAACCACGGCTCGACGCGGCCGACGATCTGGTCGCGGCGCACCAGGCCGCTGGCGCCATAGCGCGAATCGAACGAGTCCGGCCCGCTGCCGCTCACGAAGTAGTGCCCCTCCGGGATCACCGTCGGCGCGATGGTCGCCAACGGCCAGCCGTCAAAGGCGCGGGGCTTGGCGTCGCCCACGGGAACGCCGTTGATGGACACCCTGCGGCCGTCGACCGTCACCACGTCGCCCGGCAGCCCGGCCACTTGCTTGAAGATCGGCTGCCCGCGCAGTCCCGGATACCGCGTGACGGCGTCGCCGTCGAAGCGGTAGAGGATGTAGCTGCCGCGCTCGGGGGCCGCGGACGACGGCCGCAGCAGCGCGATGTGGTAGGGCAGGCTGGGCGTCACGTTGAACAGCACCGGCACCTGCGGCGTCGGCGCCAGGAACACGCGTATGTAGGCCAGCGCCCAGATCAGCAGCAGTGGCAGGTACAGGTACCAGCGCCGGCGCGCGTGGACGAGGAAGTCGCGCAGAGAATCCCAGGACCGCGCAGCCCATCTGGGAAGGCGCAGAGGTGGGTGCGCGGGCAGGCTGGCCATCGGTGCTTTCCCTGGGGTAGGCGGATCGCGTCCGGGGAAAGCAACGTGCCGGAACGATGGCGACGCGTCCCGGCGGAATCGGGGTTTTTCGGTAGGCCTTTCGTAATCAGGGCTGGCCGGAGATGGCCAGTCTGGAGGGGCTGTTATCCTCCACAAACGACGGACAAATGGGTGTTAGGCCAGTTGTCAGGCAGTATCGCGACCGAGATAGGAGCGAGACATGCGGACGTTACTACTTGTCGTAGTTCTTACAGTGCTTATGTTGCCGGCGGCTAAGGCCACCACCTCGTTCGGGTACTCCGAGAATAACTTGTCAATCCAGTTCGTCGGCAGAGACTTTTCGCCTGAGTTCCAAGGCATGATCGAACTCTCTGGCAAGACCGGCCCACGTGCCGTTCCTCCAGAGACATATACGCTGAGCAACTACATCTATCGCAAGTCGCTACGGCTGACGTTCGTCAACCCTGGAGACGCGTCTTTGCCACCGTCCTTCACTTTGACGGTATCTGGTGAGCAAGCAACCTTAGAAACTGAAGGAAAGATCCTCGTTGGGCGCTTCAGCTGGGAGAGTTGATTCATGCGTTGTGCATGGCCTAACCATTCAAGCCGACGCCGCTTCGCGGCGCGGCTCAATTTAGGCGCGGGACCACTTCAGTGGGCAGGTCATGTCCGCGATGTCGCAAGTTCATACGCGCCGTCGGTGGTCACGAGATTGCCGACGTCCTGACCCTCCCGAACACCTGCGCTCAGGAGCACGCTGCCCTCGGCAGCGTTGGCCATGCCTTCGGCGCTGACCGCAATGCCGAGTCCCTGACCGAGGCCGGCCAGCGCACGGACCATGCGGTCGGTCTCCGCCTCGCCCATGTTCTCGATCAGCCGACGCGCGATCTTCACCTTGTCGATGCGGAACTCGCGCATGTGGTAGAGGTTGGAGTATCCGGTCCCGAAATTGTCGAGCGCGATGGAGATGCCGGCGTCCCGCAGCGGCGCGAGCGCGACCTTGGCCGCCTCGAGATCGTGGACGACAATGTTCTCGGCGATCTCGATCTCCAGCCTGTGCGGGACGAACCCCGTGCGCGCGAGGATGTCGAGGATCGTGTGGCCAAGATTGGGGTCCTTGATCTGGCCGGGCAGCACGTCCATCGACAAGGTCACGTCCGACGGCCATTTCGCCGCCGCCCGGCAGGCCTGCTCCAGCACCCGGATTGCCAGATCGTGGATCAGGCCGGTTTCCTCCGCGATCGGCAGGAAGCGCTCGGGCGGCACGTCCTCGCCGGTATCCGTGGTCCATGACGGCACGGCCTCGAAGCCGACCACGCGTCCGCTCTTCAGGTCGAAGGAGGGATTGAAGCGGGGTTCGATGCGGCCTTCCTCGAGCGCTTTCTCGAGCGCGCGTTCCATCCTTTCGCGCTCCCTCAGCAGCCGATCCATTTCCTCCTCGAAGAAGCGGAAGGTGGAGCGGCGTTCGGCCTTGGCGCGGTAGAGCGCGACATCGGCCCGGCGCAGCGCCTCTTCGGCCGTGTCGGCGTCGGCCGGGATGAGCGCGATTCCAATGCCGGCCCCGTTCCGATGCTCGGCGCTGCCCGTCGCGATCGGCATCTCGAATGCCTGCAGCATCCTCAGCGCTACGCTGGTGGCGGCTTCCGGACCGAGGAGATGACGAGCCAGCACGACGAACTCGTCGCCGCCCAGCCGGGCAACGAGGTCTCCGTCGCGAACGGCGCCGAGAAGCCGTTGCGCCGTGACGATCAGCACCTCGTCGCCGGCGCCGTGCCCCCAGTTGTCGTTGATCTGCTTGAAGCCGTTGAGATCGAGCAGGAAGACGGCGTGGCTGTATCCCGTATCCGGAGGCGATCCGATCGCCTTCGCGAGCGCTTCCTCGAACTGGCGTCGGTTGGCCAGACCCGTCAGCGGATCCTGATAGGCGAGCTCACGCGCCTTGTGCTCGGCAGTCGTCCGGCGCGCCACCTCGCGCTTCAGGTCGCGATAGCGGCGAATCGCGAAGATCAACAAGCCGAGCACGAGAACCGTGCCGAGCAGCAACACCTCGTTGAGTGCAAGCCGCTGTTGCGTGGCCGTTGTCGACCCTTCCGACAGGAAGATGTCGATCTCGAAGGCGAGATAGAGCAGGACGAGCAGAATGCCGACGAGGACGCCGAGATCCCGGATGCTGACGCGGTGTCTCACGCAAAAACTCCACAGGCGCGACGGGACTGACCCTCGTGCACGCCCCTTGCCGCGTGGCTGCCTGCTGCCGAGCTCGACCGTCAATGCAGGATCCTTTTGCTTGCGTCATGGAGAATAGAGCCCGGCTGTGAGGAATTCATCAATGGCAACCAGGCAATCGCCACCAATCGGGACCGCAGGCGTACCTTAGCCACGCCCCCTTTCGCCTTCGGTTGCAGTTCCGGGGGTGCGATTAGGCGGGAGGAAGGCCCTGGGGGCCATTTGCCGCTCCCATTTCCGCGCTTTCCACGACCATGCCGATGTCCTGATCTTGGACGCCTCGCTGCAGTCGTCGTTCTCGTCGTACTGATCCAGGAAGCCAGGTTCAGTCCCGGCCGAGCCTTCTCCGCAGCCCCGGCGTCAGGTTGATCGCGTGGGACGTGGGCGTCACCACGGCGCTGCTGAGCATGACCAGGCACTCGCTTTCATCGGACGAGGCCGCCACCGCCCGAGAGAGGCGCCGGGCATGTCTTGGGCATCCTTGCCTGGGGCTTGGCGACGCTCTTCAGCAACGGAGAGCGGCTTCTTTCCAGTTGCCGAGAGCTTTGCCCGAGCCATCCCGGTGTCGGCTGGGGAGATCGAGCGCTCTGACGCGCGTGGGGTTGGGGAAACGCCCCCACGCGCCATCAGTGTTCAGGAGGGTGTAACCGAAGGCGCCCGTCGCCCCTGCGCGGAGATCGCATTGTCCAGACAGCCCGCACCATCGGCGACTGCCGCGCCCCGTCCCGGGAGGCGGGCTTGCGCCCAGGGGAAGGCTGGTGAATGCTGACACCTGCCTCGTTGCACGCGATGCGGATGCCGGGCCGGAAACCGGCCAGTGCCTCCCCGCGGCCGCGGGGATGGCCCCGAGCATGACCCCGCTGCAGCGCCCCGGTGACGAAACACCCAGGCCACTCGACGAGGAGGCCGGCGACCGCGCGGCGTTCGACGCGGAACTGGCCCAGCACCGTGACGGCCTGTTCCGCTTCCTGCGGGGGCGGCTCGGCGACACCGAAGCCGCCGCCGATCTCACCCAGGAAGCCCTCTCGCGGATGATGAAGTACCGCGATGCGCCGGAGATCGAGGACCGCCGGCTGATGCTGTACCGCATCGCCAACAACCTGCTGCTGGAAGTCCAGCGCGTCCGGCATCGTCACCAGGCCGACCGCCACGTCCCGCTGGAGGAGGCCGGACAGATCGGCATCGACCAGCCAACCGTTGAGGAAATCGCCAACGCCCGGCAGGTCATCGACCGGCTGCTCACGCGCACCATCGCCGGCCTGCCCACCCGCTGCCGCATCGCCTTCCTGCTGCACCGGATCGACGGCCTCACCCAGCTGCAGACAGCGGCCAGAATGGGCATCTCCGTGAAGATGGTCGAACGCCACATCGCGCGCGCGCTCGAGGCGTGCCGTGCGGATCTAGGGGATCGGGAGATCTAGGCGGACATGAGCACCGATCACGAGACCGCCCGCATCGCGCGCCAGGCCTCCCGGTACTTCGCCGGGCGCCACCGCGAAACCATCGCCCAGCGCCGCCAGCGCGAGGCATGGCTGGCGCAGGACGAACGCCATGCGCACGAGTACACCAGGATGGAGCGCCTGTGGGAGCGCCTGGGCGACGTGCCCGAGTTCCAGGCGATGCGCGAGCGCGACATGGCGCTGCTGCAGGGCGCGCCCTGGTACCGCCGCGGCTGGCCGCTGGCGGCCGCCGCAGCGCTCGGCCTGCTCTTCGGCGGCGTCTTCATGGTGGCCTGGCTCACGGCGCCGGAGCCGCTGACCTACGCCACCGAATTCGGCGAACGCCGTACGCAGACCCTTCCGGACGGCACCGCGCTGGTGCTGAACACCGGCACGGAACTGACCGTGCGCTACAGCCGTCGACACAGGCACGTCGAACTTCGCCAAGGGGAGGCGCAGTTCACCGTGGCGCACGACGCCAAGCGCCCGTTCGCAGTCCGCGTGGCCGACAGCACGGTGACCGCGCTGGGCACGCGGTTCCAAGTGAGGCGCGATGCCGAGGCCGCCAGCGTCACCCTGTTGGAGGGCAGCGTGGCGATTGAGCACCGGCAAGAGCGCCATACCCTGCAGCCCAACGAGCAGGCGTGGCTGGCCGTCGGCGCCGGCATCGTGGTCCGGCCCATTGACCCGGAGCGGGCAAACGGCTGGCTCGACGGCTGGCTGCGCTTCCGCAGCACGCCGCTTGGCGAGATCGTCGCCGAGGCCAACCGCTTCTCGGCCCGCAAGCTACGTCTCGCCGACCCTGCGCTGGCCGACGTCCAACTGAGCGGCAACTTCCGCGCCGGCGACAGCGCCTCCATCGCCGCGGCGGTGGAGCTGATCCAGCCGGTGCGCGTGGACGACAGCGGTACCGACATCGTGCTTGTGCCGCGTTGAAGCGACCTCCCAAGCCGATCCCGAGCTGACGACGCGCCCCGCGCATGCGCTACAAGTACAGCGCCCGGAACCGGTCCGGGATATCGAACAGTTCCGCCTCCAACTCCGCATCCTCGGCGATCGACAGCACCCACTCCAACAACTTCGTCTCGTCCATCGTCGCGGCGATCGCGTCGAGCGCGGCCTGGCAGTTCGCGCGCGGAAAGAACGGCGCAGGCTCGCCGGGGAAGTGCTGGTCGAGACAGTGCGACCACACCCATTCGACGCTGGGCACGCCCGGCTCGCGGAAGTTGGCGGGGGCATCGACCCGCCCGGTCAGCGCGCCGTGCGCACCCACGCACCAGACCAGCAGCTGGGCGCGCCAGTAGGGACAGGCGATGGCGAGCACCGACGCCATCCAGCCCGGTACCTCCTCGGGAACGAGATACTTCAGGTGCAGGAACAGGGACGCCGACAGGTCGCCGCTGGCGTCGTGCCATCCCCAAATGCCGCTGGGCCACTTCTGCCGCCGCAGCAGCGTCCCGAGCACGATGCGGCCGTCGCGCCAGCACGCCGGCGCCATCATCGCGCGGCCGAGGGTGACCAGCACGTCCTCCCGGAACCGGGGGTAGGACGCTTCCACGATGCCGCGGGGGTACTGTGTGATGAACGCGGTCACCGTCATCTCCAGCAGCGGCCAGAAGACCAGTTCGTGGGCGCGTGGCACCACGCGCGGCAGCAGGTAGTGGAACCACGTCTGCCACTCCTCGACCGCGCCGAAGGCGTGGGTACCGGCAGCAATGTCCTGCAGCGCGTCGTGCAGTTCGTCTGGGGGCACGGTCTCCGGGTCGCCCATCAGCGCATCGAACATGCGCCGCGTCTCGCCCATGAACCAGGATTCGCCCATCGGGCTCGCGGGCCGCGGAAAGACAGCGCACATGCGCGCCAAAGCGTCTGGGTCGGGGCCGTCGCCGGGCCGCCACGTGAAGTTGCGCGCCGAACCGTAAGGCGCCTTGCGCAATACTCGAACGATGCGCGATCGCCGCGGATCGGTGTCATCGCTCATGTCGGCCACGCTTCGCGGACAACCTCCGTCGCGGCCGCGACAGATCGGGAAGGGCAGCCCCGCCAGCGCGATCGGGTTTCCATCGGCATCGCACACCTGAGTTCGCTTCGCGTCGTTCCTTGTGCAGTGGCATCGGTCGTCTCCCGGTCAGGCATCGCATCGGGGCTGCCTTGGGACTTCACCGGCTACTTCGCCGCGTCGGACACGATCGCGATGTCCGGCTCGGCGGCGAGGATCGCGCGCACCTCCGCCAGCAACGGGTCGGGCGCCGTTGGTGCGCCCTTGGTCTGCGCCACCTGCACGAAGTGGCAGGTCTCCGGCACGCCTTCCTCCGGGAAATCGCAAGAGCACACCACGCGATAACGCCGACGATCCTGCGTGATCTCGAAGTCCCAGCCGTGGTCCTCCGCGTAGACCTCGCCGCACGCATGGCCCCGCGCGCACAGCCGCCCGTGGAGCCAGGCCGCCAGTTCGTCGCCGCCGATCATCTCGTTGATCGCATCCGGGCGCGGGGCTGCGCCGGCAAAGCGGTCGGTTTCGATCTCGAACAGATGGTGGAAGTGCCCGATCATCGTGCGCCCGGGTTCCGGTCAAGCCCGCTCGCCCATTTAAGCACCCAGATAGCCGAAGCGCGAAAAGAACGCGACCAGGGAACTCGCGCCGGTCTGACGCCTGCTCGGCCGACGCAGGAATGAACCGACCCCGTTACCGCAGCAGGGAGGGATCATCCGCTCGCACGAAGTCGAGCGCGTAGACGCGGGCGGTCCGGAAGCTCAGCCCGGAGACGCGTCCATCGGGCGTGCGCAGGACACGCACGAGATAGCCTGGCCCGATGAATCCATCCCGGACGAGCGGCTCCAGAGGCACGGATCCGTCGGGCCGGTCGATCGGCGTCATGAAGAGCTTTCCACCCCGCACCTGCAGTACGAACGCGCCCGACACCTCATCGTTCACATAGCGGCCGGCGAGTTGCGCCAGGTCGTGGGCCGCGGGGCTGGCCGGAACCTCTCGCGTAAAGGGGAGGATCTCGCCGTCGCGCAGGTGGCGCTCGAGCCCCATCGGGGTGAAGCGCAGTTCACCGCTACCGAGCCGGTAGCGCCCCGCAGCGAGGTATTCGAGGGCCATGCCGGATGCGGTCCGCAATTGCCCGTCGGCTGTCTCGATCCTGAGGATCTCGAACGGCCCCTCGGCCACGTAGAGACCGGGGCGCGAGCGCAGTTCCTCGGCGGGTGGCGACGCTAGTGGGTCGAGCGGCTTCGGCGGGACGAACAGGCTGGCGATCCTGCGGACCTGCGTGTCGGGTCCGACCGTGCGGCCATTGCAGAGCATGACGATGGCGAGATCCTGTCCGGGATAGCGGCCCGCCCATGCCTGATACCCATTGGTCCCGCCATTGTGGAAGACCTCGCGTTCTCCGCGATAGGTGCCGAGCACCAGTCCCCGGCCATAGGCGGAACGGCGCCCGTCGTCGAGCCTCGCAGGCTCCGAGAGCTTGCTGGTGACGAAGCGCCCGAGCGTGCCGCGATCGAGCGCCTCCTCCCATTCGAGCAGGTCGCCGAGCGTCGTCAGCATGCCGCCGCTGCCGTAGGCGTTCTCCATCGGGAGCCCGAGAACGAAGCGATCGCCGTCCCGGACATAGCCGACGGCCCGGTTGGCCACGATCCGTCGATAGTCGTCGCGCCACCCCGAATGCGCCATGCCGAGCGGAGCGAAGATGCGCTCTCGGGTGAAGTCGGCCAGGCTCTTCCCGGTCGCGCGCTCGACGATGACGGCGAGCAGGTTGTAGCCCGTATTGGTGTAGGAGAAGCGCGCTCCCGGAGGGTGGTTGAGCGCGCGTTGCCGCGAGGCGATCAGCAGCGCGTCGGTGTTGGAGTAGACCCGCGAGTAGCGTGGCCATCCATTGAAACCGACCAGATCGCTCCAGTCGCGAAGGCCGCTGGTATGCGTGAGCAGATGGTCGATGGTGATCGGAACGCCGTAGTCCGGCATCTCGGGGAGATACCCGCGAATGTCGTCGCCAAGCGACAGCCGCCCGTCCTCGACCAGCATCAGCACCGCCGCGGCAGTGAACTGTTTGGCGACCGAACCGCTCTCGAAGACCGTGTCCACCGTGACCGGAACGGCACGTTCCAGGTCGGCCATGCCGTAAGCGCGAAGGTCCGGCGCGTTGCCGCCCTGGCGAATGCCCACCGCGCAACCCGGCCGATCCGGCCCGGTCCAGTCGGCGAACGCGTCGTCGATCGGATCCGCATGCGCCGGGGCAGCGATTATCGCGGTGCACAGCGCGGCCAGGACGATGCGGTGCATCTTGATCCCCAAGGTTTGCGAGTGAGGCGACTGCGTCCGGATGCCGACCGCCTTCACCGTTGATTTATGAAAATAGTTGCGCAATAATTTTTATATGTCAATGATCGCGCGCAACAGTGCTCCAGCCACCTCCGAAAACGGGATGCCGGATTTCGTCGAAACGCTGGGGCCGGCCTTCCTTGCCCACCTCCTCCGGAGGCTCTCGGACGAACTGGTGGAAGCGGACCGGCAGTGGCATGCGGAAGCCGGGATCAGGAACCCGCCACGCACCTCCTCGACACTGCTCGCGCTCGATGCCAAGGGGCCGATGTCGGTGACCGCGTTGGCGGCGATGCTGCGCCAATCGCACCAGTTGGTGATGCAGTGGATACGCACGCTGCAGGCGGAAGGGCTGGTCGAGAGCAGGCGCGACCCGTCGGATGCGCGACGCACGCTGATTTCCTTGACGCGGGCCGGCCGCGAGCAGTTGCCTGCGCTCCGACACACCATTGCGGCGGTCGAACACGCGACACGCGCGTTGATCGATGAAATCGCTCCGGGGATCTACGACGACCTGTGGAACATCGAGCGCGAACTGAGACGCGAGCCGTTCGTCCAGCGCATCAGGAATGCCGGAAGCACGCGCTGACAAGAAGCTGGCGATCCATGCTTTTATGCGAAGAAGGGGGCTGGTGAACCTGATGCCTACTCAGGTGGCTCGAAGCAGCTCCGCAGGCGCGACCAACGGACCGCCTCCTGCATCTCTACTGGAAACACGCCACGCCCGCCAAGGTGATCTGCGGCTGGTCCAGCACGTACGGTCAGGTGCAACACGACGGCCTCGGGACGAAGCAAGAGGGTCATCGGGCGCGAAGACCTCTAGGAGTTGAGTTTCGGATCTTCCAGGAAAACGTGCCGTCTTACCGGAGTCACCATGTCAAATCTCAGGATGTTCCTCGCTTGCATGTTGCTGGGTGTGGTTCCATCGATTGCAGCGCAGCAAACGCGCTCGCCGGGTGAAGCGGAAGCCGTCAACGAAATCAGCGGGGGCGAATCGCTGACCGGGGCCTTCCTTCAACTGCCTCGAGGAGAAGGCCCGTTTCCGGCAGTCATCGTGCTGGGCGGCAGTGAAGGCGGCGACAGCACGGCCCGCGAAAAGGCACCACTGTTTCTGAAGGAAGGCTACGCGGTGTTGGGCCTGCCGTACTACTCACCGGCCTATCCCGGGCGCGCCCCGCAGTTCGCCGAGTTGCCACGCGCATTCCACGACATCCCTATCGATCGGCTGGAAACCGCACGCGACTGGCTGCGCGCCCACCCGCAGGTGGACGAGGATGCCATCGGGATCTACGGCGTCTCGAAGGGTGCGGAGTTCGCGCTTGCAGGAGCCAGCCTGATCGACGGCTTCCATGCCGTCGCCGCGATCGTGCCGAGCGACGTCATCTGGGAAGCCTGGGGGCCGGCGACGGTCGGCGGTGAGAGCAGCGGTTTCAGCTGGCGGGGCGAACCACTGCCGTTCGTGCCCTACATCGGGATGAACGAGGAGATCGCGAAGTTCGCCCGGCCCGGCGAGACCCCGCGTCTGCGCACGCCGCACGATGCCGGTCGGCATGCCAATCCCCACGCCGTGCCGGCCGCACGCATCCGCGTCGAGCAGATTGGCGCGCCCGTCCTGGTGGCAGGGGGCGATGCGGACAGTATCTGGGCCTCGGGCGAGATGGCGCAGTCCATTGCCGAGCGCCGCTCTGAAGCGGGGCTGGACACCGTGTGCTGGTGTTCACCGAAGCCGGTCACGGTCTGTCGGGAACTGGCGAGCAGAACCCGGAAGGGAGCTTTCAGTACAACGATGCCGACCTGGCTGCGCAGTCCGAGATCTGGCCAGCCACGCGCGTCTTCTTTGCCAAGCACCTGAAGGGGCAGGGACCGGCGGACGATTGAAGTGCGTCAATCTTGGCCTGGCCGTTTCATGCCTGCCGCACCCAGGGCACGAGGTGCTGCATGTAGTCGCGCTTGCCGATGTCCAGCCCACCGGTGCGCAGGATGGCGTAGGTCGTGACCAGGTGGAAGTAGAAGTTCGGGATCAGGAACTCGTGGACGTACGCGCTGCCCGGCAGGTCGGCATGCAGCCCCGGTCCCAGGTCGATGCGCGCGATCTCGTCGAGCTTGACGTCGTTCGCCGCGACGGCATGGACGCGCTGCCGTGTGTCGTCAATGTACCTGCACGCCTGGTCCACGGAGGCCACCTCGGGATCGAGGTTATCGGCCGGCCGGCCGTCGCACCACAGCGCGAAGTTGCGCGGCTGGTTGCAGGTGAAGGCGATCTGCGCGCCGAGGGGGTGCATGTCCGGCGCGAGCCGATTCGACAGGAACGACGTGTCGTCGCCGAAGTGCGCGGTCGCCTTGTCCAGAAGCTGGCGCAGGGTGTCCAGGCGGGAGGCGAACACGGACTGCACGTCGGCGATGGCAGTGGTCATGGCGCGGCCCTGGCTGGTCGGTTGGGACAAGCCTACTGCACGTGCGGAGGTGGAGATGCCACGCTGCCGCCGCTCCGGGCGTCGCAGCGTCGCGCGCTACCCTGCCATCGGTCATGGTTGACGACAGCTGTAGTCAGGGTCTAGCCTGACGACACGTGTAGTCAACAGGTCGTGCCCATGTCGAAGAAGAGCATCGGCGATCAGGAACTGGCCTTGCTCCAGTACGTCGGACAGCAGGGCGCATCGTCGGTCCGCGACGTGGCCGCCGGGTTCGGCGAGGCGCGTGGGCTGGCGCGCTCAACCGTGCTGACGATGATGGAACGGCTGCGCGCCAAGGGGTATCTCCGGCGTCGGCAGGCCGATGGCGTCTACCGCTATTCGGCGACTGCAGGCGAGGGCGACGTGGTGCGGGGCGCGGTGGGCGCCTTCGTGGAGAAGACGCTGCAGGGCTCGGTGAGCCCGTTCGTCGCCTGGATGTCGCGGCGCGGCACGATTACCGACGAGGAACTGGCCGAGCTCGAGGCGCTGGTGGCCACGCTGAAGTCCGGACGGGAGGACTGACATGGACCTGATCGTAACGGTCGTGCTGGAACGGCTGCTGGCGACCAGCGTGCACACCGCTGTCTTGGCGGGCATTGTTTGGGGCATCTGCCGCAGCCTGCCGGACCTGCCGCCGGCGGCGCAGTGCTGGCTGTGGTGGCTGGTCGCGCTGCAGGCAGTGCTGGGGCTGTTCATGCCGATCGAACTGGCCTGGCTGCCGGCAGCGGCGGTGCCCGCCGTCGAACCTATCCTGGTACATGCGGCGGCCGCGCCGGCCGGCGGACTGTCCGTGGCGCCCGCACCCACGGGCGCCGGAGTGTCGTGGCCGGTCATCCTGGCGTCGCTCTGGCTCGCCGGCGTACTGACCCTGTGCGTGGCGACGCTGCGCGAATGGCGCAACGGTTGGCGCCTGCTGGCGCGCTCGATGCCGTGCACGGACGCGGCGCTCACCCGGGCGCTGACCCTGGCCGCGCGTGCGCACGGCCTGCGCCGCGCCCCCGAACTGCGGATGTCCGGTTGCGTCGACTCGCCGCAGCTCATTGGTCCGCTGCACCCGGTCCTGTTGCTTCCCGCCGGCACGCTGCTGGACGACGACGAGCTGGACATGGCGCTGACTCACGAGCTGGTGCATCTGCAGCGCGGCGACCTGTTGTGGGGCTGGGTCCCGTCCCTGGCCCGGCACCTGTTCTTCTTCCACCCGCTGGTGCACCTGGCAGTACGTGAGTACGGCATCGCCCGCGAGGCCGCCTGCGACGCCGCCGTGGTGGCCGGCAGTGCCCGCAGCCGCCACGACTACGGACAGCTGTTGGTCCGGCTCGGCGTCGCGCCGCAGCCCCACGGCGGCTTGGCCAGCGCCTCGCCGACCTTCCGCAGCCTCAAGAGGAGATTGACCATGCTTCAGAATGCCTCCGCCTTTCCGCGCGCCGGCGCGATCGCGCTCGTCGCCGCCGTGGCCGTCGCGGGCGTGTTGCCGCTGCGGCTGATCGCCGCGCCGGCGGCCGATACGCACACGTCGACGTCGACATCAACTTCCACTTCCACTTCCACGTCGGCGTCCGGCTCGGAGAGCGGATACGCCTATTCCTTCTCGTCCTCGCGCAACACGGACCGTTCGTTCGTACGCATTCGCGATGGCCGCCACGGTGCCGTCATCAGTGGCTCCTCCGACGAGATCGAGAGTGCCCGTCGGAGCATCGGCGATCAAAGTGACGGCTTGTGGGTCCGTCGTGGCGACGATCGCTACGTGATCCGCGATCGCGGGTTGCTGCAACGGTTCGACGCGCTGTACGAGCCCGTGACCCGCATCGGTGGAGAGCAGGGCGAGCTGGGCCGCCAGCAGGGCGAGCTGGGCCGGCGTCAGGGCGAATTGGGGAGCGAGCAAGGCGAGCTCGGCCAACTGCAGGCGCGTATCGCGCTCGTAGCGGCGCAGCGCGCCCTCGACGGCGATCGTGCCAGCGCGTCGGCCGCCGAGCGCCGCGAGCAGAGCGAACTGCGCACCCGCCAGAAGGCACTGGGCGAACAGCAGGCAGCGCTGGGGCGCCAGCAAAGCGAACTGGGCCGGCAGCAGAGCGCGCTCGGCGAACGTCAGCGCCAGGCCAGCGCCCGGGCCGACACGCAGGTGTGGCAGTTGATCGACGAGGCAGTGGCCGGCGGACGGGCGGAGCGGGCGTCGCGCTGAGGCACCGGCGCGTCGGGCCGCTTCCGGGCGGCCTGCCGGCGCACGGCCTCAGGCGCCGGTTGCGAGGTCGAACATCTCTTGGGCCTGGTGGAGATCGATCCTCGCGTAACTCCGCCGCTCGATCGACGCCAGCGCGGCGCGCCAGTGCGCTGTCGTACCGACGCCCCGGGCGGCCTCGCTGATCGCTAGGGCGCAGCCGTACCGTTCTATCGCAGTGTACGGGGTCACGCCCTTGCGATAGACGTAGTAGACGCCGCTTCCGCACGCGTACAGGACGAACTGCATGGATGCTGTTCCTTAGCGTCCGGCAGTCTTGCGGAGTCCGAGGACGGCCGTCAACCGGTGCCGTCGGGTCGCGGAGCGCTATTGCGCCTCCAGCAGGTGGTGGAAGCGTCCCATCATCGCGCGCCCGGTTCCGGCCGAGGCCGCCCGGCACAGCAGATCGCCCGATCCCCGGCCGGGGTTGGGGTTCCGCGTTCGCGTGTCATCAGTCTTTCCTTGAGGGCGCATCCGGCACTCCCGCCGGCGCCGAAAGGGGAGAGCACACGACATGCGTAGCGGAACCATACGGCATGGCCAGGGCGGCAACGCCCTCCTGCACGCCACGCTGGCCCTGGCGATCGTCGCGTGCCTGCCCGTGCCGGCGGCGGCGCAGGCGCAGGCTCCGTCGCCGCAGGTGGCTGCGGACTACAACATTCCCGCGCGCGATCTGGCCGGCGCACTGGACAGGTTCAGCACGCAATCGGGCATCCAGATCATCTACCAGCCGGAACTGGTCGCCGGCAAACAGACCCAGGCGCTGATCGGCCGGCTGGGGTGGCGCGACGCGCTGGACGCGCTGCTGCGTGGGAGCGGTCTGGAGTACCAGCAGGCCAACGCTGCCACCGTCGTCATCCGGCGCGCGGAGCAGGCGCCCGAGCGGCCCACTGCTGAGCCAGCGCCTTCGCGGCAGCCGGCGGGTGCCGCGCGGCAGGAGGCGCCGGCTCCGGACATCCAGGGGATGACCGTGACCGGGACGCGCATCCGGGGCGGCGAGACGCCATCGCCGGTGGTCACCATCGGGATCGAAAACATCCGCGAGGAAGGTTTCTCCGATCTGGGAGAGGTTATCCGCTCCGTACCTCAGAACTTTAGTGGCGGGCAAAATCCTGGTGTCGCCGCAGGCGCGACGACGGGTGCTGGCGGCATCGCCAATCAGAACATCACAGGTGGATCGGGCCTGAATCTGCGCGGTCTGGGGCCCGACGCCACGTTGACGTTGCTCAATGGCCAACGGATGTCCTACGGCGGCTTCGTGCAGGCGGTCGATATCAGCGCAATCCCGGTCGAAGCTGTGGATCGGATCGAGATCGTCGCCGATGGCGCCTCCGCGATCTACGGCTCCGACGCGGTGGGCGGCGTGGGCAACGTGATCCTCAAGCGCGACTTCCAGGGCGTGTCCGTCGGCACTCGCTACGGCACGGCGACCGATGCGGGCATGACGACTCGCGAACAAAATCTTACCGCGGGGACTACATGGGCCACGGGTGGCGTGATCGCAACGTTCAAGCACGCGAAGATTGATCCGATTAATGCAGCCGACCGCGACTACACCGCGCACTTGTTCGAACCGACCACCATCTATCCGGGCAGCCGCCTGCGCAGCGGATTGCTCAGCGCCCATCAATCGTTAGGAGCGAGTGTCGAGCTGAGGCTGGACATGCTGCGAACTGAGCGTGACCAGCGCTACTACAGCTGGTATCCGGGGATATCGGCCTACTACAACGATTTCGCGCCCGAGACGTCGACAACCTTGATGTCTCCGATGGTCAACGTCGCCCTGTCGAGAGGCTGGACGCTCTCGTTGAGTGGGACCTTGGGCAAGGATGAGCACAATCAGTACGAGTCGAGCATCACGGCTGCGACTGGGGAAGTGAACCTCGTAACCAACGACTGCTATTGCAACAAGAGCCGTGTCTACGAGGTCAGCGCCGAAGGCCCGCTGTTTGCGCTACCGGGCGGCGACGCACGGGTTGCCATAGGTGCCGGACGCAGGACGAACGAGTGGATGCAGTTCAACTACGTTACCGATACCGCGAACATCCAAGGGAACGAGGGAAGCCGTTTCGGCTACGCCGAAATCCACCTGCCGCTGGTTGCGCCAGACACGCCGGCCGCAGGCTTCCATCGACTCGCCTTGACGGCTGCCGTTCGCGGCGAAGACTACGACACCTTCGGCAACGTCGCCACACCTAAGCTAGGGCTGATCTACGGCCCCAGCGCGGACATCACGATAAAGGCTTCCTGGGGCAGGTCGTTCAAGGCGCCAACGCTCTGGCAGCGTTACGGGGCCAGTCCGGCATTCCTCGTGCCGCCGATCTGGTACGGAGGCGTTGGCTATCCCGCTGAAGCCACCGTTCTGATCCTTGGAATGGGTAACCCAGATCTGGGTGCCGAACGTGCACGCACCTCTACGGCGTCCATGGCCTTTCATCCCGAGACGCTGCCCGGCTTGGAAGCGGAGCTGACATGGTTCGACATCGACTACACAGACCGCGTGGTCCAGCCCATCACCGACTACAACGTACCGATACTGACTTGGCCTGCCTATGCCCAGTTCATCCAGTTCTCGCCGCCCGCGGACCGTCAGGCGCAGGTGATTGCCGCTGCCGACTATTTCTTGAACGCTACTGGAGCCCCCTACGATCCCGCCAATGTCGTCGCGATCATCGATCCCCGCTACGTCAATGCCAGCCGGCAGCGGATCAAAGGTCTCGATCTGACGGGTTCGTATCGTTTCGACCTCCGCACCGGGCGGCTGACCTTTCGCGGTTCCGCCAGTTGGCTAAACAGCACGCAGCAGATCGGGGTTGATCAGCCGAGTTACGACTTGGCCGGTGTGCTTTACAACCCGGCACGGCTCAACAGCCGCTTCGGTGCAGTGTGGGCGCAAGGGGGATTCACTGCCTCCACTTTTGCCAACTACACCGGCGGTGTCACCAACACCGCCGAAGGCGAGAAGACGGGTTCGTTCACTACGATCGATGCCACGCTGCGCTATGCCGCGGAAGCTAGGGCCGGCAGATGGCCGAGCTGGGACATCGCACTGTCGGCGCAGAACCTGCTGAATCGGTGGCCGCCTCTCCATGCTGCCGGCGACCCTTCTTATTGGGCCCCCTACGACTCGACCAACTACTCGGCCATTGGCCGTTTCCTCAGCCTGTCCGTTGCCGCCCACTTTTGATTGCCATGCCCGCGTGGGCGCCCGTGGCTTCCCTTGGTCGATCCGTCGATTCCTGATGGTCGCCCCATGCGCCGGCCTGCATTAGCAAATCTGAGATATCCATGCCTACACGAATTATTCTCTCAACGGCGCTCATCGTATGCGTCGCGCTCGTTGCATCCTGCCATTCGGCGTACGCAGAGCCAATCTCGCCCCGCCGACTGGTGGAGATCGCCGACTTCAGTCCGCCAGCTGTTTCGCCGGATGAAACGCGCGTTGCGTTTCGACTTCAACAGGCTGCTATAGAGCGCAACGCATACGACACCGCTTGGTACGTGCAGTCGATGGATGGAGCCTCGCCACCAGTCCGTGTGGCGGATGGCGGAATTCCGCTGCGCAGCTCTTCTGGTGCAGTTGTGCCTGCTCCTACCGCTGCCTGGTCGCCTGATGGCCGATGGATCTACTTCCGTGCACTGGTGGGTGGCAGGATCGACGTTTGGCGCGCGGCAGTGGATGGGTCGGGGGCTGAGCCTCTGACACTCGATGCAGCTGATGTGCGCGACTTCTTGCTCAGCGCCGATGGCGCAGTTTTGAAGTACAGCGTCGGTGCGACAAGGGAAGAAGTGTTCGCCGCGGAGGAGGCGGAGTACAACAGCGGCATCCGCATAGACGAGCGCGTCCCCATCGGCCAGGGCCTGTTTCGCTCCGGCAACATCAATGGACGGTTGGAAACACAGCGCTTCACCCGAGGGGAGCTATGGGAGCGTGCCGCTTTACTGGCGGACGTTCCGGATCGCTGGAAGGCGGTCGATCTACACGCCCGTACGGTGCGTACGCTACCATCCTCTGAACAGCCCCCAATGCCCTTGGGTGCGTCGGATCTTGCGGCCGCCGTCGGTCAGCCGTCGCTAGTAGTAGCCGACACGCGCAGCGGCCGCATCGCATTGCTGAAGCAGATGGACGATGCAGATCTGCCTGGTAGGGGCCATGTGCAGTTATCCATGCTGCCGCATGCACGAGCCCGCCAACCAGTGGTGTGTACCGCAGAGCAATGCAGCGATCGGGCGATCAGAGGAATCCAGTGGCGACCGTCCAGCGACGAAGTGCTGTTCACTGTCAGTGATCCGCAGCGGGGCTTCGCTCAGTCGATACATCGGTGGAATGTGCTGACTGGTGAAGTGCATACAGTCGTTCATGCCGACGGGCTGCTCAACGGTGGTCGCTTCCGTGACGCGAAG
The DNA here is from genome assembly GCF_021191695.1 of Proluteimonas luteida. GTDB lineage: Bacteria > Pseudomonadota > Gammaproteobacteria > Xanthomonadales > Xanthomonadaceae > Luteimonas > Luteimonas luteida. Next base: position 149,085 of record NZ_JAIWPT010000001.1, read on the forward strand.
TGCGGTGTATCGACGAAGGCAATTGCGTGCATCGCAGACGATGCGAGCGGTCCCCCTCGGCTGGAGCGTATCGAGATCGCGACCGGACAACGCATAGTGCTGTTCGAACCCAACAAGGCCCTCGCGACGGATATGGCGGCTCTGTCACCCCAATTGCTTCGCTGGACCGACACGCTTGGGCAGGAGTTCACGGGCTGGCTCTTTCCGGCATTGGAAGCCGATGGTGCCCCGCCTCCATTGTTCGTCACCTACTATGCTTGCAGTGGATTTATGCGTGGCGGCGTAGGCGACCAGTGGCCACTGCCTTCTTTTGCCGGATACGGAATCTCCGCCTTGTGCATCAACGGGCTTCCGCATCGCGATGATGCGATCGCGCGCTACGATGAAGGTCTGTCGGCGGTACAGAGCGTCGTCGAACTTCTGGCCTCAAGCGGGCGAATCGATCCGGCGCGTGTCGGCATGGGCGAGTTGAGTTTCGGCAGCGAGGTTTCGATATGGGTTGCGACTGAATCAGATCTGCTCAGCGCCGTATCGGTCACTTCGCCGGTGATCAGCCCGCTCTACCACGTGTTTGGCAGCCTGAAAGGCGAAAGCTTCACCACGGGTCTGAGAAGCTACTGGCAACTGGGCGCTCCTGATGAAACGCCCGAACAATGGGAGCGATTGTCGCCGACATCCAAGTTGGACAGGTTTCGTGCGCCCGTACTCATGCAAATGCCTGAGCAAGAGTACATCTATGCCCTGGACTACGCGATTCCGCTAATCCGCGCTGCTCGGGCCGATCTTTATGTCTTCCCGCACGAACCACACGTGATGCACCAGCCCAGGCACCTGCTGGCTGCGAATGAGCGGAATCTTGACTGGTTTCGCTTCTGGTTGCAAAGCGTGGAAGATGACGATCCTCGGAAGACTGCGCAGTACGAACACTGGAGGCGGATGCGTGCTGCGGCTCAGTAGCGCCGTTTCGTGAGCTGGGAAGCTGCGGCGCCTAGCTTTGATGGCGCAGCCAGTTCTCGATCACACATAGGTCGAAGATTCGTATGAACGTTTCGTCTCGTGGCCGAGGCGTGCTCGCAACAAAGCGTGTAAGGGACTGTCCGTCCAGCAAGCCACGCGCTTCCAGTTCGCCCGTCAACAGAAAGTCAAGCATGTGGGACCGTCTCCGCTTGAACACTGCACCGCAGTACTGGAGAAAGTCGCCCTTGCTCCGGCGTGCATGGATGGCCATTGGTAGCTTGTCGGCGAACGCAGATCTTGCAACGGCGCGGTTTTTTCCTCCGCGAATCGCCATCCAACTTGGGACCCGCAGACATGACTCCAGCACAGGTTGGGAAAGCAGCGGCAATCGCAGGTATCGCCGCTGACCGCGAGCAGCGCCTTCTCGAAACACTGACGTGCCGGCCAATGTGGCGATTCGCTCTCGATCACCGGGAAGCGCATCAGTGGCCCCGTCCAGCCATGGGTGCGGATCGGGTGTAGCGGTAATCGCGCTTGGGTCGAGAAACGATGCATCCGAAGTCCAGGGCGGCTTTGGGGGCCGCGTCAGCTTCCGCAGTGTCAGCCGTCCCGCTTTCCAGACAGTACATCCGTGCAGCTCTGAAAGGTCTCGGATGGCGGCCATTCCATGCCGCAACCCTCTTTCTCTGAATGCGTCGGCGGCGGGCGAAGCGTTGCCCAGCAATCCGAAAACCGTGTCGCCACCTCCGCCCGAGTAGTAGGAGGCCATACCGTGTTCGTCGCAAACCTGTTCCGTGGCTTCGTTGATCGCGTACTGAAGCGCATTGATGCGCGGCCTGACCAGATACGGTGGTGGAGGGAAGTCGAAGCTTGCTAAACCGACATCCAGTGTTTTAGTTCGTAACTCCACACCCAGCCTGTTGGCCGCCAGGCTCGCATAATGCCGTTCGTCCGCATCGGGTTGCGGGCTGACCAGTGTGCAACACTCGACGTCCGCCGCCGTGTCACTCAGGCAGGCTGCGATGATCGAGGAGTCCAGACCTCCCGACAGTTCCAACAAGATCGATCGATCCACGTCCGCCCAGGCGCCGACAACAGATTGAACCGTGCTGCGGACCTCGGCGGCGGCCGCTTCTGGTTCTGTATGTCTGTTGCCTCTTGCCACGCACGTCCATGGAGACCAGTCCAGCCCCGTCGTGGACCCAGACCTTCGGATATGTAGCGAGCAGCCAGGCAGAAGCTCCTTTACGCCGAGCAAAGCAGTGTGTTGGCTCGTCCAGTGAGAATAGTTTAACTCCAATGCAACGGCGTCCCAGTCGACACGGCGGCGGTATCGGCCCAGCGCTGTAGCGAGCGAAATGTCAGACGTGACGAAGCCACGCCCATCGTCGAGTGAGTACACGCAGGGAACCGCACCCGATGGATCGCGTGTGACGCTGAAGCCGCACTCCTCACCAGCGTTCGGCCAGATGAGCAGGTACTCGCCCCAACACTGATCGAACAGGTGCTTCAGACATTCGGCGTGGCATCCGAACGCTGGCAGGAAGGCGCCGTCGCTGAAGCGCTTGCCATTCCGGGTAAACAGGTGTCCGACGAGGAGGCCGCCGCCGGGAATCTTGAGGACGAGAGTCGTCTCGGCGGTAAAGACGCTGATCTGTAAATTGGAGAACCGCAGAAGTATCGCCTGCTCCGTAAGAGCAGCCACTTCCTCTTCAGGCGCCATCCTTGATCCGCGCTGACTGTCTCCTTCTACAAGAATAATGTAACGACTGCCCATCGGCCTTCCATACGCGCGTTGGCGGTCAGTGAGGAGTGAAGGGCGCACCTCTCGGTGCGCCCTCTGGTTCACTCTTCGGCGATTCCCGGCAAAGCGCGTGTGCCCATTGACTCGATTCCCACAGGGAAGGGCCCCAGGGTGTCGACGGTGGCCACGCCGAGGACGATGATGTCGTCGGGCGCTTCGTTTCGCGGTGTGTTTTCGGTCGTCTTGCTCATGGTCGTTCTCCATTCGCGGTGGGCGTCATGATCGGAAATGACGGCCTCGGCGGCGCTACGAGATGCTTGGCCGCCATATCCCCATGACGTCCTCAGGCTAGCCCCAGCCGCCGTCAGCAACTGCGACCTTGCGCATATTTAGCAAATGAATTTTTCCTATCGAAATCGCGCATTGATCGCCGCAGTGATTTGCGCAAGAAATGGCGCCGCCGCGCTGTTTTGTTGCGCTGAACAGCGTGTGCGTGCTCCGTTTGCTGCGGTTGTGCACGGATGAATACGGAGCGCACGCGCGTTCGCATGCGATCGTCGGGATCGTAGGGGATGCGCGGTCTCCGTCATCAAGGGTAGGGGAGGCGCCGCGTCGCGGCGGCCGCTTGGCGCAGACCCCGCGGAGGACGCCTTGGCGAACAGATGCAAACCGACGACGATCCTTCTTGAAGAGCGACGCGCTTGCGTCGTGGCTGTGGTCGATGAATGCTGACAACGCCGCATTGCTTCGGTCTCGGAGGTGCCCGCCCAAGAGCGTCGCGCCTCGTCGCCGTGCCGACGGATGGACTCGAGCATGACCCCGCTGCAGCGCCCCGGTGACGAAACACCCAGGCCATTCGACGAGGAGGCCGGCGGCCCGCGCGGCGTTCGACGCGGAACCGGCTCAGCACCGGGGCGAACGCACGCTGCGGCAGGTGCCGAAGAAGGTGGCGCCTGGGTGGTATTGGGGCTGAAGCCGCTTGGCGCGCCGCCTGTCGGCGCTAGCCGGGCCACCGACGGTACAGGGCGTCGATGCAATAGCGGTGCTGATGTCGCCCCTCTCGGGCATGTTCCAGCAGGTGCGGATGATCCGCGGGAAGCCCGGGTGGCTGCGTTCAATGATGTCCGCAGCGCCGGTCGGCGATCAGCAGCCCCGATCCTGGCAGAAGCCCAAGCGCGTTCCGCTCCGATCCGAGCCCCCAACGGCCGCCCAGCCAGCCGGCCAGCGAAAACGCCAGCAGCCAACAGCCAGCAGACGTGGGACAGCGAGAACTGGGCGGCAAGTTAAACCTCGAATATGCTAATCGTCTGCACTGCGGTACTGCGGTGGTACTGCAGTTGTTGCCCCTTACCGGAGATCTGACCTATGGAACAGTCAACGTCTGGCAAGACCCCTCATTCTGATGAGAAGGCCCACGGCTTCAGGCTTCTGAGTCGCCAGTTGGCACGTGAACTCAATGACGCGGAAATCAACGCAGTCGCAGGCGGCACAACGTCGTGGACACGGATCAGGATCGCGGCCCAGAACCGAGTGATGGATGACGCGGAAGCCTGATGCGTCTGCGTTTGTGACCGGTTGCGATTTGATAATGATACGGCGTCGACTGTTGGGAGACGTTGGTGTGGCGTTGCTCATAGCCGGCACCTTGGTGCCGGCATGGGCAGCGCCTCCAGAGTTGTTGGACTCAGTACCCGTCAACGAGCCCGTCGACCTGTCCTCGCTGGATTGGATCGCCCCCCGCTTTTCCGCGAACGCTACCGAGCGTACGAAATGGCAGGCACTTCTGGACTGGACCGCGGAAGTTGCTCAGGCACAGACGAACACGCTTCGAGAGTCATTCGAAGCTAAGGGTGTGGATGCTTCTGCGTTGCCCGAGCATTGCTACAGCGACGAGCGCTGTTTCCTGATTCGCGCCGCCGACGATGTCGCCAGTAGATTTGAATCGTGGACCGAGTTCAAGGCCGCGGCCTCTGCTGCGCAACCGTACGTGCAAAGCGTTCGGCAAGCGGTAGAAGTCGTGTCCGATATCCACGCGCCGCGCGACGATGCAACTGCATCGGCCGCGTTGGCCAAGGAGCTTCTGCGCAGATTTACTAACGATCAGCTGATGCGCAACATCACCGCGGAGCTTCCTGGCGGAATGGAGGGTACTCCGCAGGAGCAGGCGTACGAACTGTATGCGTTCGCATTGGAGATGGACGGGTTGCGCGATGACGCGCGGAACATCGCGTACGCTTCTGATCTAATCAGACAACGTGGCGGTTGGCCAGCGCCTCCTGATGTAAGCGAAGACTCCCAAGAGCATTTATGGGCACTGGTGCAGCACGGGGACCAGCGTCCTGATCTGCAGCACGAGGCGCTCCTTGCCATGGAAGCGCGCTTTGCCGGACAAGATCCCCGCCCTCAGCAGTATGGGTATCTGTACGATCGAATCATGCTGAAGCTGACCGGCAAACAGCGATATGGCACCCAAGTCAGATGCGTTGACGGCGAGCGGCAGCCCCAGCCGCTGGACGAAACGGCACCGATCGACGAGTTGCGCGCAAAGGTCGGATTGCGGTCGATGGAAGCGTATCTTGCGCGCTTCCCCGACTGTTCGGTTGCTCAGTAGCCGGGTCGAGCTTTTTACCCAGCTCCGGAGTCAGGTCGATGGCCTGGGACGAGGGCGTCACCACGGTGCTGCTGAGCAGGACGAGGCATTCGCATTCCACGGAGAAGGCTTGGCCGTTTAGGCTTGCCGCGCCGCCATGTGCGAGCACCCTCGGGCGCGATGTCACTGAATCATAGGGCATCGCGGCCAAGACCTCTCCTACGGGCCAAGGTCCGGATTAGTAGCGACTCTGGCCATGGGCAGAATCGAGCTTCTTGCGCAGGTGCGGTGTGAGGTCGGTGGCGCGTGCCGTCGGCGTGACCAACGCGGTGCTGAGCAGGACGAGGCATTCGCATTCCTCGGACAGGGCTTCCAGCGCCCGCGGCAGATGCTGCGCGAAGGCGCGGGCCGAGTCCATCGCCTGCGCGCGTTCCGCCTCGGTACTGGACTGGGTGACCCTTCGGGTAAATTCGGCTTCCTTTTCCCGATAGACGGCATTGAGGTCGATCACCCCGATCTGCGGTGCCGGCTGCGCGATCAGCCGGTCGTAGCCGAACAGGGCGAGGACAATCAGGACGAGGGTGAGCGCGGCCTGCGTCAGCAGGGGACGTATCGCGCGCGTCATGCTTCCAGTCCCCGCTGCTGCAGCAAGTGTTGGATGGACTCGTCGATCGACAGGCCCTGGGCGCGCAGCGCGTCGAGCGGCGCGTTGTCCTCGAGCTTGTTGGAGAACAGCAGGTGCGTGGCCGGGTCGAGAATATTGCGGGCGACGCCTTCGCCCATCGGCGAGGACACGTAGACCTCGGCGTAGGCGCCGGCTTCGGTGCGCAGCGACTGCAGCAGGCGCTTCTTGGGCTCGTCCATCGTCAGCCGCCCCTTGCGGTCCAGCATTTCCAGCGATTCGGACTTCTGGCGCAGCAGGAACATCCAGTCAGAGCAGGCCAGCGCGGCCTCCATCTGCGCCGAGCCGTAGTAGTCGTCGGCGCTCTGGGTGGCGGTGATCAGCGCGCCGCCATACTTGCGGGCGCGGCGCGCCGCTTCCTCGACCACTGCGGCCTTGACCGGATCGTCTGCGCCGACGTCGCCGAGTTGCTGCTTGAGTTCGTCGATGAACAGTAGCTTGCGGCGGTTGCGGGTCAGGTACATCTCGCCGGTGATCTGGTGCAGCAGCAGGATGCTGACGACCGCGTGCAGGTCGGGGCGACGCTTCAACTCCTCGCTCTCGATGACGATGAAGTCGTTGCCGAAGTCGACGCTGTTGGCACCCTCGAAGAAGCGTTCGTACTGGCCGCCGCGCGAGTACGGGTTGAGCATGACGGCGAGGTCCTTGATGCGCTGATCGTTGACCAGGCCCAGTTCCTCGATCGTGCCGACCTTGAACGAGTCGCGCAGCGCGGTGATCGTCAGGTCGTTGCCGTGTGCGCGGAACAGCGCCAGTACGGTGGCGGAGATCGCTTTGTACTGCACCTCCTCCAGGGTGTGCTGCATCGAGGCCATCTTGGAGATGGCCGGCACCAGCATGTCGATGTCCTCGTTGATGTCGACGATGTGGGTGAAGGGGTTGAGGTTGAGGTGGACCTCGGGCCGGAACTCCAGGTAGGCGCCATCGGCCTTGCGGCAGAGCCGCTCGAACGAGCGCCCGAGATCGAGCATCCAGACCTTGGCGCCGATGGCGCGGTACGACCACGCCAGCTCGTTCATCAGCACGGACTTGCCTGAGCCGGGGGCGCCGATGATCGCGGCGTTGTAGTTGCCCAGGTCGTTGTCGAACAGGTCCAGCGTCATCAGCTGGCCGCGGCGGCCGCCGAACACCAGCGCCGGCGTTCGCGTGCCGCGCCATTCGCCGATCAGCGGCGCCAGGTGGACGGCGTTCGAGACCGTCTTCCGCGTAACCCGGCGCATCTTGGTCAGGTCCTTGTGGAAGCGCGGGGTCAGCGTCATCGGCAGGCTGGCCAGAAGCGCCTGCCGGTGCAGGTAGATGTCGCCGTTGATCTGGAACCCGCGTCCGCGCCAGATCGCCTGGGCGGATTCCTGGGCGCCGGCGATGCGCTCGGGCGGGGCGAACAGCGCGAGCTGGTGGTACAGGCTGACCAGGGCGCCGCCTGCATCGAGGGAACGGGCGGCCGCGCTCCAGTCCTCGAGTTTCTTGTTCACGTCCGGCATGACCGAGGCCATCTTGCTGCCGGCGTTCTGGGTGGCGCGGACGTGGTTGGCGGTCACCAGCGAGCGTGTCGCGTTGGGGTCCTGGACCTGCACGCCGAGGGTGAGCAGGAACGGCGAGGTGTACTGCAGCGCCGGCTGCATCAGGTCGCCGATGAGCGAGCCCATCTGCCACAGGGCGCAGCGTTCCGGGAAGCTCTTGATCGAGAAGAAGCGCGCTTCCAGCACTTCAGGCTGGCCTTCCTTGCGCAGGATCAGGCCTTGCGGGTTGGCGTCCTGGATGGTGTCGAAGTCGATGATCTGGTCGCGCAGTTCGCGGCCTTCGTCGTAGTGGAGGTCGGGCACGTCCATCCGGAGCATGCGATCGCTGTTGGTGAACAGTGCGCACCAGTTGATGAGGTCGGCGGCCGTGCAGATTCGGTTGGGCAGCGAGGCCGAGCGCAGCGTCGAGCGCATCGAGTCGCGCAGGGACAGCGCGGCCTCGCGCTGGCTGACGTTGTCCGGGTGGCCGGGGTAGGCCACGCTCATCAGCAGCCGGAAATCGCGGATGGTGTAGTGGAAGCCGCCGGTCAGCGAGTGCTGCGTGCCGCGCAGCAGGTGGCCGACTCGCTGGCGTGCCAGGCGCCGGAACAGGTTTTCGTTGCGGGCCGGGCGGCCCCAGTGCTTGGCCTTCTCGGCCTGGTCGGGATCTTCCACGCGCAGGTTGGCGTAGCGCCGGAGGGTCGGGCCAAGGTGCGGCGATGCGAACAGGTGGAACTGGATGCCGGTGTTTGGCGGGCAGGTGGCATAGAGCGACAGCAGCACCTCGGCCATGCGTTCGTCCGCGCCGGACTGCGGCATGATCTCGATCGCGAAGCCCAGGCCTTCGCGGTTGACGAACAGCTGTTCGGCCGGCAGCCACGCCGAGTACGGCAACCAGCTCGCGAACTGCTCGGCCGGCGTCTCCGGCGTGCGGTCGGGGACGAGCAGCGAGAACGGAGAGGCGAGTCGATGGCCGAGGCCGTTCATCGCGGTTCCTCCGCGGGCAGATTGATCGGTGGATAGGGCGGCTGCGATCGCGCGGGGGGCTGCGGCGCATCGGGCGCGGTGGTCACCGGCGGCGGACGCACCGGCGCGTACTGGTCGCCGATGGCGCGCTGCGCGTGCTCGACCAGCCATTGCCCGGTGTCGATCTGGACGTAGACGTAGCCCTGGTCGTAGAGGTCGTGATCCGCGTCCTCCCAGGGCGCGTACCACAGGCGCAGGATGCGCGGCGCCGAGCGCAACTGCGTGGCCAGCGGCGTGACCGCGGTGGTGGCGATGCCGGCGCTGGCCGCAGGGGCGGGGGCGGCGGTGCGCTCGGACCCGCGCCGCGCGCCGCGCTGGCTGGGCAGGTTGTGGTGGACGGCGTTGGCGTAGGTGCCGGACACCGAATCGCAGGCCACGCCTTCGGGCGCTTGGCAGGCGTATTCGGACGCGCCGCTGAGCCCGCTCATGCTGCCGCAGCCGGCGAGCGGCGCGACCACGAGCAGGATCGGCAGTGCGCGGCGAAGCCGCGGGGATACGGCAATCACGGCGTCGCCTCCAGTCGGTCCAGCTGCGCGCGGATCGCGGCGCGGTCGAGGTAGCCGGACATGCGGCTGCCGTCGCGCCAGATCAGCGTGGGCGTGCCGTCGATGCCGAGCCGTCGCGCGAGCGCGAGGTTGCGGTCGAGTGGATCGCTGCAGTCGGCCGCAGGGGGCGGGGCTTGCCGTTGGAGCATCCACTGGCGCCATGCGCGCAGGCGGTCGGGCGCGCACCAGAGGTCGCGCGGCAATGCATCGCCCAGGAACGGGACCGGAAAGGTGTGGATGGTGACGTCCTCGAGCGCTTCCAGTTCCGGCTCGAGGTTCCGGCAGTGCGGACAGGCCGGATCGCTGAAGACCGCCAAGTGGCGGCGGCCATCGCCGCGCACCTCGGTCAGCGCGTCCTCGAGCGGCAGCCCGGTGAAGTCGATGGCGGCCCGCTCGGGCTGCGCTGGCGCGGCCGCGACGCGCTGCGGGCCCGTCAGGTCCTGCAGGGTATGGCTGTCGAAGACGCGGCCGAAGAGGAAGTAGCGCGGCGCGGCGGCCGAGACGTAGGCGACGTTGGCCTCCATCCAGACTTCGTACAACCCGTCGATCGGGGAACGCCGCACCTCTGTGAAGCGGGTGGCGGGGTGCGCCTGCCGCAGCGCGTGCAGCAGGTGTTCCGCGTCGGGGTCGGTGTCGCCGGCGCGTGCCGGCATCGAAACCGCGCAGAGCGGAAGGAACAGGGCGACCAGCGCGGCGAACCCGACAAGCCGGGTGCCTTTGTCAGTAGTGTCCATCGTCGTGCTCCAGATAGCGTTGTGCAGGCGTCAGCGCGGCGCGCCTAGGTGCGTCCGCGGAAGTGTCGATGGGCACGTCGATGCGGACGCCCTTGGTGATCACGACATCGATCTCGCGCCCGGCGTCGACCTCGATGACCGGGAAGGTGTTCTCGGCCAGGCGGATGTAGTACTGGGCGAGCCGATCCAGGGCGCGGCCGACGCCGGTGCCGAGTCCGGCGCGGTAGGCGTCGGCGCCGGAGAGGTTGGCGACGGTGCCAAGTGCCGAGGTGCTGTAGTCGGCGGAGGCGGTCGCCAGTCCCTGGCCGATGCCGCCGACGATGCCGGCCAACAGGGCGTTGGCGAGCATCTGGCCTTGCTTGGTCACCAGCCTGCCGCGCATGCCGACCTTGCCGTCCTCGCCGAACAGCGCGCCCTCGATCCTGACTTCCAGCGTGGCGCCGTCGCCGCGCACGCACGAGAGGTTTTCCGTGCGCGCGTAGGCGCGTTCGGAGCTGATGTCGCCGTAGGCGGCGGCGATCACGAAGCACTCGGCATAGTTCCCGCGGAAGCCGTTGGGCAGCACGCTGTCGTCGGCGAGGCGGATCAGCACCGGATGCGGGTTGGACTGCGATTGCCCGCCGGTCGGGGCGTCCAGCCCGCCGAGCAGGGTGCCGCGGGTGAAGCTGACCGGGAGGAAGGTGGCAACCGTGCGCTCGTCGGCTTGCGTGGGCGGGACGCCGGTCGCTGGGGGACGGGAGAGGGTGATGCGCTGCAGTTGCGGGCTGAGCGGCGCCGGGGGCTCGAGCGGTACGCCGGCCGGCATGGCGCCGCCGTCCCGCGGCGGTGGCGGCGGAGGCGGGAGGGCCGCGGGTGGCGGCATCGCGGTTTCGGCGGCTGGCTCCGGCGGCGGCGTGGCGGCGGGCGCTGCGGTCAGGCGGCGTTCCAGCTCGGCGAACCGCTCCAACGTGCGGGACTCGAACGCCTGCCGATCCTGGTTGAGGCGGTTCTGGCGATCGCGTTCCTGTTCGTAGTCGGCCAGTTTGCGGCCGGCGGTGCCGACCCATTCGTCGACGGGATCGAGCTGGGCGCCGGGCGGCATCACGCCGATGCTGGTCACCGTGTCGGTGCCGGCGGCCGCTGCGACGTCCCGCGGCGGTTGGTCGCCGTCGTCGGCCAGAGAGAACACCAGCCACAGCGCGCCGATGCCGACGACCAGCAGGGCCGCCAGCAGCAGGTACTGGCGCTGCTGCGGCGACAGCCGATCGAGCAGGCTGCGCAACTGCTGCACGGTGGGGTTGTCAGGGCGGTTCATGGTCGTGCCCCGAACCGCAGCACGTACACGTTGGTCCGGTCGCCGGGACGCAGGTTGTGGTGTTCGATCGCGACGCCGGCGACGTTGCCGCCTTCGCGGTGGAACTCCTGCTCGGCCAGTACCATGACGTCGCTGCCGAGGTTGTGCAGGACGTAGTGCTCGCCGATAAGGCCGCGGCCCTCGAAGCGACGCTGGAAGGTGAAGCGCACTTGCGCCCACAGCGGGACGTCGCGGTCGACGGCTTCGGTACGGATGTCCGGTGGCGCCTGGCCGGAGGCCATGGCGACCAGCAGGCCCTTGAGCCGGCGGATCGGGTTGGCGGCGGCGCCGAGGACCGCGGCCGCGGGCTCGGTGGCCGGCAGCGTGCGGTCGCGCAGGACCAGCGTGTCGGCGGGGCGATCGACCGGGCGCAGCAGCAGGGTGTAGGTCGCGTGCGGCGAGGACACGAACAGGTTGATGGGCTTGTCCGGGACGCCGACGGGACGCAGGTAGATCTCGCCCTTGTCGAGGTCGCACTCGACCAGAATTTCGGCGGGCGCGGCGTTGGTCCCGGGCCCGGCGCCGACGGCAGGCGTGGCGCCGCAGTTGCCGGACTGCAGGTTGCCGAACACTTCGCGGATCGCGGCGCCCTCGATACGTACGCGCGTGGGTTCGCGCAGCGAGACCAGGGCTTCGACAGCGGCGCCGTCGCGCACCTCCACGATCTGTTCGGCGTGGGCGGCCAGCGGCGCGAGCAGGACCAGTAGGCCGCCTGCGAGCATCCGGCGCCGGGGGCGGTCAGGGCTTCTGGGGCGCATAGGGCACCTCCTCGAACATGCTGAGCTGGATGCGGCCGCCTGTGTAGCGGAATTGGACGCGATAGGCCTTGGGCACGTTGCTGGTTTCGACAGCGTTGACCTGTGTGCGCAGCCGGCCGCGGATGACGACCTGCTGCCGCGCCTCGTTGGCAACGAGTTGCTGTGGCTGGAAGCTGGTGCTGGCGTTGAGCCGCTGAAGCCGCTGCGCTTCCAGTTCCTGGCGGGTCTTCAGGGCGGCGTACTGATCGGGCTCGACATACGTGAGCAGCGTGTCCGCCTTCCACGTGACGGAGGCCGGGCTGACGTCCAGCACGAGCCAGGCGACGAACGCGCCCATCTGCTCCAGGTACTCGCGGCTGACGGACGTGCCGCTGACCCAGAACGACTTCTCCAGCGTCGGCGGGACGACGATGGTGCGCTCGCGGCCGGACAGGCCGACGATGACGAACAGGGCCAGCAGGTGGCCGGCGGCCAGCAGGCTCACCCATAGCGTCAGCCGCTGGTTGAGCCGGCGGATCTGCTTGAGGTCCTGGGTGAGGCGGGTGTAGTCCATGGCAGCGGATCCGTCAGCCGACCATGCGCCGCACGTGCGAGGGCGGCGTGGCCTTGAGCGAGGTGAGCGGATTGGGCGGCAGGTGCCAGTAGATCCAGTGGATCGCGAACGCGGGATGCCGGTCGGCTTTCTTGCGCGCGATCCAGCGGGAGGCGAGCAGGCCGACCGCGACGCAGATCGCGAAGGCGAACTTGCTGCCGGCCAGATACCCGACGAAGAACGCCAGCAGGACCGGCGCGGCGACGTCGACGTCCCAGAATCCGATCTTCCACGGATCGTCCAGGCGGCGGGGGATATAGGTGTCGGCCTGCATGGCGCGCTCCTGCCAGCCGCGCCGCTCAGATCACCGCGCCCATGATCGCGCCGGCGATCACGAGGCCGACGGCGGCGAAGATCGCCAGCCCGATATAGAACAGGACCGGCCCGAAGTTGCGAAGTGCGGCCAGCGAGATCAGCGCGACGACGAAGCCGACAAAGCCCACGAGGGCCTTGATGCCGGGGCCGAGTTCACCGAGCTGGGTCAGCGCCGACGACAGAGGTCCGGTCACGCCCGCGAAAGTGACCAGATCCAGCGCGTATCCCGGAAAGGCCAGCGCGAGGCCGCCGGCGAGCAGGAAGAACAGGCCCATTGCCGGCCAGCGGCGGCGCGGGAGGACAACGCGGGATTGCGGGGACGGCGAACGGGCGGCGACGAAGGTGCTCATGGCGGATCTCCAGAGGGGCGGGGCAGGTGTTGCGACGCAACGGGGCGGGTGTCGGGCAAGTGGCCGGCGGGGGCGGAACTACCGACGCCGGGCCGCCATTTCGGGGTGGGCTGCGGGCAGTCCGGCGTCGGGCAGTAGGCGAAATGCGCGTCGTCGCCGTAGCCGTGCTGGGCGAGGCGCAACGGCGCCTGGGTCGGGCCGTATGCCGGCGGCGTCGGCTGCGCATCGTGGGTCGCGCACGCGATCAGGCCGACGCTTGCCAGCGCGAGGACGGCGCACTTCATGAGCGCGATTCCGGCGCGTGTGCGGGCAGCCTGCGGTAGACCTTCCACGCATACCGGGCGCGCGCCTGGCGGCAGGCGGCGCCGCGCAGCCGGCTGCACGAGGCGTTGTAAGCGCCGACGCTGTCCCAGCTCACGCCTTGCCGGGCGAAGATATCGGCCAGGATCCAGGCGCCGACGTGGAGGTTGAGGCAGGCATCGTAGAGGTCGCGCTCGCTGATGCCAAAGCGCTTGAGCGTCGGCAGGTGCGAGCTGTTGATTTGCATGAGGCCGATGTCGTACGAGCCCGTGCGCGCGACGTGGCTGCGATTGACGGCCTGCGGGTTGAGGTTGGATTCGACACGGGCGATCGCGTACAGCAGATCGGTGGAGACGCCGTAGCGCTGCGCGGCCTGCTGCCAGCATGCGGCCGCTGCATCGAACGTGAGGCACAGCAGCAGCGCGCCGCCGACCGCCAGCCGGACGCGTAGCGGCAAGCGCGTCCCGCGTGCTGCGGGGCGAAACGCTAGACCGTCTACGCTATGGATCGGCATCGCGGGGGCCACAGGGTGCTCCACGTCCGGCGCTGTGCCGAGTGGATCGGCATCCGGGGGAGAGACACGTTAGGAAATGACGCAATGCTCGTCCCCGAGTAAATCGGTCGTGTTCGCAGGGATATTGCGATTAGCGTCCCAACGTGGCGCTTTATGAGCCTAGGTATCGGCACGCGGCCGCTGATGGTGACGCGCGTGGATAATCGGGTGGACTGGGTATACTCGGGCGGACGGGAATCCCGCCCAGTACCTAAGGAGCATGTCCATGGTCGATCTGGCCACGTTGTCGGTGGAACAGCTCGATGCGCTCGTCAAGTCTGCACAGGAGCGCAAGGAGTTTTTGCAGAAGCGTCCATCGGCGGCGAGAGTGCGCAGGCAGATCGTCAAGTACATCGCCGACTACGGATACACCGTCGAGGAGTTGTTCGGTGTCGAAGCTTCGCCTCGCAAGACCGCTGCGAGACGTGCCCCGGCGAAGCGGGCGCGCAAGGCCGGCAAGGTCGCACCGAAGTATCGGAACCCGGACAACCCGCGGGAAACGTGGTCAGGGCGGGGCAGTGCGCCGCGCTGGTTGGCCGCTCAACTCAAGAAGGGAAAGAAACGCGAGCAGTTCCTGATCAAGCGCTGATCCCCACGGCGCCGCCAAACTCTCGACGGCGCCAAATCAGGGTCTGGCGTGGTAGCTGGCGATGGCGCGCGCAGAGAGCGTAAGCACTAATACGGGCGCGGATGGCAGTAATGCCGCGTGCATCGACACTGGCAGTACCAGCAGCAGCACCGTCGCGCAGGCGGTCGCGATCGCACCGCAGACCAGAACGGCGAACATCTCCGGATCGTGGTGGACGAACTCCAGCGCCTTGACCCGTCGCCGGACGATGCTGTCCACCGTTACCGTGATCGGGAACAGCGCCAGCCACGGGAACCAGTTCAGCGTCAGTGCGCTCCGGTAGGTGGCTAGCAGCAGCATCGCATCCAGGGAGCGGAAGTAGGAGCTGGCGAACAGGCGTGCGCTGACTGACGACATCTCCTGCGCCACCGCGCCGTCCACCCGGTGGGGCGACGGCGCATCGTCGGCGTTGGGGATGGGTGCGATGTGCTGGATGTCGGTGTGTTGCGACAGCGCGGCGTCCAGCATGGCGTCCGCAGCGGCGGCGCCCCAGAAGTGTGCGACCGCGGAATGGTCGCTCTGCAGCTGTGCCAAGAACCGCTGCGGCGGGTGGGCCGACGGCAGGTACAGCACCAACACCAGCAGGCTCAGCAGGGCACCGATCGAGATCGCGCGGATCATGCCGCCGCCTGGCGTACCGTCGGGGATTCCTCTGGCGGCACCAGGATCTGGAATCGCCCCTTGACGATGCGGCCGCCCGAGACCGATGCGAAGTACTGCAGGTTCGGCAGCTTGCCGAGCATCTCAGCAGGGACCATCTCCTCGAAGGCTTCGGCCAGGTCGGCCGACTGGTTCGCGGAGAAGTCGCCGAGGTGCGTGTCGGCACCTGACCCCTGGCGGATCCGAATCGTGTGGATGGAAGTGCGGCCGAAGGTCTCGACGATGAAGTCCTGCGTCGGGCGATCCTTCGATCGCAAGGCGATCAGGTTGTTGAGGTTGCCCAGCACCATCCGCGCGGCGGCTTCGCTGCCCAGCCGCTTCGCCAGATCGGCCAGCGTCTGCATCGCGCAGGTGGTGTAGATCCCGCCCTCCGCACCCTTGTTGAGGATCTCGATCAACGGCTGGTTGATGACGTTTGCGACCTCGTCCACGAACAGCGCGATACGGCGGTGGATGCCCAGGTTGTAGCGCATACCCGCGCGTGCGGCCAGGTCGGCCAGCGCCAGCGCGCCGATCGCGGTGGCCACGGAAGGGTCGGGCAGCGAGTCCAGGCACATGTACAGCACATGGCCGCCTTGCTCGATCTTCTCGAAGTTCATGATCGGGCGGGTGTCGTTGACGTCGAAAGGCTCGGGCGAGAGCGTACGTCCCAGGTCGCCGGAGGTGAGCATCGATAGCACCGGCAGCAGGTTGGCGGTGATCTTCTGGTAGTGCTCTCGGTTGTGCCGGAAGGTGCGCACCTGCGCGTCGAGGATCTTGGTGCGCTGCGACTGGCGGATGTGGTGTTCGTAGTAGGCGACGAAAGCCAGCAGGTCCGTGCTGGCCGCCTCGGACGGGCGCCGCAGCTGTCCGCGTTGCGCGTCGTGCAGAAGCTTCTTCATCTCGGGGCGTTCGCGCCAGTCGCGGCCGAGCGTGGCGTCGAAGAAGCGGCGCAGGCAGGCTTCCAGCACCGGTTCGATACCGCCTTCGATGTACTGGGTGAGCTTGGCAAGGTTGGGCCGTTCCTCCAACTCGACCAGTCCCTGCACCACCACGTTGACGGCGTCCCAGCCGAAGGCGCTGAACGCGCCTGCTGTGTCCGGCGGCATCACCGACTGGATGCGCGATGCGACTTCGGTGGGCTTCTGCCAGTTGAAGGTGAAATCGAGCCGGACGCCCGCTTCCGGGAACGCCGGGTGGAAGGTGAGGAAGGTGTCTTGCTCCCGGTAGTCGCGACATGCCTGTTCGACGACACGCTGAAGGCGGCGGCTGTTCTTGGGGTCGATGACGATCACGACGTCGCCGCGACGAATGGCCTGTGTGATCAGGTTGGCCAGCGCCACGCCCTTGCCCGATTGAGTGGTGCCGACCAGCAGCGTGCCGCCTTCGAAGTTCTGCAGTGGCCGGTAGAGCCGCTCCTCCCTGGGCTCGACGCCGTGCAGGTAGGGCATGCCGATCTCGGCCTCGGGTTGCGGGTCGACGTGGTACCCCAGTAGTCGCAGCAGGCTCGGCGAGGCGGTGTAGCGTCGGACGTCGATCTTCGCGAGTTCGTAGAGTCGCTGGGAGTGGACCGGTTGCCACTCGAATCCCCAGCCGAGGAACACCTGTCCTGGGTCTTCCGTCCAGCGAGCGAACGCGGTGGTCGAGACCGCCTGTATGGCACGGCCGACGAGCGAGGCGCGCAGCACCAGAATCCGCAGGGCGTGGTTGAGCCGCCAGATCGACATGGCCACAGACATAGCGGCCAGCGGCGCGGCGAAGGCGAGGGGCAGCGGGCCTGCGACGCCGACGCCGGCAAAGTAGAGCGTGGCGGCGACCCAGAGCGCGCTGGCGTAGCCTTCGTAGGCCGGGCGCCAGGGCATTTCGTAGGGACGCATTAGCACGTCGGCTGCGCCGCCAACGCGAGCGGTCCCGATGAGTCCGCAGGCTCGGTGAACTTTCTTTTCAGTCGGATGCCGATGACATCTGCGCCTGCCGCGTCGAGCCGCTTGACCGTCGGTAGTGCGTGCGGCGCATCGAGCAGCAGCATTCCCAGCTCGGACAGGGCGCGGATGGCGATGGCGGGTGCGATGCCATGCGCGTCGAACAGGTGCAGGGGCAGGAACAGCGCGTGCCCGTCCTCCAGCGGAACGACCTGCTCGGACGACTCGACCAGGATCGCGGCGAGCGCGTGGCGGACGCCGGCACTGAGCCTGAGCGGCGCATTGAGCTCCCAGCGTGCGGTCGGAGTGGGCGCGCCGTCGGAAGGCGTTGGGGGTGCGCGAGGGGTTTCCGCGTCCGCCGCGGCGATCAACGGAAGCTGTTCCCCGTCGGATTGGGGATGGAGTGGCCGACTTGAATCGCTTCGGACTGGTGCCAGCGGGTCGTCCAGTGGCAAGACTGTCCCCCCCAGTCCGTTGAGCAGAAGCGCGGGCGAGACGAGCTTGACCGCGGCCAGCGCTGCGCTAGCACCGGGCGGACGGATGTGCCAGATCGGTTCGTCCTCTGCAGTCTTCCGGAGCAGGTCGGCGTTCAGGAGCCGCGACAGAATGTCGTCGGCTGCGTCGGGCATGCCCGCGATCTGTTCGCCCTCGAGCAGGCGGCAAAGATCGCGGGCGGCGCCGGGCCAGACCAGGTAGAGGCCGTCGCGTGCATACCAGACGCGGGACTTGTCCTCGTTCGGACGCCAGGCCGAATCGGTGGCGACCAGCCGTTGCAGGCCATCGACCAGGTAGCGCGTCTGGTGACTCGCGTTGGCTGGCCCGGACGTTGGCTTGCCGTGCGCGCGCAGATCACGCTCGACCACCAGCGCGGTCGAGCGTCGGACCAGGTCGTCGAGCACGTTGTGGCCGCGAAACAGGGGCAGTCCGCCGATGCTCGCGAGCATGTGCGGCACGATGAGGTCGTTGTCCTCGGCCAGGTGCTGGAGCAGGGCGTTCGGGACGACGTGCAGCAACACGAGCAGGCCCGTGCTGCGGGCTTCGGTCGCGGGCACGCGCCAGCGCACGTGGCAGGGCGCGTTGCCGCGCGCATCCAGCCAGGACGACAGCGGCGACAGCAGCGGGGGCCACGTCGCGCCGGCGTCGTCCACGACCTCCAGGGCGACGAGCACGCGGTGCAGTTCGCCGCACAGCCCCGCGACGAACGTCGCCATGCGCCAGCGGGGCTCGAGTTGGCGCCGCGCGGAGATGGTCTGGCGCCCGGAGAAGATGTAGGCATCGGTGCCCTGTACCGAGAAGAAGCCGGTCTGCAGGCCCAACTGGAACAGGCCGCCCGGCCGGTCGAAGTGGTCCGCCGGCGTCGCCGGTAACCAACCCACATAGTTCGCGTATGCGTGGATCAGCGGGAGGACATCGCGCGCGAAGGTCGGGTGATCGACGCCGAAGCACAGCCGGATGCGAGCGATCAGCGCCTCGTTGCCCGCCAGAAGGGTGTCGACGGTCCGCGGCTCGGCGTTCGACAACTCCGGCGGAGATCGCGGGCCAGTCGTGGAAACGATGGACATATGTGGCGTGGACGGAAGCCGAGGACCACCGACTGTCTCCGCACGCGCTGCGCCAGTCGCCGGATTATCAGGCTGGATCGTCGGGGATATCGGCACCGCCCCCCGGGGGCTGCGCGATCAGCAGATCGATGCCGAGCACGATGTGCCGCGGATCGACGAGGGGAAGTGTCGGAAAAGAGGTCTGCACCCGTGGATCGGTGCGATAGCGGTGGATGATCTTGCACCACGGGCAGCCCACCGACTGGCTGCGTGGACCGCCGATGGCGGTGAGGTGCTCGCTATGGCACTGCGGGCAGACCGCGACGGAGAAGCTGCGGATGCTAGTGATCCAGATGCCCTCGAGGTGCGCGGCCAGATCGAAGGCGCGATCGAACGAGATGCGCGGCTCCGGCGCGCGGAGGTGGCGGTAGTGCCGATATGCTGCGATCAAGGAACTGCCGGACGGCAAGTTGGCGTGGCGCAGGCGCCGGTAGAGCACCCCGACGAGCGATGCATCCGCGCGGAACAGGACGTTGGCCGTGTGGTACCACTCCGGGGAGTCGGGCGGGCGACCACGCGGAATCGACTGGGAATCCGGATAAAACAGCCGGATCAGTTCACGGCGCGGGAGGCGCGTGATGTGATGGACCGTGCGCACGCGCGCGCCCAGTTCGACACAGGCCTGCGCCAGTTGCAGCGCATGCAGGTGCCGGCGGGTGGATGTCCTCATCGCCCGTGTTCATGCGGACGAACGATGGACCGCTGCCAATGCCCCGGACAGGGGCAGTGGGGCAGCGAGCAGCGTCGCGAGATCCAGGCGGGGAGGAAACAGCGTCTCGTCTCGCACGTTGGCGACCACGGCGAGCACCTGTGGCACGGACAGGTCGATCAACATCTCCGCGAGCGGGGCGTCGAGCACGTATCGGCAACAGGCCTCGGCGTAGTCGTGCCTCAGGCTGCGCTGGATGGTCAGCAGCTGGGTCAGGTTGGTCAGCTGCACATCGGAGATACTGGCGTGCCTCATGGCGGGTCCCTTGCCGGATCGGAGTCGCGGGGAAGCGAGATCGCCCATCGCTTTGCTTCAACATCGAAGGTGGACAACAACGTGTCCCCGGTCAACCCGGCACATGGATGCGGCATTCGGTGCCATCCGAAACATGCGGCATTGCGTGCACTACACGTGTGGTCGCACGCGTCCGGGGATGGGGGACTTTGCCCCGCAACATCCTGTCGCGGGGCAGAGTCTTGGCCGGGTCGCGATCATGCGGCCTCGGTGATCGGCGTCCATTCGCTCCGGGACAGCTCGATGAGCTTGCCGCCGAGCGCTTCGAACTCGGTGGCCCGATCGTAGTCTTCCACGTCCTGCGAGTAACGTGTCACCGCGCTGACCAGGCCGAAGCCGGACAGGTTGCCGTCGGCGATCAGGTGACGCAGCACGCCCGTGCGTTCGGTCTCGTTCATCCCGTAACGGTGGGCGAGGACTTCGACGCTCCTGACCGGATTGCCGGTCAACGGCACGTGCAGCGTGTGCTGCAGCTTCTGCGCCGCGTGCCGGAAGGTCGCTTCCGACACCGCGGCCTCGACCACGTCGCGTACCTTGAGGAAAACCGCCTTGTCGTCTGCCATCAGGGTGTCCTCCTTGAACACGGTGATGCCGTCCGTGTCGTCACCGAGTACGCGACCCAGGTGGGTCTTGCGCAGCGAGTGGTCGGCTGCGATCAGGCCGTTGCGGCAGACCAGGCGGTAGAGCAACGGTTGCACGGACAGCGTGCCGCACCCGACCTCGGAGTTCGAGATCACGACCCCAGCCTGCACCATGTCGCCCAGGCCAAGGTCGTGTTCCAGCCGCGAGGTGACCGCTTTCAGGTACATCCGGGTCTCGGTGAGCTCGTGCGAGATCAGCTGCACGCCCGGCAGCCGCTGAAGGATCGGCAGCACCTGCTCGGCCAGGTCGTAGTTGTCCAGGCGACGGAAGCGATCGGACAGTACCGCGCGGACCCTGCCGTCCAGGGTGCGCACCAGCCGCTTGTCGCCGTCGCCCTGCAGCCAGGTGTTGACGTTGCGGTCCAGCAGGTCGGGCTGCTCGCGCCGCATGCGCTCGAAGTAGGCGAAGGGGATCTTCAGCTTCTCGGCGAGTTGTCGGCTCGCAAGCGGCGTGACAGCGTACTCTTGAGGGCGCTGCGGCTCCTCGATGGTGAGACGGGTAGCGCCGTCTTCATCGGTGCGATGGTGCATCAGCGAGGTGGGCACCAGCAGGTCTTTCTTCGTGGACAGCTGGCGCTCGAGTTCTTCGGCCATGGCCAGCAGGGAACGTCCGGTCTTCATGTCGGTCTCCAACAAGGAGACGGGGCGCGACCCCGGCGGGGAAGCACCCCGTCGAGGTGATGGATCGGCGATGCCGATCCGGGAAGTGCGCGGCGATGCCGCGCGGAACTAGGCGGTGACGGCAGTTGCAGGTACAGACCTGCGCGGGCGGGAAGGGCGGGGCACCGCTGGAACCCGGCTGGCCGCCCGCTGCGCCCAGACATCGCGCCAGTCGGCGCCGGGACGACGCGGTACGAAGACCTGGACCTGGCGGAGGCTGCCGTCTGGCAGTCGATCCCGGGCTGCCCGGCGTGCCAACGCATACGCGCTCGCCTGGCCGGCGAAACTGCCGTTGGCGTCGTTGTCGGCATAGATCGACAGGCGACGCACGTGCGCGGGGATCCAGAGCCTTTCGAGGTTGCCGGCATTGAGCGCGGCCCACAGCGCCTGGTCGGTGCCCAGATACACGGCCAGGGCGGTTTCGATGCCCTCGGCCACGGCCAGTTCCTCGCCGGACTCGAACAGCCGGACCGCCGCGCCGTTGATGCCGGACGACAGCAGTTTCCTGGCGTCGCGGATGGGCGCCTTGCGTCCGTCCTGCAGGTAGGTTCGGTGCAGCGTGATCGCGTGTCCGTCGGAACCTTGGACACAGGCCACCAGCGCCGGATACTCGGCCACGAGGTTCGATTTCCCGTTGGTGTCCTTCACGTAGTAGCCCAACGCGGGGTGACAGCGGAGCACCTTGGGGTAGCTGCTCAGCACCAGGCCGCGGCCGCGCAGGTAACGGTGTGCCTCGTCGTCTTCGACGATTGGCCGGGCTTCGTTCCAGATGCGTTGCGCCAGTCGCTTCATCCGATCGGGCGATGGAACGGCCGGCGCTTCTGCCATGGTCGGCGGATGGAGGCCGAAGTACTTCTCCAGTTCCTCCAGCGTCGTGTGGAAGTCCCAACCCTCCAGTGCCATCAGCAGCTTGAAGCCGCCCCCGGCGCCACAGTTCCGGCAGTGGTAGTTGCCTTCGCCGAATTTGTCCGTGAATTGGAATCGGTCGACGCCGCCGCACAGCGGGCAGGGCATGTTCCGGCGTTTCAGCAAGCGTGGTTCGGCGCCGAAGTGCCGCAGGATCTCGGTCCAGCGCCCGTGGGCGTGTTGCTTGGCGGAATCGATCCGCATTTCGTAGTCGCGGCTACGCATGGTCGCACCTCCCGGCTGCCGGGGCGGCAGGCGAGGGCCGACCGTCGGGACGGGTCGGTGTCATAGTCAGCTCCAGTGAGCATCCCCGGCGCCAGACCGCGGCATTGGCGCGGCTCTCCGGCGGTGCGGGGACGGATTGGCCCGCGTCAGGCGGGCGGTAAGGTCGCGATCGCCGCGCGGATGCGGGATCGTGGTCAGGCCGGAGGCGTCGGCGTCCGGTACTCGGCTTCAAGGCTGAATTCGCGCACGGGGCGCAGGTGATCAGCTACCTCGGAAAGTCCTTTCCCGAGCCGACCCGTCCGGATCGGTTCGGGAAAGGACGCCCACAGGCGTCCTTCCCGCCGCTGCCTACTCGACCAGTTCGATCGAGGGCGCGGTCTCTCCCGCCTCCACGGCCAGCCGGAACGACTTGCCGTGAAGGATCGGATACCGGCCGAGCGCCAGCGTCTGCATCAGCGAACGCAGCGTGTGCGCGGGGTCGGTCGAGCGCAGACGGAGGATCACGCCAGCCAGTTCGTCGCGATCGGCGTCCAGCTCGTACTCCCGGAAGCGCTCGTTATCATCGATGTAGCGCGACGCCTGACGCACGCCTTCTCCCGTCGTCTCGTTCGCCGGCACGAACAGCGTCCCACGGTGGTAGACCGCCTCGTCTCCGATGTCGGCTGCCTCATCGCCGATCTGCAGGCGCACTGCAAAGCAGAGGATCAGGTCCGTCGACACCCAGATGCCGTCGAACCGCGAGTGCAGCGGCTCGCCGACGGGTTCCACGATCGGCGTTTCGCCGCACAGCGACCGGATGCTGGCGTGTACCCAGTGGTCCGGATGCAGCGTCCTGTGCATATAGACCAGGAACCCCTTCGCACGTGCGTACATCCACTGGGCGACGGTCGTGTCGTCGAGATAGTCCAGATCGGCAAGCAGCACGCGTCCGTTCTCGATGTTCTGCCGGTCGGGCGGATCGACATGGTCGTCGAGGATCTCGTCGTGGTCGCTCAGGATGGGATATCCGGTCAGCGAGGCGAACGCACCGCGCGGAAGCACGTCGAGATCGTTCAACAGGTCCAGATGGTCGAACTCGCGCATCGGCCCGTAGAAGCGGTCGACGAACTCGCGTGGCGGCAACCGGTGCTTGGCGACTTCCAGGATGGCCCGCCACTGGTGCCGGATCTCCTTGCAAACGAGCTTGGCCTGTTCGCACTCGTCGATCAGCTGATCGCGGTCGGGCAGGCGCGCCATGAACTTCGCGGGGTCCAGATGCACGACGTTGACATGCCCTGGGCCGTACAGGCTTGGTCCGAGCACCTTGAATCCCTGGAGGAACACCAGCGTGTTGGGCGAGTAGTTGCCGCTGGCGGTCCCTGCCAGATGCACGTCGCCGATGGTGGTCGGTATGGTCGACAGCGCCTCTGGCGCGTGCGGGCGTTCCAGTTCCTTGCCGTTGAAGACCACCGGAATCGGGAATCCGACGCAGAGCCGGCTCATGCGATAGTCGAGATCGGGCAGTTCGACACCATGCAACTCGACATGCGTGCCCGCTATGGGGTCGCGACTGTCCCGATGTACGTCCAGCGGTGTCCGGGCCAGTGCCGTCGCCGTCATGAAATCCATGAAGTGCTCGCCGGAGCGGACAATGCAGCGGGTCGCCGCGTACAGGCACTTCGAGAATCCCACCCCGAACGGATGCTCCTGTTCGCGCAGGGAAGCGTCCCACCCAGATTCGTGGAGTTCGAACAGGGACTGGAAGTCCTTGACGCCGCATCCATCGTCCTCGACCCGCAGCACGCGAGTGGCGGGATCGTAGTCGACGACGGCCCGACTGGCACCGGCGCGACGCGCGTTCTGCAGCAGCTCCGACACCAGGGTGTAGCGATCGGTGAATCCATAGCGCTGGTTGCGCAGCGCGCCTGCTTCGTTGACGTGGACTTGAACTTGCATGAGGTTTCTCCAGGAGTTGAAGCCCGGGCGGATGAGACGCGGCCCGGGCGTGGGAGGTCAGTGGTGCGCCGGCGGCGTGTAGAGCTGGCCGTAGCGCAGGGCGTCGATCAGTGGGTGCGCGAGGAACTCGTCGCAGGCCACGACGGCCGTGTTGACGACGTTGCCTTGATCGTCCAGGCGGTCGATCCGGCAGCCCTGCGCGATCCAATGGATCTGGTAGCGAAGGCGGTCGGCGCCGACGATGACGAACGTGCGCCGGGCATGACCGGTGATCAGTTCGCTTTCCCGCAGGTAGTGGTCGAGCTGCTCCGGCGTTCGCACGGCCAGCAAGGAGCCCCGCGGCGAAGGGGGCGCAAGGTAGAAGCGCATTTCGGTCTCCGTGAACGGAGCGCCCGGACATTGCGTCGCGGGCGCGGGGAGCGGCCGGATCAGCCGAACAGGTCGCCCTGGTCCTTGATCCGCTTCAGTTGCTCGTTGATCCACTGCGGATTGCGCGCGAGTCGCTCGTGAACCCACTCGGGCCGTGTCACGACCGCTTGCCGCACCCAGTCCGGGTAGCGCTCGAGCGAGGCGGCGAGCCATCGCCGCAGCTTGACCCGGATGCAATCGCGGACTTCCTCGACATCCACCTGTCCGCAGTACGGAATGGGTGACAGGCGGTTGCAGGCGACGACGCGCACGCAGTTCGCAAACGAGAACGGCTCGGCATCCTTGTCCGGATCGGAGAAGATCCATCGCAGCGTGTCGAACTTGTCGGCAAGCGGCTGTTCCGGATCGGCCAGGTCCTCGACTTCTTTCAGCATTCGCCAGTGGAGGTAGACAATGTCCTCGTCTGTCCAGGCGTTCGGCTCGCCGTCGTCGTCGTCGGCGAGCGGGTCGAAAGCGAGCGCTTGGGCAGGTGCGGGGAAGGGCGGGTGGCGTTCGAGCGCCGGGAGATGCGATGGACCAGCCAGGGTCGATGTGAGCATGTGGGCCTCCAGGAGGTGACGCGGAGGCCAAGCGCCCGTGAGGGCGTGGGCCCTCGCAGGGTGGGATGGGAACGACAGCCGGGAACGGCGGTGGGGACTAAGAGGCTGGCTTGGTCGGGAAGAGCCCCGCCGTCGGCATGCCAGCGGCCGATGGAACAGCGCTAGGAGGGTGCTTTCGAGTGCGGCTCGAAAGCATCCTGCGGCCCGCATCGCCGGTGCGACGGGCGAGGGTCTCGGTGGAAGTGCTCTCCAGGGCTGGCCGGCAACGACGCAGGGCCAGCTGCTGCGTGGGTCGACGTTAGGCCGGGTTCCGAGGATGGGTCAACGGGCCGGAACGCGCTGATGGCGAAACGAGCGCCCATCCGTGTTCATTCCGCATGACCGTCGGACCTGCGCGTCGGCAGCATGGATGCCCGTCTTCCGGGAGCGTCGTCATGACAGAGGCCGGCTCGGCTTCCCAAGGCGTGCAGATCGTGCGGCTGGACCAGGGTGGCGTGAACGCACGCATTCTGGCCCGCGAGGCCAAGGCCGACTTCCGTCGGGTCGAGGCCGCCAGCGTCAAGATCGCCACGCGGTTCTACAGCGCCGAGGGCAAGCGCATCTTCGTGCGCATGTTCGCCACGCTTCAGCTCAACACCTACTTCATCTCGGTGATCGCGCGCACGCGGCTGGATCACGAGGACATCCAAAAGATCGAGTTGGCACTGCGCGATCGGATGGAGGCGGCCGCACAGCAACTCGACCATGCCATCGATGGGGCAGAGGCCCTGTTCGCAGCGCATGGGATCAACGCCGCGGCGACGTACGACGCGCAGCCGCTGGAGGTCGAGGTCGGGGTCCTGTCATCGATGGGTCGCCGGTATCTCGAACTGATCGGCAAGCTGGACCAGCTGATGCCGCTGCTGCAGACGCTGGAGATCCACGAGGTCATCACCACCGACGCGTTGGACGTGCAGCGCGCCAGCCTCAAGCGCCAAGTGCGAGACGTGGCGAATGCGGCTCGCAGCCTGGCGATGGGACTGCGGCGCAGGATGAATGGCGAAGCGCGTGCAGCGCACGTCGCGCCACGCGCGGAAGTGGGCGGCGAGGCCGGTACAGACGTCCCTCAGAATGTGCCCGAAGACGAGGACGTCGCGGAGTCGTCTTCACTGCCGGAAGATCGCGCGTCGGCGTAGCCAAGAGGCGAGGGCGGCCCCGGGCCACCTGTGACCGGTCAGCATTGGGGCGCTTTCCGCAGGCGTCACCGGCCTACGGAATGACCGGCACGTCCGGATGGCGTAGCGTCGCAGACGTCGCACGCGACTGCCGGGTGTTCTGTCACCCCTGGAGCGCGGCGATCGTTGCAGACGATACCTGCCTCGGCCGGCGCCCAGACACCACCTCCCGATTTCGGCATGCCCGGAGATCGGTGGCGCACGCCACCGACACCCCCGACCCATGCCCGCCCACTGCCAAAGGCCCCGCGCAGGAATGCCCGCGGGGATCAACTTGTGTCCGGCAATCCTCGTGCGCGCGCGACCCCGACCTGGCGCCGCACTAGCCAGCAGGTCATCTCCATGCGCGGCTTCGGCCGCGGCGAGGACTGATCATGCACATCCCATCATCCAACCAACTTCCTTCGACGGGCGGCGATGCCCTGCCGCCTTCAGCACCCGAAGCCTTCCTGCGCCTGCCCCAGGTGCTCGCCAGGGTGCCCATCTCCCGTTCCACGCTTTGGCGCCGTGTCCAGGAAAGAACGTTCCCGCAACCGTTGAAGCTGTCCGCGCGCGTAACCGTCTGGCGCTCGCGGGACATCGACGGATGGATGAGGGAACAAGGCTGACAGCCGTTACGCAGGTGAGCTCGAGCAAGTGGCCCACGCGCTGGGGACTCCTCTGGCGCAGGTTTGCCTTGCGACGAAGCGTCAAATTGGGTGCATGGTGCGAGGCTTGCCTCCCAGCTCGAACTGGAGGTCAGGTAAGTAGGCGTGCAGCATGTCGAGCAAGTCGTCGTACAACGCTTCGCGGGTGTCCATTGTCCCTAAGATGGCCTCAATAGCGAACGCCGAACGAGAGTTTCCAGCCCTCCACGCGTTTCAACGTATCGTCTTCCTTCCCCTGATCGTAGGAAAGCCGAAGGCTGAAGTGGTCCGTCTTTTCCGGCGAGTAGTTGATGCCGGCACTGAAGCGGATCAGAGGGCCGGGGCCGTCGATGCGCACCAGGTTTTTGTACCGAGCATCCAGACTGAGACGGGACAGGATCACGTTGTCCGACAGCAGCCAGACCGTGGCGGACAGGGCAGGGCCCGAGCGCACGTAGTTGGCGTCATCTTCGGATATCTCGCTCGTGCCTACCTCGAACACCTTGCCGACTTCGGTCAAAAGCCTGGCATCCAGCTTCCAGGCGAAGCTGCGGTACTCCCTGGAGCCTCCGAATGGAAGTTGATCGATGTTCAGAAGGAAACCTGGTGCCCACGCGGCTTTCAGTACAGCGAACTCGGCGTCCGTGGATCTGTCGATGGCGTAGTGTGGCGCGATGCTGATCTCGTCGAGGGACTCGAAAACGCGACCGTAAACGAACCCGGCGCCCCACTTCTTAGTGTCCGCATCGGTGTCGGCGTCCTCACCCGATACGCGCTTGTGTCGAGCTTCGAGGTAGGGGAGAAGCGTGGTTTCCGCACTGCGGGACAGCTCGTACCCGATGACAACGGACACATCGGTCGTGCTGCTGTCGGCTACTTTGTCGTCAACGTAGGACAGCTCTGCCTGTGGCACAGCCGCCAGCAGGGATGGCGTGCCACGCCTGAGCGACAGTCCTTCGACGGTGTTGCTGATCCTGATGCGGTGCGGAGGCTGGGGCAAGTCCGCCGTCACGCTGCGTGGCTTGCATTCGATGCGCGAAAACCGCCTGCGCTCATCGAGCGCACGCACGTATGCGCCGTACTCTGTACTTCCCAGCAGGGGCCTGTCCTTGATGTCACTGGCGGAAGGCTCGGCGACAAGGGTGATGTCGACATGGCGGTCGAGAAAGTTTCGGAGGTTCATTTGGGCAATATCCAGCGTGGCCTGGTCGCCCTTCCCGCAGCGGGTGGCCTCATGCCCTTGCAGTGAACTTGTCCCCCTGCAGTACGTTGGACTGAACAACGCGGCGAGTCGTTCTCCAGCGGTCTCGTTACCATCGCCGTCGGCGTCGAATATTCCGGCCTGCAGCGGCCCCGCGCTGGCGATTGCCTGATACACGAGCGCAACCGGGTCCACGATCGCTGGCTGATCCGCTTCGCCCCTGGGGCAGACCTTGGCCGGATCGATACCCTCGGCCGTCAACGCTGCTGTGGGCATGCAAGCCAGCGCGGCGAGCCCCAGACTGCGGACAATCCTCGTCATGCGACCTCCAGATCGACCTGGAAGCGCGCCCACGCGATCCGAGGCGTGCGGATCTTGTCGAACAAGAGCCGAACGCTATCGGTCAATGGCTTGGAGACCGCGCTGCCGCCATCCCTGACGGAGACAGGGTGCATGGCGTAGCCCATCTCCCCCATGAGCGCGGCGGCCGCACGCAGCGTCGCCGTCCATTTCCTGCCGTCGCAGTCGTACCCGGCGGGCGGGCTCTTACCGGGAACGCGCTGCGTCCAGTCCGACTGCTTGACGTCAACACCGTGCCTGTCGCTGATCGCCTTTCGCAAGGCGCGACGGGCATCCTCGAATTGCACATCTTTCCCGACGCCAGCCATGTTTCCCCCAGGGCCCAAGCGTACTTACTCCGTCCAACGCAGGCGCAGATGGGGATCGGCCATCCCGTGCCCGTCTCCTTCATGCCAAAAAAAGCACCCCGCGACAAGCGTCGCGGGGCAAGGGGTCAGGCGGCCCTCTGGCTGGCGTCGGCATCCATGCCCGCGCTGCCCGCCTCATCCTTGGTCAGGTCCAGCGCATCCATCAGCTCGCGCTGGCGAGCCAGCAGATCGTGCAGCCGCACTTCTTGCTCGAACGGGCGTGACAGCTCCAGCTTCAAGTCTTCCAACCGTTTGCGACGGCTTGCCAACAAGTCGACGGCGTCGGCGTGTTCCTCCTCCACCGACGCCAATGCCGCCAACAGCGCCGAGACCAGGCCGGGACCTGTCTGGTAACGCTCGGCCTCGTACACGCAGTGCCCGCTCAGGTACAGACGCGGGACCTCGGCGTGGCGGTTGCCGCGGATGCCGAGGTCCAGGCCCCCGAAGCGTCCGAGGGTGCGTTCGACCGCCAGCCGCGTCTTGCGGATCTCCTCCCACGTCGCCTTGACGATCCCGCGCAGGGTGTCCCCCCCGAGATCGGCGCCGCGCACGCGCCTGCCGCCGAGCTCGACCGCGAAGTCCTCCATGGACTGCGGCTCGCGCTGCGCCAGGTCCTGTGCCAACTTTCCGACGCGTGCCTCCTGCGCCTCGATCAGCATCGGCAGCCGACCGACCTCGCTCTCGTTGGCGTAGCGCTGGTTGCGCCACACCGAGTACAGGGTCGAGAGCTTGGCGACCTCGGCGTCCACGCCGGCCTTCTCGATCACCATCGGGTTGCCCGATGCCAGGGCCTTGACCTCGGCGTACGACAGCGTCGCCAGTTCCACGTCCTCCAGCGAGCGGATGCCCTTGTCGCCCCGCATGACCTGGGCAATGAAGCGCGCCTTGGTCTCCAGGGTCTGCCAGAGGTAGGCATCGAAGCTTCCTTCGGTGACGTAGCGGAAGATCTCCACCTCGTCGTGCTCGTTGCCCTGGCGCAGGATGCGGCCCTCGCGCTGCTCCACGTCACACGGCCGCCAGGGGGCGTCCAGATGGTGCAGCGCCACCAGCCGCGTCTGCACGTTGGTGCCCACGCCCATCTTCGCGGTGGAGCCCAGCAGCACGCGCACGCGTCCTTCGCGGACGGCCTTGAACAGCTTGGCCTTCTGCACGTCCGTCGCCGCGTCGTGGACGAAGGCGATCTCCTGCTCGGGGATGCCCGCGTCGATCAGGCGCTGGCGCAGGTCGTCGTAGACGCTGAAGCGCTTGCCCGCATTCGGGGATGACAGGTCGCAGAACACCATCTGCGCGCTGCGCGTTGCCGCGGTGCGCGTCCAGATGTCCACGATCTCCCGCAGGCAGGCGGCGACTTTTCCGCCCTCGTCGAAGCGTGCCTCCGGCGCAACCAGGCGGAAGTCCAGCGCCGCCTTGCGACCGTCCGTGGTGATCGCCAGCATGTTGTCGTCGTGCGGCTTGACGTTGCCGTTGCGCACAGCCTCGGCACGCTCGACGAGGGTCTTGACCAACGCCTTGAGCGCCGCGCTGGGAGGGCAAGCGATGATTCGCGCCTTGCCTCCACGCAGCTTCGGCACTGGCAGGTCCAGCATCTCGGCAGTGCGGATGTCCGCGACCTCGCCGAAGATCGACATCAACTCCGGTACGTTGATAAAGCGAGCGAACCGCGTGTGCATGCGGTAGCCGCTGCCGTCCGGTGCGATCTCCAGCGCGGTGACGCTTTCGCCGAAGGTGGCGGCCCAGGCGTCGAATTGTTCCAGGCCCAGTTCCCGCAACCGGTTCGGCTGCAGGTAGCGCATCATCGTGTGGACCTCGGCCATCGTGTTGGCCACCGGCGTCGCAGTGGCGAACACCACGCCGCGCTGGCGGCCGCCGTGCAGCCGCATCGTGTAGCGGGTCTTCAGGAACAGGTCGAAGGCCCGTTCCGAATTGCTCAGGGGCAATCCCGCCACCCGGGTCATCTTGGTGAACCGGTACAGGTTCTTGTGCAGGTGGGCCTCGTCCACGAACAGCGTGTCGATGCCCAGCTGCTCCCAGGTCAGCAGGTCGTCCTTCTTCTTGTCGGCCAGCAGCCGCTCCAGGCGGGCCGCCCAGTTCTTCTTCATCGCCTCCAGGTGCTTGACGATCCGGTTGCCGCGGTCGTTGCTCTTCTCGGCACGGATGGTCAGCTCGATGTCGCGGACGATCTCCTTGATGAACTCCTCTGTGAAATCGGGCGAGAGCTTGATGCGCTCGAAACTGGAATGGGTGACGACCACCGCGTCCCAGTCGCCGGTGGCGATGCGTGCCACCAGCTCGCGCCGCTTGTCGCCGGCCAGGTCGTCCTTGCCGGCCATCAGCACCGAGGCGTTGGGGTACAGGCGCACGAACTCGGCCGTGTACTGTTCGAGCATGTGGTTCGGGACCACATGGCAGGGCTTGTTGGCGAATCCCAGCCGCCGCAATTCCATGCTGGCGGCCACGCACACCGCGGTCTTGCCGGCGCCGACGGCATGGAACAGGCCGGTGTTGCCGGACTGCACCACGCGCCAGATGGCGTCCTTCTGATGGGCGTGCAACTCGAAGCAGTGCGAGAACCCCGGCAGCTTCAGGTGCGAGCCGTCGTAGCTGCGCGGCCGCGTCGCGTTGAAGGTGTCGTTGTAGATCCGGCACAGCGCCTCGCGGCGATGCGTGTCGGAGAACACCCACGCGGCGAAGCGTTCCTTGATCAGCCCGAGCTTCTCGCGCGCGGCCAGTGTCTGCGCCGAATTGATGAAGTACCGGTCCGTCACCGGATCGCGGTCGCGGACCGTCGGCACCTGCACGTTGAGCGCGCACTGGACCAGCTCGAGCGCGTTCATGCGCTCGGTGCCGAACTCCTGCGTCACTTTCAGGTTCTGCCGGGCCTTCCATTCCGGGTAGGTCACCGACCAGGCACCGGCCTCGGCCGAATAGCCGACTTCGCAGTCTTCCAGTTCCAGCACTTCGCGGATGAAGCCCTCGACGTCCCGGGCCGGGATCCAGACGGCGCCCAGTCGCGGCTCGATCGCGCCCGGCGGCAGGTCTTCCGGCTGCACGGCCTCCAGCGCGCCGAGGTTGCGGTTGAACCGCGGCCCGGCCAGCGCCGCCTGCTGCAGCTTCTTGCGCACGTCCCCCGACAGGTACTCGTCGGCCGGCTGCCAGGCGTCCTCCAGGGGATCGAGGAAGATGTGCCCGCCGGCCGACAGTGCCTCCAGCACCTCGGCCTCCGGCGCGCCGAGCAGGCCCGCCATGTACGCCGGATCGACGCGACCGCGCCACTGCATCGACGCGGCCAGCGCCTCGGTGGGCTCGGCCGCTTCGGACGGTTCCACCACGCGTGACAACGTGCGCCGGGAGAACAGCGCCGCCTTGTGCGCCTTGCCCGATTCCTCGTCGTAGTGCTCCAGCGACAGCAGCAGCGGGTAGTCCGGGGCGCGCCGGAACGCGAGCGCGTTGGCGCGGCTGCTCAGGCATCCGTGCCGGGCGACGAAACGGTCGTACACCCCGTTGAGCAGGGTCCGCAACCGGGCCAACGCATCGTCGTCCTGGTCGGACATCTGCGCGTCGAGCAGGGCGCGGGCGTGCTCGCGGATCGCGCACATCCCGGTGATGCGGGCGCGTGCGGTCGCGTTGAGCTGGCCGTCGACGTTGACCAACGCGCCGTTCTCGACGCGGTGGACCTGTCCCTGACGCACCTGATAGCTGCCCGGGCGGTCTCCGGCCTCGGCCGGTGCCGGCTCCAGACGCAGCGGCACCACCGTTGCCTTTGCCGGCGTGTAGACATCGCGGGGCAGCAGGGCGATGCGCTCGGGCAGTTCGGCGACGAGGTCGCCGTCGAACACCGCCGTGGGCACTTCCTCGTAGCCGTTGCTCTCGTTGCGGATGCGGCCGATGCAGTACTGCGGGTGATCGGCATACCACCGGTTGATCTGCTGGTACCCGTGCAGGCCCCAGTCGCGCAGCGACTGCGGCACCTGCGCCTTCTCGGACCACGTGTCGTCGAGATCTTCAGCGCCGTCCCGCCTGCGCAGGAACAGGATGTCCGTCTGCACCTGCGTGCCGGCCATCCGCGAGAACGCGCCTTGCGGCAGGCGGATCGCGCCAAGCAGTGCCGCCTGGCTGCCGAGGTACCTGCGCACGCGTGCGTCGTTCGCCTCCAGCGTGTGGCTGCTGGTGATCAGGCAGACCAGGCCGCCCGGCCGTACCACGTCCAGGGCGCGGCCGAGGAACCAGTTGTGGATGCTGTAGCCCGCGTAGGGGCGGTTGCTCAGGTCGGCGACGGTGTAGTGGCCGAAGGGCACGTTGCCGACGACCAGGTCGTACCAGCCGTCGGGGACGGTCGCTTTCTCGAACGGCGCGATCCGCACGTCCACGCCGTGCTGGCCGTAGAGCGCTTGCAGCATCCGTCCGGACAGCCGGTCCAGTTCGACGGCCGTGGTCCGGCTGCGCGCGGCGATGGCGTCCGGCATCGCGCCGATGAAGTGGCCGATGCCCGCCGCCGGTTCCAGGATGCGTCCGCCACGGAACCCGAAGCCCTCGATCGC
Organism: Proluteimonas luteida; assembly: GCF_021191695.1. Classification (GTDB taxonomy): domain Bacteria; phylum Pseudomonadota; class Gammaproteobacteria; order Xanthomonadales; family Xanthomonadaceae; genus Luteimonas; species Luteimonas luteida. The sequence continues at coordinate 182,477 of NZ_JAIWPT010000001.1, forward strand.
CTGCCAGATGGCATGAACGATGTGCAGGTCCGTGTAGTGGCTGTTGTTGACGGAGGCGCGTGCGGCCTCGTAGTCCTCGGCGGCGAGCCGCTCCTGCAACTGCGCGGCGCGTGCGGTCCAGGCCGCATCGTTGCCTTCGAGGTTGAAGGCCGCCGGGATGCCGCCCCAACCGGTGTAGCGCAGCAGGACCGCGCGTTCCTCCGCCCGCGGTGGACGGTCTTCCGCGTCCAGGCGCGCCAGCGTCTCGATCGCCGCGACGTTGGCTGCGAACTTGGAAACCGCGCCAGCGGGAACGTCCAGTGCGGTCAGCGGCGTCCACGACGTGGGCGCAGGCGCGGAGTTCGCCGTGGTGGTGCTGCGCCAACTCGGGCGCGGCGCCGCCGGTGCGGGTTGCGTGATTTCGGCCGGGGTTTCGATGGCCGGCGCTGGTTGCGGCGCGACGGCCTGCGCGAGGGGCGCCGGCGGTACAGGAGGTGGCGGCTCGGGTGAGGGTGGGGCGGGCTGGTCGGGATCGAATCCCGGCAGCCAGAGCGAGTGCGAAGGGATGGGCTTGGCCATCGTGCATGTCTCCGTGGCAAGCGGGGACACACGCGCCCGGCAGGGGAGGTGTTCCCCTGTGGGATGGAAGTGGTGGGTTGCGGCGCGGTCCGCGCACCCCGAAAGCGGGGTGAACGGAACCGGTGGCGGGTCGTTCGGCCCAGAACGGGGCCGGCGCGTCATCGCGCGAGGCATGGCCGCGCGGAGGCGGACATCGAGGCGGTGGGCGGGTGTCGACCGCGACGCCTGGCTCGGCCAGGACGGCTCGTTGACGAGCATGACGCGCGTCCAACGTAGCAACGTCCTGGCGGCAGCCGGACACGGTCGGTCCAGGCGCCTGCGCAACCGGCGCGCAAGCGTGGCTGCCTGCGCGTGGCCGCGAGGCGGACCCCGGCACCGCCCGGCGGTCGCTGCAGTCCTGCGGGTCGCGGGCCGGCGGGGAGGGGGCGTGTTTTGTATGCTGTGCCCGGCTTGGCGCTGAGGTCAGGACGAGCCGGCGCCGCGCGGGGGAGCTATCCCCTTGATGGTGGCGCCCCGGCGCCGCGCCGCGGCCCGCGCCGTCACCGAGACATCCGGGGGGATCCGGTCGAGGCCGTCGCAACCCATGCGAGCGGCCCGCGCCGCCGCCGCGGCTCCGCCGCGCGGCGAGCGAAGCGTCTTGCGCGCCCCTGCGCGCAGGCATCTGCCGTCGCGTGCCCCCTGCCGCCATATCCGCCGGCGCGTGGGTCGCCACGCCTGCGGGCAGCCTTCAAACCGCACCGCGGTCGCGCTGTCGCGTGCCTTGCCGTCGCCGCCACCCCGGCTGCCCTTCGGCGGCAAGGACGTGCGCGCGCGGCGCGCGGGCCTGACGCCGAAATCCCCACGGTTCCGTGGCGGTTTCGCGTGGTCGCGGGCCGCGGGCTGAGAAGGATGAATGGACGAGACAGGAAGGAACCGCATGGCCTCCGTCGAACGACCAACGCAGACATCGGCGGAGCGATCCGTGGCCATGCTGCGCGCCGTCCTGGACGGCGGGACCTACGCGCGGGTCGGCCAGGCCCACGGCGTCACCCGTACTGCAGTCGAGCGTCGGATCAAGGAACTGGTGCGATCGGTCAGCCAGAGCGTCGGCATCGACGGACTGAGCGACGGCGGGATCGCCTTCGTCAGCCGCCTGCGCTCCAACCGCGAGGCGATCCTGCTGGCGCTCGGGGACTTCGACCTCGACCAGGCCATCCGCCCGCGGGCCGACAAACCGATACGCACCTACAGCACCGAGGAAGTCGTAGCCGCTGCCGGGCGGGTCAGGGCCTACAGCCGCCAGCCGCTGCGGGACGTGGCCCTGTTCCTGGTGCTGTTCGCCACCGGCGCCCGGCCGCTCGAAATCGCGCGGCTACGGGTCCGCGATTTCCTGCACGCCGACGGCAGCGTGCGCGAAGCCTCGGAACTGCCCGCTGCGGCGGCGATCAGCGGGGTGCCGCGCCCGCTGTACTTCAGGAGCACGCGGCTCAACACCGTCTTGCTGCAGTACCTGGGCGAACGGGCGACTGGCGGCGCGCGCGCGAGTACGGGTACCTACCTCGGCCTGGACCCCGATCAGGCCCTGTTCCTGGCGGCCGACGGCGAGGGCTTCGCCATCACCGCCTACGCGCAGGGCCGCCAGCAGCGCTACCTGTGCCGGCCGATCCTGGAGACCTACCGCAAGATCTTCCGCCACGCCGGCCTGCCCGGCGCCTCGCCGCTGGCGGTGCGCGCCACCGTCGCCGCGCGGCTCTACGCGCGCTGCGCCGACGAGCGCCAGGTCGGGCAACTGCTCGGCATCTCCCAGCGCAGCCGCATCCGCCGACTGTTCCCGCGCAGGCGACCGAGCGCGGCGGAGCTGACCGTGGACCTGATCTGATGGCCGAGAAGCGCGACGTCCAGCGCTTCCTGATCGGCGGGCGGGTGTACGCCGCGGACGACGACGCCTTGCAGCAAGCGCTCGCGACGGTCCACGACGCCGGCGATCGCCCGCGTTGCCTGTGCCGCAGCGCCGGCGTGGAGATGTACGTGGCGCTGCACCGCTGGTACGTGGTCAAGCGCATGCCCGACTCGGGCAGCCAGCACCATCCGCGCTGTCCGTCGTACGCGCCCGAACCCGGCCAGTCCGGGCTGGGCGAGTTGGTCGGGGAGGCGGTGCTGGAGACGCAGCCGGGGCAGGTCGAGCTGCGGGTCGATTTCCCGTGGACGCACCTCGCCGCGGGCGGCGCCGCGCGCAAGTCGGCCGACCGCGCGCCCTCCCCGGAGGTCCAGGCGCCGCGCCGGCGCATGAGCCTGCGCGCGGTGACGCACTTCCTGTTCGAGCGCGCCGGCCTCAACCGCTGGGTGCCCGCGATGGCCGGCAAGCGACGGCAGTCGGTGATCCACAAGTACCTGATGGACGCGGCGGTCGACGTCTCGGTGAAGGGCGAGGACCTGGCGCAGCGGCTGTATGTCCCCGAGGCCTTCGACCGGGCCACGTACGCCGACACCGTGCATCGGCGGCGTGAGAAGCTGGCCCTGCTGCACGGCGCGCAGGATCGCCTGCCGCTGGCGCTGCTGCTCGGCGAGCTCAAGACCACCGACGCCCGCGGCGCCAGCGTGCGCGTGTGGATCAAGCACATGCCCGACGTGCCGCTCTGGGTCGACGCCCGCGTCTGGGCCCGGCTCGAGCGCGCCAACGCCGCCCTGTTCGAGGCTAGCGTCGCGGACGTCGGCGCCAGGCCACGCCTGCTGCTGTGCGCGCTGATCCGCGCGCGGCGCGAGCACACCTACGAGATCGATGCCGCGTGCGTGATGCTGACGAGCGAACAGTGGATTCCGGTGGAGGGCGTGCACGAGTTGCCGTTGATCGACGCGCTGGTGCGGCAGCAGAGGCGCTTTTTCAAGCCGCTGCGCTACGACGCGCGTGCGAGTGAGTTCCCTGCGGTTCTGCTGCTGGACACCGGGGCGTCGGCCACGCCGCTATACGTGGCCAGCGAGTTCGCGCCCGAGCGCGAGCAGGCGGCGGCGCGACGGGCCGCGTCGGCGGCCGGCAGCTGGCTTTGGGCAACCCGTACCCCTATGCCGAAGTTTCCGCCTGCCGTGCCCTAAGTGTTCTCTGACACCCTAAGTTCTCCGACATCGCTCCCCATCTCTCGCGCAACGCCTCCCAGCTTGACAAATGATCGTGGGCCACAATTAAATGACCAGCGGTCATTTTCGAGACGGCGACATGGATAACAAGGGCAAATGGGCCTTGGTCACGGGCGCATCCGGCGGACTGGGAGCGGCGTTCGCGGCCCTGCTCGCCGAGCAGGGCCTCAATCTGGTGCTGGCCGCCCGCAATCGGGACAAACTCGATGCACTGGCCGCGGAGCTCCGATCGCGCCACGGTGTCGACGTGGTGAGCCACTCTGTGGATATGACGCTGGCTGGAGCCGCTCCGGAACTCCATCGCGCGATCATGACCCAGGGGATCGCGCTGGATATCCTCGTCAATAATGCCGGACAGGGGTTGCAGGGCGAGTTCCTGGAGCGCCCGATCGAGACAACGGACCGCATGCTGCACCTCAACATCCTGGCCCTCACCGATCTGACCCATGCCGTCGCAGCCGACATGGCGGCGAGAGGTGGCGGCCATATCCTGATGGTGGCCAGCATGACGGCCTTCATGCCCGCCCCCACTTACGCGGCCTACGCCGCCAGTAAAAGCTACGTCCGCATGTTCGGCGAGGCGCTCCATGCCGAACTTCGTCCCAAGAACGTCACGGTCACGGTCCTGTCTCCGGGATTGATGGACACAGGCTTCCTGAGCGCGGCGGGTCAGGTGCCGAGCCAGAGCATGAAGCGATCGATGATCTTGCCGCGGCTGGCTGCCGAAACCGGGCTTCAGGCGCTGTTCGCCGGGCGCCAAAGCGTGATCGCAGGCCGGATGAACCGGCTGGCCGCACTGGTCAGCCGTCTGCTTCCCCGCGGAGTGCAGACACGGCTCATGGCCGACGCGCTGAAATCGTGAGGGAAAAGACCGGATGATGGCGAGACATGCGCTGGGCGAGGACGAAAAGGAAGCGCGCAGGAACCTCATCCTCGCGGCGGCACTCGAGCTGTTTCTGGACGATACCCGCCGGCTTCCTCCGGTTGCGCTCATCGCCGCGAAGGCCGGGCTCGCCAAGGGGACCCTCTACCTCTACTTCGACAGCAAGGAGCAGATCTTCACCAGCCTCCTGTCGCGGGAATGGGACGATCTTTTTTCCGTGGTCACCAACAGTTTCGCACCTGCTGCCGGAGGCGCGGCGGCGCAGGCGGCCACCTTCATCGGCGATTTCGTGACCTTTCTCGAGGGACGTCCTTACTTCCTGCGGCTCGACGCGTTGGGATACGCGTTGCTGGAGGCCAATCTCCCACTGGAGCAATTGCGTCCGTTCAAGCGAACGTTCTCGGATGCGTTGATCCGCGCCGGATCGGTGGTCGATGCCGCCTTGGCGCTGCCGGCCGGCAGGGGTATCGACCTGCTTGTCCGAAGCTATGCACTGACACGCGGCCTGTGGCAGATCGCGGACTATCCGGATCACCTGCGTCGGGATCAAGATCTCTCCGGGCATCCCATCGCCCAACTGGAGTTCGGCCGCGAGATCGGGATGGCGCTGGGGGAATACTGGCGTGGAGCCTTGCCGAACGCGGAGTAGCAGCGACGAATGGCGGTTGAGCATGTGCGCCTGCCGTGCAAGCGTGCGTTGATCGCACCTCGGCTCGCGTCATCCACGCGCGCCTGTCTGCAACTGAGCACAACGGTGAGGCGCGTCCCCTTGCGCCTCCGGACTGGCGCCGCGGATCTGGACCGCCCCCCGTCGGCCGGGCAGCCGGGTCCTTCGCACGGGGATTGGGGGGGAACGGGCCGGCCCGCCAATCCATATGGGGGAAACTGCGCCCAGCAGGCTCCTTGGCAGGAAGCCCTTGCGCCGCGCGCGCGACGGGGGATCGTTCTATCCTGCCGGCCTCAACGCCATGACCGATACCGCACACGACCGCCTGACGCAGTTCCTCGGCGAAAGCCGCGAGGCGCTACTGCGCTACGTGCGCCGCGTGACCCGGTCGCAAGAGTCCGCCGAAGACATCGTGCAGGAGGCCACAGCCCGCACCCTGGCGCAGGGCGACAAGGTCCGCACACCCGAGAACTTCCTCTTCATCACCGCCCGCAATCTCGCCTGGAGCGCCGACCGCGCCCAGCGCACCGCCGACGGCCTCTCGGCGGGTGAGGCCGACGTGCTGGGGGTCGCCGGCGACACGCCGTCTCCCGAGGAGGCGATGCTCGCCCGCGAGGCCGCCACCCTGCTGCGGCAGGCGATCGCGCGGCTTCCGCCCCAATGCCGGGCGGCGTTCTCCCTGCGCGTCTTCCATGCCTACTCCTACAAGGAGATCGCCGAGCAGCTCGGCATCTCCTCCAAGACCGTCGAGAAGCACGTCACGCGCGGGTTGCGCGATACGCATGTCTTCCTGAGACGGCGCTACCAACTGCTGGACGGAGACGCAGGCCATGAGTGACATCCATCGTCTTCCCCGCGTCGAGGACGTCGAATGGCAAGCGGCTGCCTGGATCGAGCGGCTACAGGCCGACGACGTGACGGACGCGGACCGCGCCCGCTGCCTGGCCTGGCGCCGTGCGCACCGACGCCACGACCGCGTCTTCCAGGACATGCTGGCGACCTACCAGTTGCTCGCCGCCGCTGGCCCGTCGGTGCGCGCCACGTCGTTCGGCATCGCCATGCACGCGGCCACCCAGCGTCGCCTGCACAGGTGGCGCGGCTGGACGGCCGTTGCCGCGGTGGTGGTCTTGCTGTTGGTGCCGATGTCCAGCGGCTGGCAGGCCTGGGTGTCGCCGCGGTTCGAGACCGCCATCGGCGAGCGGGAAGTGGTGATGCTGCCCGATGGCAGCAGCATGGAGCTCAACAGCGCCAGCGCCGCGCGCGTGTCCTACGGAGACGACGGCCGGGTGATCCGGCTCACCCGCGGCGAGGCGTACTTCTCTGTCGTCCACGATCCGCAACGCCCCTTCTGGGTGGTGGCCGGCGATACCTGGGTACGTGCCGTGGGCACCGCGTTCAACGTCAATCGCCGGGCCGGCGGCGACGTGCGGGTGACGGTGAGCGAGGGCAAGGTGAAAGTGGTCGCCATGCCGCGTGGCGGTGCCGCACCGTCGGACCGCGCGCTCGCGCAACTGCCGGCGTCGCTTCTGGCAGCCGGTGCACAGGCCGACCTGCGTCCCGGCCATACCGAAGTGCGCGCGCTTCCCTTGCCGCAGCTGACGCGCGAGGTGTCCTGGCGTACGGGCACCATCCACTTCGAGAACCGTCCGCTGCGCGAAGTGGCCGAGGACCTGGGCCGCTATACGCCGCTGCGGATCGAACTGAGCGACCGCGCGCGCGAGCTACTGGTCGGCGGAAGCTTCCAGACCAACCCGCAGGGCGTCGAGGCGCTGCTCACCGCGTTGCACGACGGATTTGGCCTCCAGGTACGGCGCGAGGGAGAACGCAACGTGTACGTCGAGTAGCGCCGGTGGGCGCGCGCGAATGCACACGGTGCTGCCGTCTTGCCTCTAAACCGGACCGGGCAGGGCGGCTTCTGGCAGCGACCGCGGACGAGGCTGCGTGCCTCATATCGCCCGGATCGGCGTATGAGCGCAGACGTTCCCAAGCGTGTCGTTCAGGACCGCGCGACCCGCCTGCACCCAGCAGTGAGCGGAAAATGGCTCCGCCGTCACGCCGAAGACGAGCGTCGCGTGCAAGCGGCGCTTCGCCAGAAACCGGGTGAGCGACAGCGAATCGAGCAGGCAGCGGGTTTCGATCGGCACATATGGCCGCACGCGCCGGAACTGCGCGGCGGCCTCCAGGAACTGCTGGTCGGCAGGTGCGCCCGCGGGCGTCTGCAAGGTACTCGTCTCGCGGTACGAGGACAGCGTGTCGAGGGTCCGCTTCAGGCCGCGCCGCTTCAGCTGCAGCTGCGTCGCCAGCACGATCCGGAACACGTCCACTGCTGCGAGCATCGGCAACGGCACCGGCGGGGCGGTGCTTGTCTGCTCGACGGCGCTGCAGACCGGGCGCTCGATGGGCGGCGCCACGTGACCGCCGGCTGTGCCTTGCGCGTCGACGAGGATGTCGCGGTCCACCAGCGCAGCCACGTCGCTGTCCGTCGCGCCTTCCCCGTCACGATGTGCGACGAAGGTGCGTTCGAGCGCAGGCGGAAGCCGGAAGTAACGATCGTTCAGGACGTCCAGGAACACCAGGTGTCCGTCGATCTCGCAGTAGGACAGGTCGTCGTGCAGGCGGTACGGCATCGTCGTGGTCCCCGTGCAGGAGGCGCAGCGCTCCTCCAGGGCCGTCCCTCGCCGGGAGCACCTGGCCGAAACCGGGTCCCCGCCGGAACCGCCATGCCGCGACGATCGAAGCCCGCGAGCGCAGACCGACGATGGCACAAATCCGACCTGGTTGCCAGGCGACCGAAAGGCAGCCCTCGCTCGCAGCGTGCAGGTCGAACAGAGCATCTGCAGGCCTTCACCACGTGGTATTCGGTCGCTTGCACAACGGGCCGGCCGACACACCATCGTGGCTGTGCGTTGCTGGATCTGGTCGGTACGGCCTTCGCGTCTGCCGCCGGCCTCGGGCCACGAATCCGGTGAACGCGAGACGTCGAATGGTGGACGCAGCGAATGGGCCAGGAATATCGGACTGGGGGAAACCGGCTTGCCTGGACTCCTTGTCACCGTCCGGTCACATGACGACCGCGGACACCCACCCGAACGGGACCCCGACATGACGCGAGCGACGATCCTCCGCAAGACTCTGTACACCGCCATCATCGGCGCGTTGGCTGGCGGCGCATTGCCGATGCATGCCTCGGCGCAGGAGCGTGGTGCCGCGCCGGTGCAGGCGCCGGCGCCCGTTCGGTTCGACATTCCCGCCCAGCCGATGCCGGCGGCCCTACAGGCCTTTTCCGACCAGTCCGGCATGCAGCTGCTTTACCGTGCCGAGGCCGTGGGCAGCATGATGTCGCCGGCAGTGAAGGGCACGCTGGACAGGCGGGAGGCCCTGCAGCAGATGCTGGCGGGGACCGGGCTCGAGGTGGTCTACAGCAACGGCGACGTCGCGACGGTTCGGCCGCGAACGGTTGCGCCCACGCGCGAAAATGGTGGAGCAGCGCAGTCAGACCGCGGCGCGAGCCTCGACGGACAGAACGATCTGGAGGACGACAGGCGACAGGCACCGCCGACCCCGGGTCGCCGGAACGTCGTGATCGGCGAGGTCGTCGTCACGGGCACGCGAATCCGGGGTGGGGAAACGCCGTCGCCAGTCATCACGATCGGGGCCGAGAATATTAGGGAGGAAGGTTTTACCGATCTGGGTGAAGTGATTCGCAGCGTGCCGCAGAACTTCAATGGGGGCCAGAATCCCGGCGTCGCTGCGGGCGCGGCTACGGGCGCTGCCGGCCTGGCGAACCAGAACATCACCGGCGGATCCAGCTTAAACCTCCGCGGCCTCGGCCCGGATGCGACGCTGACGCTACTCAATGGGCGTCGCATGGCCTACGGCGGCTTCACACAAACGGTGGACATTAGCGCGATCCCAGTGGAGGCGGTGGACCGGGTTGAGATCGTGGCCGATGGCTCGTCTGCGATCTACGGCTCCGATGCTGTGGGCGGTGTGGGCAATGTGATCCTCAAGCGCGACTTCGAGGGACTGTCCTTGGGCGCGCGCTACGGCGCGGCGAGCGATGGCGGCATGGTCACCAACGAGTACAACGCGACAGCGGGCGCGAATTGGTTAGGTGGCGGCCTGCTCGCGACGTACAAGTACTCTTCTGTCAAGCCCATCTACGCTGCCAATCGCGATTACACCGACCATCTTTTGGAGCCGACCACGATCTATCCTGGCAGCCACGTGCGTAGCGGGCTGGTCAGCGCCTACCAAGCGATCGGCCAGCTTGCGGAACTGCGAATCGACGCGCTGCGTACTGAACGTGATCAACGCTTCGACTACTGGCATACGAACATCGCTCACTTCTACTCGCGCATTTTGCCCGAGACAACCACCTCGCTGGTAGCGCCCTCAGTAGAAATAGCGTTGCCTAACGATTGGACACTCTCAATCGGCGGCGCCTGGGGCAAGGATGAGCACATTTGGCGCATGTTCGACGTGTCTACCAGTAGCGCTCAATTGACGTCACGTCTAAATGAGTGTTGGTGCAACGAGACGCGATCCTATGAGCTGGGGGGAGAGGGCCCGCTGTTTAGGTTGCCCGGGGGCGATGCGCGGCTGGCCGTCGGTGCTGGGCATAGAGCGAATGACTACTGGCAATTCAACTACGTGACAGATGTGCTTGCGGTCGAGGGTGACGAAAGCAGCCGGTTCGCCTACGCGGAGCTCCATCTGCCTTTGTCCGGGCCGGCCAATCCGACCTCCGGACTGCACAGGCTTGCGTTAACGGCTGCGGTGAGAGGCGAGGACTACGATACGTTCGGTAGCGTCGTCACACCAAAGCTCGGGCTGGTTTATGGCCCCAGCGCTGATGTCACGATGAAGGCGTCCTGGGGCCGCTCATTCAAGGCGCCCACGCTCTATCAGCGCTACAGCATCAATCGGGCAGTCCTGGTTCCACCAGTTAGCTACGGTGGCGTCGGCTATCCCGCCGATGCAATGCTACTGACGCTCAGCAGCGGAAACAGGGACCTCGACCCCGAGCGTGCACGCACATGGGCGATGTCGTTCGCATTGCATCCCCGGTCGGTGCCCGGGCTGGAAGCAGAACTGACGTGGTTTGGCATCGACTACACCGATCGAGTTGTCCAGCCCATCACCAACTATGGTGCAGCGCTGAGCACCCCCGCGTATGCCCAGTTCATCGAATTCTCGCCGTCAACAGAACGGCTGGCGGAGGTGATTGCCGACGCCGATGAGTTTCATCTCTTTCAAGGGATTCCGTACGTTCCTGAGAACGTCGTCGCGATCATGGATGCGCGGTACGTCAACGTTAGCAGGCAGCGGATCAAGGGTCTGGATCTGACGGGATCGTACCGGGTCGACCTTGGCGCAGGTCGCCTCACCATTCGCGGGTCTGCCAGTTGGCTGGACAGCACCCAGCAGAACAGCAGCGAGCAGCCGTGGTATGACGTGGCCGGCACCCTCTACAACCCAGCCAAGCTTCAGGCGCGTACGGGTGGGGTGTGGACACAAGGCCAATTCACCGCCTCGCTGTTCGCCAACTATACCAGCGGCGTCAATAACACCGCCCGAGACGAGAAGACGGATTCGTTCACAACGTTCGATGCGGCCGTGCGTCATGCCGTGAGCCGCAGCGATAGCGCTTGGCCAGGTTGGGAGATCGCCTTTTCCGCCCATAACCTGCTGAATCGCAAGCCGCCCTTTCATAACGTCCCGGTCGGGAACCCGTATTGGGCACCTTACGACTCGACCAACTACTCGGCCATCGGTCGTTTCCTCAGTCTGTCGGTCGCCGTACGTTGGTAGTGCGTGGGTGCGTAGTGCACCTCCCCGAAAATCCAGTAGAAGCCTAGCCGCTTCCGTCGGGTGCACGCGAGTGCGCCTGCGAACCAGATGAGCCCGTCATGCTCGCAACGTGCATTACCAGAACGTCTCTCCTCGCCTGTTTTGCCTTGGCTTGGTCGTACAGTCCTGCTTATGGTCAGACGATTTCCCCCCGGCAACTGGTCGAGATCTCCGACTTCAATGCGCCGGTGATCTCACCTGATGGCCGATTCGTAACCTTCCGGCTCGAAGTGCCTTCAGTCGAACGCAATCGGTACGACACGGCATGGTACGTGCAAGCCATGGATGGGACGTCTCCGCCACTGCGCGTGGCTGATGGCGGTGTTCCTCTACGTAACTCCGCTGGTTCCGTTATGTCCGCCCCAGCTGTCTGGTCACCCGACAGTCGATGGATCTACTACCGTGCCATGATCGATGACCGAATCGACGTTTGGCGTGCAGCCGTCAATGGCTCCCGGGCGGAGCCGCTGTCCCTGGATTCCGCCGACGTACGTGATTTTGTACTTAGTGCCGACGGCAAGGTTCTGAAGTACAGCATTGGGGCCTCGCGCGAAGAGGTTGTTGCTGCGGAGGAAGCGGAGTACCTGAGTGGAATTCTGGTCGACGAGCGTACCCCTGTTGCGATGGGCCTGTTCCGCTCGGCGTCGTTTGGCGGACGTCTCGCCACGCAGCGTTACACCGGAGACATCTTATGGGATTGGACGTTCGTCCTGTCGGATCGAACAGATAAATGGAAACAAATCGAGCTCGCATCTCTTGAAATCACGGATCTATCAGTTTCCCAGTATCCGCCCAGAACATTGACACCTGCCGATTTAGTTAATCTAGTGCCGGCGCCATCAGTGATATCGGTGGACTCGCGCAGTGGCCGTATTGCGCTATTGACCGAGGCCGAGGGAGATGATCGGTTCAGTCGAGGCAGAATGAGTCTGAGCATGCTGACAGATGCCCGCTCTCGCGAGCCGGAGCGGTGCTTCGCAGACGCTTGTGTCAATCAGCTGATCGGTGCAGTTCATTGGCGACCGAATAGTGATGATGTGGTGTTCTCGGTGAGCAACCCGAGCAAAGGATTCGCGCAGTCAATCTATCGATGGAATGTTCGTACCGGTGAGGTGCAAGAGGTCGTCCATGGCGAAGGCGTGCTGGGCGGCGGGCGTTTCCGGCACATGCCGTGTGGCATGTCAGCGCAGTCGCTGGCTTGCGTCGCGGAGGAGGCGGGCCGGGCGCCACGATTGGAACGCATCGACATCGATTCTGGCTATAGAACCGTACTGTTCGAGCCGAACAAATCACTCGATGCGCAGATGGCTATCCTCACTCCAAGGTTGCTTCGCTGGTCTGATGAGGAGGGGCAGGAATTCACAGGCTACCTGTTTCCAGCGATCACTTCTGACGGTGCTCCACCACCGTTATTCGTGAACTTCTATCGATGCCCCGGATTTATGCGCGGCGGAATCGGGGATCAATGGCCGTTTGCCTCTCTGGCGAGTCATGGGATATCTGCGTTATGCATCGATGCATCCTCGCACCAGTGGGATGCGGTAACTCGCTACGATGAAGGGATTTCGGCAGTACAAAGCGTAGTGAAGTTGCTGGCATCAACCGGCCAGGTCGATCCCTCGCGTGTCGGAATGGGCGGGCTAAGTTTCGGCAACGAGGTCGCGCTATGGGTTGCCGCAAACACGGACCTCCTCCGCGCCTTATCCGTCAGTGCCCCCGCAGTGACTCCGCTGTACTATCTAATGAGCAGTTTGAAGGGTGACGATTTCCTGGCGAACATGCGTCGCAACTGGCAGCTCGGTGCGCCGGATGAGACCCCGGAGCATTGGCAGCGCTTGTCTCCGGCTTTCCATATCGACAAATTCGACGTGCCGATTCTCTTCCAGATGCCGGAACAGGAGTATCCGTACACATTGGATTACACCATCCCATTGATTCGTGCGCGGCGGGCCGAGATGCACGTGTTCCCCCATGAGCCACATGTGATCTTCCATCCGAGGCATAAGCTTGCTGCGAACGAACGGAACTTGGACTGGTTTCGCTTCTGGTTGCAGGGCGCGGTAGATGAGGACCCCCGGAAATCTAAGCAGTACGAGCGCTGGCGGCAACTGGACGGCGGGAAGGAATGATGGATAAGCGCCTCCGATGCTGGAGGCGTCGACTAGCGTTGATGGCGCACCCAATTTTCGATCATGCACAGGTCAATGACTCGCATGAACGTGTTGTCCCGGTAGGCAGGTGAGTCTAGAAACGCAGCTAGGGTCGATCCATCCAGTAAGCCGCGGGCTTGGAGTTCTCCAGAAAGGAGGAATTCTCGCATGCTCACTCTGTTTCTCTGAAACATCGAGCCGCAGTACTGCAGGAAGTTGCCCTTGCTTCGCCGGGCATGAACATGGGGAGGCAAGACGTCGGCAAACGCCGCTCTTGCAACCGAGCGATTCTGGCCACCAATGATCGACATCCAACTCGGAACACGTAGTGTCGACTCAACTACGGGCTGGGAAAGCAAGGGTAGCCGGAGACATCGGCGCTCACTGCGCGGTGCAGTATCTCTGAACACTTGCGTTACAGCTAGGCTTGCGATGCGCTCGCGATCCCCGGGGAGCGCGGCGGATGCGTCGGCGAGCCAAGGGTGTGTTTCCAGCACAACCGAGCCAGCTTTGCGCTGATCCAAGAATGAAGAGTCCGGTCTCCATGGCGATTTCGGAGCTCGAATCAGCTTCTTGAGCATCAAACGCGTCGCGGTCCAGTGTGTACAGCCATGCAGCTCGGACAAATCTCTAATGGCGCTGATACCCGCGCATAGGCCGCGTTCTCGTAGGGCGTCCACGGCGGGCGCGGCATTTCCAAGGTACCCGAACACCGTGTCGCCACCACCTCCCGAGTAGTATGCAGCTGTATCCTGTTCAACGCCGACTCGCTCAATCGCCTGGTTGATCGCATACTGGAGCGCATTGATTCGTGGCCTCACCAAGTGAGTAGGTGGAAGAAACTCGAATCGCGCGTCGTTGAACTCCATCGGTGCATGATGTAGAGCAACTCCCAGGTCGGCAGCTGCTTGAGCCGCATACTCTCGTTCGTCGGCACCGGGTACTGGAGTAAGTAGCGTGCTGCAAGTCACGCGGGCCGATGTGTCTTGCAGGCAGGCCGTGACGATTGACGAATCGAGGCCGCCAGAGAGTTCCACAAGGATCTTTCGATCCACATTGGCCCAAGCACGTACCGAGGTGCGGACAGACTGGCGCACGTCCTCGGTTGCGTCACGCAGGTTACCGTGTCGAAGATCAGAGTTCACATGCATCCACGGCGACCATTCCGAGATCGTTGTGGTGCCGCTATTGCGGATGTGAAGGGAGCGCCCAGGGAGGAGTTCGGTGATTCCCATGAGTGCGGTGCGCTGTGTGCTTACATGGGGATAGTTAAGACCTAGTGCGATCCCTTCCCAGTCGACTTCCCTCCGGTACAGGCCGAATCCCTCCGGCAACACGGGATCGGAGGTGACGAATCCTGTTCCCGCCTCGAAGGAATAGACGCAACGAACTCCACCCGAAGGGTCGCGAGTGATGCTAGCTTCATAGGCGTCGCCATGACCTACCCAAACGAGGACGTACTCGCCCCAGTAGTTTCCAATCAAGTGCTGCACGCAGGAAGCGTGATCAGAAAAGGTGGGGAAGTGTTTGTCCCCAACAATGCGGTCGCCGTTGTGGTTGAACAAATGACCGAGGACGATTCCGCCCTTCATTCGAATCAAGGGCGTGTCCATACACGCATAGATTCGAGTGCGACCGGCAGCGAGGCGTAATCGGATTTTCAGTTCGGCGAGAGTGGCGTCATCCAGTCCGACTGGAGGTCCAAAAGCCACTGATGCGGGGCTGTCGACTACGACGATGTAGCGATAAGTCATCGGTATCCCCGTGAGCGGCGAGCTGGTTCCATGGATTGGCGAAGGGCGCACCCAAGGCGCGCCCTCCACGCTACCTCCTCACTCCTCGGCGATCTGCCGGACATTGAAGTCGGTCATTCCTTCCGCGAATCCGGGCTGGAGGCCCTTCGTCTCGATGCTGGCGACACCCAGCACGATGACGTCTTCCTGCGATTCACGGCGGAATGTGGTTTCTTTGGTGTTGTCCATGTCGTTCTCCTGCGGTTTGCGTCATGACGGCCATGACAACAGGAGCGTAGGCACTGGAATTTTTGACAATCAAGTGATTTATGTTTTGCAAAGCGTTTGCAAAGCGTTTGCAAAACATGTGGGCGGAACGTGGTGGATGAGACACGCATGCAGAAAGGCTTGCGCGCTCTCCGGATCACTGTGCGAAGAAGGCGGCCGCTTGGTTGAGCGACGCCACGATGCGCGGCACGAGTTGCTTTCGATGCGCGTGGTAGCCGGTCAGAGCATGCCGTAGTGCGCTGAGGTCGCGCGAATGCCAGTGCCGGTACAGCTGCGCGATTTCGTCGAATGGGTGCTCGAGCAATCCTTGCTTCGCATGCCGGGTCGGGGCGAGCCAGTCGTTGGCTTGGCGGACGGCGCGGTACAGGAACGGGTGATCGGTGGAGCGGGCGATCTGCTCGAACAGCCGCCGGGTCAGCAGCACGATGTCGTCGTCCGGTCTGGGTGCATCCAGGGCCATGCGGTCGATCCGGCTGGGATCGGCGCCGAGATCGCAGGCCGCCAGCAGCTGCCGCTCCATCCAGTCGTACAGGTAGCGCAGCACCAGTTCGGTGGGCAGCGGAACGTGGAAGCCCTCGCGTGCGTGGTCCTCGATCAAACCTTCGCCGACGAGGCGGTGCAGGGCGAACCGCACTGGCGTCGAGCTGGTGCGAAACTCGTCGGCCAGCGCCTGCGGATCGATCCGTTCGCCCGGTACGAATCTCCCTGATTGCAGGGCCAGTCGCAGTTCGTCATGCAGGACGACGCTCTTAGAGGGCTTGGTCTTCATCGCGGAACTCCCTGTTGCGCGCGGCAATGGCCAGCTTGGAGAAAAAGGCCCGTCCCGGGACCTTCGCAGATTTCGTTCAACCGAGCAGGCGGGAAATCCGGGACGCGATCACAATACGACGAACGTCGATGCGTCGTCCGCTACGGGTCGCCGCTCTGGCGCGGGACGCCGAGGTCCCGCCTTCGGGTGTGCTTGAGTTCGAGGCCTGCATGAGAACCATTTGTATCGACCAAGGGATGTTCCGGTCCGGGGCGCTGCGGCGGCACGTCGCGGCGCCCGATACGCTGTTCGTGGTGTCCGATGCAGCGCTGATGGAGATGTGCAAGTCTGACGATCATTGGGAGGACACGCTGCGACGGTCGCTCGCGACGCTGTCGGCCGTGCCCGATCGGGTGTTCCTTGCGAAGGGCAATGGCGAGTGCCTGGAGGCGGAGCTGGCGTCGGGGCGTCCGCTCGCGCTGGATGACCTGATCTCGCCGGAGGCGACGCTGTGGGTCCGCGGGCTGCTGCACGAGGTGGCGGAAGGCCGGCGGGGTGCTGGCTTCGCCGGCATGGCCGCCGAGATCGGTGCCGCCAATGCTCAGGCCCGTGCGGGACATCTGGATGACCAGGGCAATCTGGCTGGCCTACAGGCGTTGGTCCCCACGCTCAGGGCGGCGTATTCCGAGTCGTTCCAGAAGCGCCTGCGCGCAGGCAGGGTTGGCGAGGACGAGTACGTGACGCTGGTGGCGCACGGGGCTGCGAGCGTCGTGACCGATGCGTCGTTGGGATTGCCGGAAGGGTGGCTGGCCGGGCTGATCGCGGCGCGGTCCTACCTGGCCCGGTGGCTGTGGCTGCGGGTGGAGGCGGTGACCGAATGGCTGGCCGTCGGTGGCGTGGAGCACGTGGCGGCGCATCGCGTCACCAACTCCGACATCGACCGGCACTACCTGGTGATCGGCTCTTACTGCGACGAGCTGCTGACCCGGGACGGCGCCGTGCAGGACAAGGATCGCAAGCTTCGCGTGGCGTTGGCGCAGGCGGCACCCTGGTGGATCGGGGGCGCATCCGAATAGGGCGCACGCGCGGGGAGGGCGGTCGTCGTACGGGCGCCGCTGAATAGCCGGCAGCGCGACGCTTGCAGCGTGTCCGTAGGGAAGTGCCGGCATCCGGCATCAATGGAAGGGGAAGGCCGCCATTCCGCGGCTGTGCCACGCCGGCATTCCGGAGATCGCGTCGATGACCACATTCGATCCGCAGCCCGCTGCGCTCGCGCCGCGACGCTCTTGCGCGTTGGCGGCGTCCAATGGATGCTGAAAACGTCGCGCTGCTTTTCGCCGCCGACGAGCCGGTGCACGGAGGCCGTTCTCGGACCCGCGACCGGCAGACGGAGCCGAGCATGAACACTCTGGATTCCGACCGGGAGCATGTGCCCGCATCCGCCAGCGAGGGAAAACCGCGCTCGGTCTTCGATACCGTGGTCGTCGACTGTCACAACGAGTTGTCCGAGTACTTTCGCAAGCGGATCGGCCACCGGGACACCGCGGCCGACCTCACGCAGGAAACGTTCTCGCGCATGATGCAATACCGCGATGCGCCCGGGATCGGGGATTACCGGTTGCTGATGTACCGGATCGCCAACAACTTGGTCTACGAGCACCACCGCCGCGGGAAGCGTCGGCGAACGTCCCACCATGTCTCGCTCAGCGATATCGACGTGCTGCCTGCCCGCCAGCCCTCGCTCGAGGCGATCACCGAAGCGAGGCAGACGATCGAACGTCTGGTCACGCACACGCTCCAGGCGTTGCCGCCGCACTATCGGCATGCGTTCCGGCTGAGCCGGATCGACGGGCTGACAGGGCGCGAAGTGGCGGAGCGGATGGGCATTTCGCCCAAGACGGTGGAGAAGTACATCAAGCGCACGCTGGATGCCTGCCGTGCAGCGGTCGGCGATCGGGATGCCTAGGATGAGCAGGGATATGGACAAGGATTCGCATCGCATCGGCGAGCAAGCCGCAGAGTACGTCGCCCGGCGCCCCAAGGAGGCCAGCGACGAGCGCCGGCAGCGCGAGGCATGGTTGTCGGAGGACCCACGCCATGCGCGCGCGTACGACCAGGCGCTGCGGATGGACGACCTGGCCGCCGACCTGCTGGAAGCTCTCGATCGGGACGGGCTGCGCGCCCATGATGAGGCGGCGCTGCGACGTCGGCGTCGACTCCGGCCGGGCTGGATGATGGCCGTGGCGGCGACGCTGACCATCGTGATGGTGTCGGTTGTGTACATCGCGGTCCCGACGTCCGGGCCGACGACGGAGCTGGCCTATGCCACCGCCTTGGGCGAGCGCCGCTCCGAGGCGCTCGAGGACGGCACCCGGTTGGTGCTGAACACCGACTCCGCGTTGCACGCCCGGTACACGCGCGCGCGCCGCGAGGTCGAACTGCAGCGGGGCGAAGCCCAGTTCGATGTGGCGCACGATGCGCGAAGGCCCTTCGTGGTGAAGGTGGCCGGGAGCACGGTGACAGCGCTGGGCACACGCTTCCAGGTGCGGCGGGAGGCGGGCATCGCCACCGTCACCCTGCTGGATGGCAGGGTGGAGGTGGCGCATGGCGGGCAGTTGCGGGAGTTGCGCCCCAACGAACAGGCGCAGTTGTCCGTCGCGGGCATGGTCGTCCAGCCTGTCGACTTGGATCAGGCGAGCGGATGGGTCGAGGGTTGGCTGCACTTCCGCAACGCGCCACTGCGCGAAGTCGTGGACGAGGCCAACCGCTACGCGACGCGCAAGCTACGGCTGGGCGCCCCAGAGCTGGCCGATCTGGAGGTGAGCGCCAGCTTCCACGCGGGCGACAGCGAAACCATCGCCGCCTCAGTGGCGCTGATCCTGCCCGTCCGCGTGGACAACAGCGGTGCGGACATCGTGCTGCTGCCGCGGTAGTCGCGGTAGACGCAGGTCGGTCTTCGCGTCGTCCAGACAGCGCCGACGCGCTCGCGCCACGTCGCATCTGGAAGAAGGCCCGTGGTTCCGTAGGGAGTTGATACGGAGCGGCATCAAGTTCCCATAGGGAGGCGCATCGGCAATCTTGCCCCGCGCCACGAGGGGAGACGACAGCACATGGGCAATCGCAGGGTCCGGTTCGGCCGGCACGGTTACAGCTTCGCGTACGGCGCGCTGGCGATGTCGATCATCGCGAGCCTGCCAACACACACGGCGCAGGCGCAGCCCGCACCGTCCGCAGACGCCATCTATGATTTCGACCTGCCTGCCGGCGAGTTGGGGACTGTGCTGCAGCGTTTCAGCGCCACGACCGGTCTGCAGGTGAGCTTCCAACCAGGCTTGGCCGAAGGCCAGCAGGTGGGCGCGATCCGCGGCAGGCTCGCGTGGCAGGCGGTGCTGACCCGCCTACTACAGGGAACCGGCCTGGAGTATCAGGTCGTCAACAGCAAGGCGATCGTGATCAGGCGCGCTGAGGCGCCACCCGCGCCGGCTGCCCGGCCGCAGAGTCCGCCCAGCCCGCCTGCCGCACGTGCCGCGACGGCGGACACTCCGACGACCGACCTCGAGCGCCTGATGGTGACCGGCACGCGGATCCGGGGCGGCAGCACGCCGTCGCCGGTGATCGAGATCGGGGCTGAGCGCATCCTGCAAGAGGGGTTCGCCGATCTCGGCGAGGTCATCCGGAGCACGCCCCAGAACTACAACGGTGGACAGAATCCTGGTATGGCCGGCGGCTCGACCAACGCGGCCGATCAGAACCTGACGGGGGGCTCAGCTCTAAACCTTCGAGGACTCGGCGCCGATGCAAGCCTCACCCTGCTCAACGGGCGGAGGCTTGCCTACTCAGGTTTCTCGCAGGCTGTCGATATTGGGGCGATCCCCGTTGATGCGGTAGAGCGCCTGGAAATCATCCCGGATGGAGCGTCTGCGATTTATGGTTCGGATGCAGTGGGCGGGGTAGCAAACGTAATTCTCAGACGGGATTTCGACGGGGTCGTTCTGGGCACGCGGCATGGTGCCGCCGCCGATGGTGGGCTTAGCACCCACGAATACACCGTGACCAGTGGCGCGACTTGGTCGAACGGCGGACTGATCGCGACCTACAAGAATGTCTCCGTCGATCCGATCTACGGGAGGCAGCGCGACTACACCGCCCTTCTACCTGATCCCTACACGATCTACTTCGGCAACAAGATGAGCGCTAGCGTGATCAGCGCGCACCATGAAGTCGGCGCCGCAGCTGAGCTTCGACTAGATGTCCTTAAGACTGATCGCGAGATGTCTAGAGAACTTACCGGGATTGGCTCTTACGACCGTCAGGTTACCGAGACATCGATTGTGCTTGCTTCGCCCGGTGTCGAAATATTTCTTCCCGGGGACTGGTCACTGGACCTGGGTGCTACGTACGGCACCGGCGAGACCATTTCCGACCGGCGGGTGGGGGACGGAACCACCACGGATCTACCTCGCGGCAATGTTCAGTGTTTCTGCAATGAAAGCCGAACCTACGAGATCGGCGCAGAGGGTCCATTGTTCTCGCTCAGCGGTGGTGACGCCCGACTGGCGCTCGGCCTTGGATCACGCAAGAACAGTTTTCTGACTCGCCGCATCCACCCATCCCCGAGCACAACCGGTGGCGAAGAGCGCGCCCGCTATGGATATGCCGAACTCAGCCTGCCGATCATCTCGCCCGATTCCAACATGAGCGGGGTACATCGTCTGGAACTCAGCGGCGCGGCGCGAAGTGAGGACTACGACACCTTCGGCCGTGTCAACACCCCGAAGCTGGGATTGGTGTACGGACCAAGTTCCGATTTCACGCTAAAGGCATCGTGGGGAAAGTCATTCAAGGCGCCCACACTGAATCAACGATATGAAAGAAAGGTGTCATATCTGCTCGGCGTGGAACTTGCGGGCGGGAGCGGATATCCACCTGGTGCCACGGCACTGATGAGTGGTGGTGGAAACTCAGAGCTTCAGGCTGAGCGGGCACGGACATGGACTGCCTCGCTGGCGCTGCATCCGGACGCATGGCCGTCACTGCAGGCGGAGTTGACTTGGTTTGATATCGACTTCGCGGACCGCGTTGTACTGCCGGTCAACATCTATCAGACACTGAGCAATCCGATGTACGCGGAGTTCGTGAACTACTCGCCAACGCCAGAGCAGCAGGCGGCACTTCTTGCCGAGTACAACAGCGCATTCTTCAATCTCGCCGGGGCACCTTATGATCCCAGCCAGGTAGTCGCGATCGTCCGTGCTGATTACACCAACGTCGCACGCCAGCGAGTCCAGGGCATCGATCTTTCTGGGTCGTATCGCATCGATCTCGACAAAGGTCGCCTAGTGGTTCGTGGGTCGGCCAGTTGGCTCGATAGTTCGCAACAAACCAGTGCAGCCCAGCCGGCGTTTGACCTCGCGGGCGAGGCTTTTCAACCCGCGAAGTTCAATGGTCGCCTAGGCCTAGTATGGACGGATGCTGGCATTAGTGTCTCAGGATTCATGAACCACATTGCGGGCGTCACAAACAGGCAGGCAACATTCACAGAGAAGACCGCGTCGTTTACGACAGTTGACAGTACGCTTCGTTACAGAACTGGCGACCGTAGCGACGCACTGGGTGGGGTGGAAGTCGCCATTGCGATCCAGAATCTGCTCAACAGAGCTCCGCCGCTGTATACGCCTCTGTCTGTCGTCCAGCCGCCGTTCGATTCCTCGAACTACTCCGCAGTCGGTCGGTTCTGGAGCGTATCGATATCCAAACGATGGTGAAGTCCTCCGATTGAAGCCGAAGTTCCGTAAGAGTGTCGCTGCACTTGGGGCTCACACAGGAAGCTGATCACGTAGCCAGTTCTCAACCATGCATAGGTCGATCACGCGTAAGAATGACATGTCCCTGGCTACCAGCCCGGATTCGAAGAATGTCTCAAGCGCCTCCCAGTCAACAATCCCCTGTGACCGAAGGTGCCCGCACCCAAGGATGTTTCGAATTTCCGGCTTGCTTCGTGTGTACACCGCAGCCATGTAGTTAAGGTGAGATTCCTTGCTTCTTCGATTGAGGATTCTATCTGGAAGCAGATCGGAAAACGCGTCTCTCGCAATGGATCGGTTTCTTCCTTCATCGATCCACATCCATGTCGGAACCCTAAGGCAAGCCTCCACCACGGGCTGGGACAACAACGGGAAGCGCATTGATCTCCCTTCGCCACGAGGAGTTGAATCCCTGAAGAGTTGGTTTCCCATCAGATCGAAGATCTTCTCGCGGTCTCCGGGCAGGACGTCCGGTGGCGCCGGAAGCCATGGATGCGGCTGAAGCGATATCGCGAGTGCGGAGGCGCTAAGGAACGATCTGTCGGACTTCCAACCCGCGTTCTTCCTACGAAGCAGCTTCCTGAGCGTCAGCCGCCCGGCCTTCCAGAACGTGCACTGATGCAGCGAGGAAAGATTGCGAACAGCGTTGATGCCCGTCACCAATCCTCGCTCTTTCAAAGCATCTGCCGCAGGAGCCGCTGTTTTGAGATAGCAGAAGACTGTGTCGCCTCCTGCGCCAGAGAAGAAGCTCGTCGCGTCGTGTGCTTTGGCAGCGTTCTCCCACAAATCATTTATTCCATTCTGTAATGCACCGATCGAAGGAATCACTGACCATCGAGGCGTCGGATAGTCAAAACGCACATCTCCGAAGCGAACATCTACGATGTTCAGATCAACGTCCAATCGAGCTGTCATCAACTCCGCATACTGCCGCTCGTCCGTTCCACCGTCCTCGACGACCATGTTGCAATACCTAACCCGAGAATTCCTGCTCCCCAGACATGCAGCGACGATCGATGAATCGAGACCGCCGGAAAGCTCCAGAATGATCCTATCCTCAACGCCGGCTAAGGCCCCAACCGCCAAGGACACCGCACTGCGAACTTCGTCAATGGCTTCCCGAGGAGTGCTGGTACGCGCGGAGTTTGAAACGAAGGTCCACGGCGACCAGGCCGGGCGAACTTCTGTACGTGACACACCGATACTCAGAGAACAGCCGGGCAGTAGCTCATGCAGGTCGCGCAGCGCAGTACGACCGGTGCGCAAGTAGGAAAAGAGCAACCAGTGTGAAATCGAATCCCAGTCGATCGTCTTTCGATAAAGACCGAGCTCGATTGCAGCAGAAATGTCCGATGTAATGAACCCGCCTTCACCGTCGAATGAGTACACGCACCGGACACCGCCGGAAGGGTCACGCATGATTCTGCAGACCGGGGAGTTGTCTTCAGAAAGTTCAATGGCTATGTACTCCCCCCAGTAGTGGTTCAGTAGATGGTTCTCGAGTTCTCCTGATGCCGCGCCAGTAGGTAGCGTACCTGTGACCGGGCGGCCATCTTTGGTGAACAGGTCGCCAACGATCAGACCACGTCCTGGAATGGTTACGATCGGTGTGTTGGTTGAGGCGAACACTCTCACCGAGTGCATAGATTGACGGCATGACATACCAAGAGTTCGCATCGCCGCCTCATCTACTGCCGGCCGCGGGTCCTCATCGCTACGACTACGTCTGTTCATTAGGACAATGAAGCGATGCCGCATTACACGATCCTTATAGGGGTATGCTCATTGGCAGCTGATACCGTTTCATTCAGGGCAAGGTCGGCGACTTGTAGCCAGCAGTGAGCGGAGAAAGGCTCTGCCG
Source organism: Proluteimonas luteida (assembly GCF_021191695.1). Lineage (GTDB taxonomy): Bacteria > Pseudomonadota > Gammaproteobacteria > Xanthomonadales > Xanthomonadaceae > Luteimonas > Luteimonas luteida. Next base: position 206,133 of record NZ_JAIWPT010000001.1, read on the forward strand.
AAATTCCGAAAACGATGCTCGCCGACAAACGCCGGCGCGCCAGAAATCTGGCAAGCGATACTGAGTCCAGAAGGCAGGAGGGTTCGACTGGAACGTAGGCTCGAGCGCGGTGAAACAAGCTCGCGGCGCTGATGAGGTCATCATCAACTGAAAGCCCGTTGTGTGCAGCGCGAAGGTGTTGGTCTCGACGAGCGGTGACAACACCATCCAAGACGCTTTTGAGGCTTCGCCTCCTTAGTTTGCGTGCCGTTGAGTACACAATTGCCGCCACTTCCGTAATGGTTAGGAATCTGAAAGGCGGCGTACTCAAGCTCACCTCGAGGGCGCTGCGAGATGGGCGTCTGATGTGCGGGGGGGAGGCAACTGGTTCAGGGGACATAGACTCGACAAGTATGCTGTTAGCTTTCAATTTATCGAATCCCGCGCCTAAGCGCGCTCCATTCTTAATGAAGGCGATGAAAGCGCGTTCCATAGCCTCAGGCAAACGGAAGTATCGATCTTTCTCTATGTCTAAGAAATAGACATGTCCGCCGGCCTTGCAGAATGATAGGCCGTCTCTCAGTCGATATGACATGGTTATCCTCAGGCCGGGAAAGTGCCTGGCGGCACGCGCTCGCCTTGTCCTTCCGCCCTCCGGGATTTCACGGAAGACTAGTTGCCATCATCTGCGAAGCGCCGCGAAAGTGTGGGCAGTAGTTGAGCTTGCAAGTAGCCGGTTCTAATGCCAGACGTTTCGTTCCACTTGTAAACTGCGGGGTGCTCTAGCGACACCGTGAATCGCATCGGTCTGCGAGTAGCTGCGTCGCTCAACTAGCCTCACGGCGGCTGAGGTGCGAGTCAAACGGCTACCTATCCTGCGCGGGGCGATTCCAGGTAGCCGGTGGCAAATGACCTCAGCAGGAGCGCACCGCCAGTAGCGCGCCCGAGTTTGGCCTACTCCTCAGAGATGCCGGGCTGGAACGGGCCGCCGGTCCCTGGCATCTCAAAGCTCCCGATCTCGCCACGTGTCTCGACGCTGATGGCGCCGAGCACGATGACATCTTCTGAAGTCTTGATGCGTTCGATTGTCTCGTTGGTTACTTTCATTTGAGTCTCCTTCTGTAAGGCCACGCAAGTCGTGACAATCAGATCGTAGACACCCTGGAATCTCATTATCAAATAATTAACATATAATCTGCCAACAATTATCCATAAGTGTGACGAGTCACGTGGTGCGGTACAGAGCGGCTGGTCCCCGGCGGGCATTGTTGGCCGAGACTAGGCTCCGACGCGATTACGCGATACAGCCACCGGGTGCATCGGAACCTGATCCGTAGGGAAACGGCTGCCATTGGCATCAGATACCCCTAGGTAGGCGCATCGGCAATTCTGCTAGGCGCCGTGTAGGGAGGTGACAACTGATGCACTTTGCGCGATGGACCGCCACTTCTACCGAGTTCAAGTCCTTTGCGGCGATAGGTAAGGGGTTCCTCTGGACTTTGGTGGCGGTCGCGAGTATGGGGCTGGCCAGCGAGGCGCACGCACAGACGATTTCGCCGCGACGTCTCTTGGAAGTCGTCGATCTGGGCAATCCGGCGATCTCGCCCGATGGGCGAATGGTGGCATTCCGAGCTGAGCAACCTTCGATTGAACGCAATACCTACGACACGGTCTGGTATGTCCAAGGCATCGATGGGGCGTCGCTCCCACTGCGCGTTGCAGAGGGTGGCGCTCCGCTACGTGGGTACGAAAGTGGTTCAGTACTCCCGGCTCCTGCGATTTGGTCGCCCGATGGTCGGTGGATCTATTATCGCGCGCACCTGCACGGCCGAATCAGCGTCTGGCGCGCTAACGCGGACGGATCCGGTGCGATGGAGGTCACCGTCGACCCCGCAGATGTGCGCGACTTCGCCTTGAGCGGCGAGGGTAGAACTCTGAAATACAGCGTGGGCGCCACGAGAGAAGAGATTCTGGCAGCGGAGAAGGCCGAGTACGACCAAGGCGTGCGAATCGACGAGCAGGTCATCACATCAGCGGGCCTGGTCCGTTCAAGCCTGGTGGAGGGGCGGCCGTCGACTCAGCGATTCGTAGGTAGCGGCTGGTATCCGATTGGGCCACTGCTGGGTGGAGTGCCGGATCGGTGGAAAGCGGTTGATTTGGAGCACATGACGATACGCGAGTTGCCTTTGCAGGAGGTGCCGTCAGATCCGTTTAGGGTATCGGATCTTCCTCAGGCGTTCTCAGAGTCCTGGAAGCTTGCGCTCAATCGGGACGATGGGCGGGTAGCCATTCTGACGCGTGTTGGAGAGGGCGAAGGTCTGGCGCAGCCGACCGGTGTCGAGCTTGCGGTGCTTCCAAGTGCACGATCCAATCACCTAGTCCGGTGTGTTTCGGCGTTGTGTACAAAGAGCAACAGTAGGATCACGGATGTCCAATGGAGGCCGGGTACAGACGACGTGTTGTTCACGGCGGTCGACTACAACAAAGGGCGCGCGCAGTCGATCTTTGGTTGGAACGTGTCCACGGGTGACGTGCGGCTGGTCATAGAGTCTGATGGTCTCGTCAGTGGAAGTCGACGTTACTGGGACATCCCATGCGGTGCGTCGCAGTCAGCACTGGTGTGCATCGTCGCGGAGGCCGATCGTCCTCCCCGCGTCGAAGCTGTTGATCTGTCGACAGGCGAACGAAGGATACTGTTCGACCCCAACAAGAGATTGGAGGTCGACATTGCTGCAACCGTGCCTTCGGAGCTGATCCGCTGGACGGATGAGCGTGGACGGGAGTTCACAGGGCATCTGTTCGAAGCAGGGGCTGCAGGCGAAGGTCCTCCGCCGCTGTTCGTCCACTTCTACAGCTGCTATGGATTCTTGCGAGGGGGGCTGGGTGACGAGTGGCCGCTCGCGTCTCTAGCTGAGCTTGGCATCTCGGCACTTTGCATCAACGCGATCCCCGAGTATCGGTTGGATTCCGCTGAACGTTATGACCAGGCACGAACTGCCGTTGAAAGTGTCGTCGCGTACCTGTCAGCAGGTGGGCGCATTGATCCGACACGGGTAGGCATGGGCGGGCTGAGCTACGGCAACGAAGTGACTATGTGGACAGCAGCACACTCTGATGTGCTCGCAACAGCATCGGTGGGCTCGCCGACCGTCACCCCACTCTCCTACGTGTTCGGAAGCTTGCGCGAAGGCTTTCGTGCCGGTCTAGAAAGCATGTGGGGACTAGGGCCGTTGGAGGAAACGCCGAATCGTTGGAAAGAAATGTCACCGGTGTTTCATCTCGACGCAATTCAAATCCCGATACTGTTCCAGATGGTGGAGCAAGAGTACCAGTTGTCATTTGATTATGCGTTTCCACTCTTTCGTCGGCATCAGGCGGACATTTATGCGTTTCCTGATGAGGCACATATCAAGTTCCAGCCCCGGCACAAGCTCGCTGTCTATGAAAGAAATATCGATTGGTTCCGATTCTGGCTGCAGGGTTATGAAGATTCAGATCCACTAAAGATCGGTCAGTACAGAGTGTGGCGTCAGATGCAAGTTGAGATGGAGAGGCGTCGATCGAAGGTGGCTGGTCGCGATGACACTTAATGCGTCGCCGCGCTCACCCATGGGATGACGATCTAAATCGACAGGGCAACGACTTGGTGGCAGAAAATCTAGGCAGAAGCGCACCCCTAGGGGTGCGAGGTGCGCTCCTTTCGTTGCCTATTCCTCGGAGATCCCCGGCAGTTGTACCTCGCCGGGTCCCGGGAACTCGCCGAGCCCCGCGTCGCCCCGTGTCTCGATGCTCGCGGCGCCGAGCACGATGACTTCCTCCGACGCTTCGATGCGTCCGCTCTTTTCGCTGGTCGTTCTCATTTCAGTCTCCTATCATGCGCCACGCAAGTCGTGACTGATACAGCGTAGTTTTTTAAATTCCTGATTATCAATCAATTAATAGATAATAACTCGACAATTGTCCGGTGTTGTGACGATATGCACGCGATTCCGTGCTGGATCCTCCTCTTGTACACACCAGTACGGCCGTGGAGGCGAGACGGCCGCTTTGAGGGAGCACAGTCCGCTCAGTCTGGACCGAAGAGCAGCGATCCGAGGTCAGGTGCGCAACAGAGAATAGGCGTCACAGAATTTACTTAATTATGTGGGAATTATCAGGATCTGTGACAACAACCACACTTGCCACCCCCCCCCCATCTAAACGGACTTCCGGTGGAGTCAATGCCGGGACTCCGGTGTCGCTGGCGGGTCGCCGTCTGCAAAGGTCATCGATTCCGACATCCGCGCGTTGAATGCGCCGGTCTGGAGCGCGACGATGCTGGGAACAGCGCGCAGTCGGCGCTCGTGATAGGTGACCAGACTGATCTTCAACGCGGATAGGTCTCGGGCGAGCCATTTCTGCTGGAGATCGTCCAACTCCTCTGCGTTGTTGAACAGAAGGCGCCGCTTCAGCCGGCGCAGCGGTGAAAGCTTTTCATTCAGGTGGACCACTGCCCGGTGCAGCGAGCAGCGTCCTGAGGCGTAGGAGATCGACTCAAACAGTGCTTTGGTACCTGCAACAATGTCGGAAATGCTGCTTTCTAGGTCGATTTCGCCCAGAAACTCGTCTCCGTTCTCCAGGGTGGCGTCGCATGCCGTTAGTAAGAGATGCTGCATCCACCCGTACATGTCGCGCAGATCGAACTCTAGAAGGATCGGCAGATGCAGCCCGTCACGACCGTGATGTTCGATCAGATCTTCTCCGAGAAGGCGGTGCAGGGCATAGAGAACGGGCGTCGGGCTGGTCTTGAATTCTTCTGCCAGTGCCGCCGGATCAATGCGATCACCGGGCGCGTATCTGCCTGACAGCAAAGCTGTCTTGACTCCCCCATATAAGATTTCGCTCTTCGAGCGCTCTGCGTGCATGTCGATCCTCCTTGTTCATATGCAGGATAATGGGCCGATAGTTTTCCCGATCCTACATTGAATAGGCGGCGATGACGGTCGTGCCTTTATATGGGGCGCGCGCGGGCGACGGTGCGTGCCGCCCTGTTAGGTCAGCGAAGTGAGCCCCGGTTTCCGGTAGGTGTGTTGGTCGACTCTGGCCGGCGCAACACCCGCCTCGTTCCACCGCCACCCCAACCCGCCAGGTATCTTGGCGGCGCCAGTGGTGAGTGTGATGATGGGCTCGCTGCGGATCGGGGCAGCGCTGATTGGACAATGGATCGCGGGACCTCGCCAAGCCGGTGAGGGACGGCAGGACTCGGGACCGGTGGGAGCTAGGATGGCCTATTGCACCTCCTCACAGCATTTGCAGGCATTGGTCGATGCGCTGGCGCGACCGGCACCGCCGGGGAGTCGCGGGGCCATCGCGGCCAAGCAGACCCGCCGGATCGTGGAGCAAGGTTGGGCGACATCGGCCGCGATCGAAGATCTGCTGCTGTTGATGGATCGGCGATTGGATCCGTACGGGGCGGGCAGCGTTGACGTTCTCAGTGCCTTGTTCGATCTGCCGTGGCGCAGCGTGGCCTATCGCCCATCGCGCCTGGCCATCGATGTCGTCCTGCATCAGGCCATGGCCGCCAGCGATGTGGCGCAGCTTCTGATCCATCTTGAGGCATGCGGCTTTGCGGTGGACCCGGCCCCCATGGTCGACGCGCTGATGCCGGGCCTGCGTCAGCGCCAGATGCTGGACGCGTCGGAGTTGTCGATACTGTGGTTCGAGCGGTGGCGCCACAAGGCCACCCCCATGGCGATCCGTGCCGATAACCGGGCGGTGCCGGCAGAGCTGCGGAAGCGCGGCACAACGCCGTCCGGCTACAGGATCGAGACTTGGCACTGCATCGATGGGAACCTCGTCGAGCTGAGGATTCGCGCACCGCGCTATCGCCGTCGCAAGCCGCCAGTGGAAACCAAGTGCTCGGTCTGCGGTTGGACGTGGTTCCGCGGAGACCCCGAATCGAGCCAGATCCATCGCCGCGAACACAAGGCCCGGATGCGGTACATCGACCCCCAGCCACATCCCCGGGTTCTGAGCGCGCTGGAGCGGGGGGAGGCGCCGTCTTGGGTGACGAGTACGTCGCCGCCGTGGAAGCACAGGGAAATGTATGACCGGGCGTTGGCCTTCAAGCGCGAGTTCGGCTATTCGTTCGTTCAATGGGGCTCGGAGTTGGGCGACGACGATCCCAATGTCCAGGGGTTTCTGTTCCTGGATGCTCGGGCTGCCATCATCGGGGCCTGCGCATTCCGTCTGCGTGGCGACGCGCCTTCGCAGTGGTGGGGGCTGCAATGGATCTGGCTGTCCCCGAAGCATCGACGCAATGGCCACCTTGGTCGGCAATGGGAACGGTTCAAGGCCCGCTTCGGGCGGTTCGAGGTTGAGTCGCCCCTGTCGGAGGCCATGGCCGGCTTTCTGGCCAAGCAGGGCGACAGTCGCTTGGCAGGCGAGTTGTTCGCCGCCCAGGCCGCCTCGACCCTGCCGCACGACGTGCCACGGTTCACCGAGGGGTGACGGCAATTGGGCGCGAGCCAGACCCTGTTACGGCGGGATTCTGTTCAGGTGTTGGGTAACGCGGCGCAGTCGTGGAATGCTGGAAGACGAAGAGAGCCATCACGTGTCGCCGTAAACTTGGGGCGATTCGATTCTAAGTGTGACGCATCTTCGTCGACGCTGTCGGCAGGCGCCGCGGCAAACGAATCTATTGCCCGCGCGCATGGAACAGTTGTTGTTCGCCGATCAGATTTACGTCGTCCAGAAGTTCCTGGCACATGCCGAAGCGATGGAAGAACCGGTTCAGTCGGCATGCGGTGATCGTCCAGTCTCCTTTCGGGGACCGCCCCACGAACACGCGGCCGAGCTTGATGATGTGGTCCGCATACTCGTCGAAGTGAGGATGCACGATCTTGAACGCTTGGGACCTGGCTGGGTAACGCCTGGCGTTGCGTCTCTTGAGCGGATCCCGCGCGTCGTTCAATGTCTCTTGCTGCCGCTTGATCTCGTTGCAGTCCGGGCAGATCACGCAGAGATTCGCAGCTTCAAAGGCGAACCTGGGGTGCAGGGACTTGGGCACGATGTGCTCGATCGGCGCGCCGGTTGCCGAGACGCTGGCGACCGGTTCCAGGCAGTAGGCGCACTGTAGGCGCTGGCTGTTTCGGTAATGCTCGCGGATCAGCCTGCGCAGTTCCTGCAGTGGCTGGGAACTCCAGTCGTGATGGGTATAGCCGGGGCGCGACAACGTTTCGGCGACGAGCGTGGCCGATTCCTCGCTGAAAACGAAGGGCTCAGCGACGATCGGCATAGTATTTGAATGCCTCTGCTACCGAGCCCACCAGTTCATGGGTGGGATCCTTTTTCTCGACATGTCGGGCCAGCGACTTCAGCCGCTCGAAATCGCTCGATATCTCTTCCGAGACGGCCTCGCGTGCCTTGAGTCTTGCCAGTACGCTGAAGGCCAGTCGCGAGATGTACTCGTTCATCAGTCCCGGTGCGTCGAACAGTTCCGCTAGTTGGAAGTCGGCCGAGCGATTCGAGAAATGCGAAGCATCGTAAAGCTGCTGTCTGGACAGGGATGCCACGAAACAGTCCTCTCTGATCAGTCGGGAGATGATCTGGGGAGAGTGGGTCGCGATCACGAATTGGCAGCCCTGGTATCGGTCGAAGGCACGTATCAGCATCTGCATGAAGTCTTCCTGCCACTTGGGGTGCAGGCTGATCTCGGGCTCGTCGATGAGGACGAGGGTATGGTTTTCGATGTGGCCCGCGATGCCCAGCAACAGGACCAGCAGGCATTGTTCTCCGGAACTCGCACGCTTGAGAGAAAGGGAGCCGAATCCCGTCTTGTGCAGCTCGATGTCCGTCAGCCGGACCAGGCCGACTTCCAGGGCTTCGGCGATCGCGCCCAGCGACCGCCCATGCAGAAAGCCGTTCTCGGCAGTGGCTCTTCCTCTTGCGAAGTTCACTTCCACGAATGTGGTCGTGGGCGCGCCTTTCGCGCCGCCACGGAGCTGCTTCGCCACGCCGCGCAACTCGGCGATCTTCTGGTCGGATAGCCTGAGCAGCCGGTTCGCCAGCGGTTCGCTCAAAGGAAGATCCAACGCTTCCGACAAGGCCGCGAGCCGGGGATGCCGGCTGAAGTCGCTCGGCTCTGAGCGACGAAACATGCCGGTGGGCATAGACGTAGACAACTTGAGCGCGAACCGTGCATAGGGTTCCAGGCCCATCGAATCGAACACATGCGCCAGGTCGGCGAGCGCGACGTCGTCGTCAAGCTTTCGGATCAGCCCCTTCGCCGCCGATGCGATGAGCGAGACGGACGATGAGGCTGCGTACGCGCCGTCCCGCATGCCGACGTACGCGTAGGAAGACTCGGGCTGCTGGAGGTGACGCCTGGTCGTTGGGAACTTGTCGAAGGGGCTGGTCGATACTGCGACGACCCTATCGTTCTCCGACGACAAGCGTTCTTTGGCCAACTGCGCCAGAAGCCGGCTCTTCCCGACGGCGTTCTTGCCGACCACGATTGTGTAGACGTTGCGTTTGCTGCGATATCCACGTGGTAGCAGCTTTACCGAGGCGCCGTCGCTCGTCCCGAAGTATGCGTATTCCCTCATTGCCCCAGAATCCGTGTCGTCTCGATACCCATCTTGGCTGAAGGGTGGGGATTGCATGTCGCTGCCGGATACTCGTCGCAGCCACCATTCCCAAGCGGTGACTCGGCCGCTTGCAGCCCATCGTAACACTCTGCGGGACAGCCATTCAGGTTCGGCCTCGCAGCGCAGTATGCCTTCGAAAGAGTAGGCGGGGCAGCTTGCCAATCCCGGCGACGGAATCGGTACAGGCCATCGGAATGCCGCCTTGGATCCCAGGCGATGCCCCTGACCGTTCGGTAGAACCGGCCGTTGCATCGGCGTGGACGATCCCTGTAGCCGCGCTTGGTACTTCGGACGCCAAACAACAGTGTCTGAGCTCAGGCGTCCGGGGCGTTTGCCGCGGGAGGTTGATGGGCGCCGGGTTGGCGAGAGGATGGGATGGCAATCCCTATCCGGCCAAGAGGCTCCCCATGAGCGAATTCGTCTCCCATGCGTTGGTTGATCGTCCGCCGACGGTGCTCGGCCAGTCGTCCCCGCGCATTCCCACCGGCGGCAAGATCCGCGCCGGTATCCAGGTGCTGACCCAGAAGGCGGCCGCGATGCCGAGGGCGCGCGAGCTCTACGACCAGGGCGTGGCGGCTGGCCAGACGTTCGACGAGATCGCGCGGGCGATCACCGTGGCGGTGCCGAAGCTGAAGCACCCGTTGGTGCCCCGCAACGTGCCGTGGTTCACCGTGCGCGGGCAGGACTTCCCGAACCCCGAGGTCGCCCGGCAGATCCTCGAGGCCTACGGCGAGGATCGCGGCGACGGGCTCCGGTTGTACCGCTTCCCGGCGGTGTTCCCCTCCGACCGGTGGCAGGTTGTGATGCCGCACGAGCTGTCGGCCTGGACGTCGCGCGAAAAGCGCTACTGGTCCGAGTACGCCGCCGACGGCCGCACCCGCATGTGCATGGGCCACGCGCCGGTGCCGATGGCACCCTCGGGCGAACGGGCGCTGCGCCTGTTCGGCGGGCGCAAGACGGCGCCGCGGACGGAGAACGGCGGCATCTGCGAGCCGGAAGCCTGCGCGGAGTTCCAGGCGCGGCAGTGCAATCTCACCGGGCGGTTCCTGTTCTTCATTCCCGGCATCCGTTCGATCAGCGCGTTCGAGCTGCACACGGGGAGTTTTTACGCGATGAACGCTGCGATCCAGAAGTTCGAAACGATCGCCTTCATGCGTGGTGGCCGGATCTCGGGCTTTCTGGACCGCGAGGGCACGCCGTTCTGGTTCTCCAAGCGGCTGCAGGAGGTGGCCCACATCGACGAGCAGGGGCAGGCCGTGCGCGTGCCGCAGTGGATCATCGATCTGGAGGCGCCTGTGGACGTGCCCGCGCTGCTGCGCGAGGGCGATGACGAGGCCGTGCTGGCGCAGGCCGAGGCGGCGACGCAGGTGCTGGCGGGGACCGCGCCGCCGGATGCGTCGGCGCCAGCGGCGGCAGCTCCGCTCCGGGCGGTCCCGGTAGAGTCCGAGATGCCGCCGCCCGAGGCGGCGCCGGCGCGCGATGCGGGGCCGCCGGAGCACGCCGCGGTAGTGGCGAAGGCAGAGGCGTACGGCATCGCAGCGGAGCGCTTCGAGGTCTACGCGCGCCGGCGCTGGGGCGTGGGCTGGATGATGAACCCGCATGGGCGCCGTCGCGTGTGGGAGGAACTGGAGCGCTACCGCCACGACCCTGCGGGGTACGCGGACAAGATCGAGACCGAACTGGCCATGGCCGGTTGAGGAGGCCACGATGATTCGGATCGCGCATCTGTCCGACCTGCACTACGGCCCCCGCAACCTCGTCGAGGCGGACCGGTGCTTCGGCGCGGCGATCGATGCCGCGGTCGCCGCCGGTGCCGAGGTGGCGGTGCTGTCCGGGGACGCCACCGACCACGCGCTCGACCTGCACGCGCCGGCCACGGCGCGGCTGGCCGCGCAGCTGCGACGGCTGGCCGACCACTGCCCGGTGCTGATGCTGCAGGGCACGTTCTCCCACGAGCCGCCGGGCACGCTGGCAGTGTTCCAGATGCTGGGCGGGCGGCATCCCATCCACGTGGCCGAGCGGATCGGGCAGGTGGCGCTGACGGCTGGCGGCGGCTGGGTCGCGTCTTCCGGCTGGCGCTTCGACGCGGCGCCCGAGGGCGCCGTGGCGCTGTTCGCCTGCGTGCCCACGGTGAACAAGGCGGCCGTCGCGGCGGCCGTCGGCGCTGGCGAGGCGGCCGCGGCGATGGGCGACCAGTTGCAGGCGTTGCTGCGCGGCTTCGGGCCGGGGCACCGCGACGCGCGGCGCCGCGGGGTGCCCTGCATCGGCGTGTCTCACGGGACGGTGTTCGGCGCGGTGAGCGAGCACGGTGTGCCGATGGCGGGGTTCGACCACGAGTTCACGGAAGGAGCGCTGTTCGCTGCCGAGGCGCCGGCGTTCCTGCTCGGGCACGTGCACCGCCACCAGGCCTGGGCGCGTACCGGTCCGGCGGGCCGGCAGCAGTGCATCGCCTACGCTGGCTCCATCGGGCGCTTCCACTATGGCGAGCAGGGCGAGAAGGGCTGGCTGCTGTGGGAGGTGGACGCCGATGGCGCGACGTTCCGCATGGTGCCGACCCCCGCCCGTCGCACGGTCGAGCTGGCGTTCGAGGGCACACCCGACATGGACGCGATCCGGCGGGCGGTGGACGAGCAGGGCATCGCGGGCGCGTTCGTGCGCGTGCGCTGGAGCGTGGCCGAGGAAAGCCGGGACCAGGTCGACCGCAAGGCCATCGAGGCGCTGCTGGCGGATGCGGCAGGGATCAAGCTGGAGGGGAGGATCGTGCCTGTGCAGCGCAGCCGCGCCGCGGGAATCGCCGGGCTGCCGAGCCTGCCGGAGAAGATGCGTGCCTGGGCCGAGGTGGCCGGCGTCAGCGCCGCGCCGTTGCTGGAATGTCTGACCGCGCTGGAGCAGCAATCCCCGGAGGAGGTGGCAGCAGGGGTGTTGGAGGAGAAAGGTGGCGCTGCGGGTCGATGAGTGCTTGCGCCCGCTCGAAGGTATCGGTCTGTCTGCTCTGTCCTCGTGGCTGAACCCGTGTGCTAGCGTGGGGCGATTCGAACAGGCAGGGGACGCCATGCACAGATGGGAAATACGTGTTTTCGCCGGGAGCGATTACATCAGTTTTGCTGATCATTTCCGGTGCGCCCATGTGTCGTTCGGCTCCGACCATGATGAACACACCGGACACGTTTTCAGCGCCTACAGCTACCACATCGATCATCTCGATGATCCGGTAGCTATCTCCAACAGGATCTATTCGTTTGAGCTGCTCGTGAATGGTGCTCGGCGACTCAGCGCCGGCGGGCTGGAATCCACGATGCGCATCGAGTTTGATGGCTACCACGCTGTGGACGGCGGGGAAGGCCGATACAAGGTCGTAGCCATTGACGAGGATCCATTCGACTCACCCGGCCCGCCACCGGTCGGCGAAGTGGGCCAAACCCGAGCCTTCACCGCTGCGCGCTACATCGATGTGGCCGCATCCGACAGCACCGTCAGAACACTCTTGTTCCTCGCCGGGATCATCTATAACAATTCTCCAAAAGACGTCATTCTGACTTGGGGCACTCTTTACAAACTGTATGACACCTACCGGCACATGGCGAAGGAACTGGGGGCCGTCCTTGCTGACTTTGAGGACGCACCCGGTGAGACTGGTCGGTTCACTGCGGCTTGCAACAACATGAGCGTTCTGGGGCTAGGCGCGCGTCATGGATTGAGTGCGAATCAACCTCCGTCGAACCCGATGACAGGGATTGATGACGCCATCGAGACGAATCTGCGAATCGCGCGAAAGATCTCCGAGCGCTATATCGAAGCCAGGCATTCCGCGCCCTAGTACGCCCGGCACCTCGCGCACGCGCTGGTCGTGGGGAGGGAGTTGATGCGGAACAACACCGCGCAACAGTGGAGGCCAGCCCAGCGAGGGACGTTGGCTGACGCCGCACCTGCTTAGGCTCCGTGGCTTCCTGGGCATTCGCGATGGTCTTGGACGCGAGGAACTGACGCTCGACCTGCATCCGTAGCTGCCGATGCCGTCGCGCGCGCCCTCGGCGGGGCGTCGGCGGTTTCAGCGACTGCGATCACGTGTATCTGCCGGAGAGTGAGAAGGAACTGGTCTGGACGCTGTTTTCCGCGTCGCTGGCCGCGGGGTAAACTGGCCCCGGGATCTCGGGGCATCGCCTCCTTCGGTGTGAAACCGGGTATGCGCGACGATCGTTTCCGCTTTCGGCTCAAGCAATTGCTCGCGGATGCGGACGTCCGCATCGACGGCGATCGCGCATGGGATATGCAGGTCCGCGACGAGCGGCTGCCGGCGCGCATTTTGTCCGGCGGCTCGCTGGCGCTGGGCGAGGCGTACATGGACGGCTGGTGGGACGCTGGCTCGCTCGACGGACTGCTGTTCCGCCTGCTCGACGCCGGGATCGACCGCAAGGTGCACGGCTTCGCCGACCTACGCATCGCCGTCTTCGCGCGCCTGTTCAACCTGCAGCGCGGACAGCGCAGCTACGCCGTCGGTGAGCGCCATTACGACATCGGCAACGACCTCTACGCCGCGATGCTTGGCAGGCGGCTGGTCTACAGCTGTGGCTACTGGCGCAAGTCCGGCGACCTCGACGCCGCGCAGGAAGCGAAGCTCGACCTGTGCTGCCGCAAGCTCGGCCTGCGCCCGGGCATGCGCCTGCTCGACATCGGCTGCGGCTGGGGCGAGCTGCTGAAGTTCGCGGCCGAGCGCTACGGCGTGTCGGGCGTCGGCATCACTATCTCGCGCGAACAGGCCGCGTACGCCGGCAGCCTGTGCGAAGGTCTGCCGATCGAGCTCCGCGTGCAGGACTACCGCGAACTGGACGAGCGCTTCGACCGCATTGTGTCGATCGGCATGTTCGAGCACGTCGGGGTGAAGAACTACGAAACCTATTTCGACGTCGCGCGCCGCTGCCTGGCGGAGGACGGGCTGTTCCTGCTGCACAGCATCGGCGGCAACACCAGCCGCACGCACACCGACCCGTGGATCGCGAAGTACGTCTTCCCGAACTCGATGCTGCCCTCGGCGGCGCAGCTGACGCGCGCGCTCGAAGGCCGCTTCGTGATCGAGGACTGGCACAACTTCGGCGCGGACTACGACCGCACGTTGCAGGTCTGGCGCGACAACGTCGAAGCGGCGTGGCCGTTGCTGCCGGAACGCTACGACGAGCGCTTCCGGCGCATGTGGCGCTACTACCTTGCCGGGTCGATGGCGAGCTTCCGCGCGCGGCTGATCCAGCTTTGGCAACTGGTGCTGTCGCCTAGTGGCGTGCCCGGGGGCTACGTCGCCCCGCGCTGATGGGATCGGTCGCGTCGCCGCGAAGCGCCAAGCGTCTCTGTGCCTGCCATGGAGGCCATCTACGACGCGGGATCGCTGGAAGGTCGCGACGCCAGCGTGTAGGAACGCGCGGGGCGGGTGACAGACCTGCTGGCGCGTCCGCCAGAGCGGTGGTGAAGTTGGAGTGACGGATCGAGCCGGTGCAGCGCAGTCGAGTCCCGGGTATCGCCGGGCTCGATCGCGCGCGGGAACGCGCGCCAGCCGCCTGACCTTGGCAGGAACTGCTGGCTTTTCCCGACGAGCATGCGGCGTTTGCTGTCCATGGGATCGGCCAATACGATGGCTCCGACGTCCTGCCCGGTCTGGGGTCATGATCGAAACCAACATTACAGCTGGCACGCCGGCACAAGCGGAAACCGTTGTTCGCTGGCTCAAGAAGGAGTGGGCCGGCGATCCTGATGCGGGCGGTTTTTATCACAATCGCTCGATCATTCGGCAGGCCGCGCGGAGCGGTGAGATGACGTGCCTGTACGCCAGCCGGACGATCGTCGGGTTCTCCGTGTTCACCCTCGGCCAAAGCCGCGCGAAGATCGACATTTTCGAGATTCGACCAGGTTATCGTGGTCGCGGGTTCGGTCGCTATCTGGCGGCACACATCCTCCGAATGCTCCTATCCCACGGGGCGGCACGGATAGAAGTGGAGTGCGCTCCGCGGAGTTCCGAGCCGTTCTGGCGAAAGCTCGGGTTCGTCGACCACGAAGAACGCCCCAGCGGTTGGGGAAACCCGAAGTTGGTCTTGGCGTCACAGGCTGCGTGATCCATGACGTGGCATCGGTCGGTGGGACGGAGTAATTCTGTGCTGGGTTCCAGGCGGTGTAATGCAGTCGAGCAGCGATGGAGAAGAGGGAGTAGCTGATGAGCGTATGCAGGGCGGGTTATGACGACTTTCGGATCAAGGCGCACGGCAAGCTGGACGAGTACTTGTCGCACGGCAACAAGGTCTTCGGCGGCGTGTCATTCGCAACGGCTTTGGCATGCCTCGGACTTGAAAATCCCGCGGCCTTTGCGGTCCCGAGTCTCGTGTTCGTCGCTTTACTATGGGGAGGCGGTCCTCGCGACTCCTGGCCCTACCTGAACTTCCTGCGCAGAACCGGCGATCCGGCGATGAAGCCACTGTCGATGCTGCGGCGCAATCACGTTGCCGTCGCTGGTTGGCTTTTTCTCGGCATGGTCGCGTTGGGCGTCGTTCCCCGATAGGTGGTTGTGACGTATCCGCCCTATATAGAGCATCGCAACATTGGTCGGGGCGGAAGACATCTTTCTCTGGCCGAGTAGTTGACGGCGATAGGAGTGTCTAAGGGTGCCCAACATCTTCTGGGTGAGTGAGATCGACCCGTTACGACTGGCCGTGATGCCCAGGCCGCACGGTGGTGCGCGGCTCGAGGGCGAGGTGGCAGGTTGGCGCAGCGCGGGCATCTGTGTCGTGGTGTCCCTGCTGTGCGCCGAGGAACTTGAGGAGTTGTCTCTGCTGCACGAGGAGACCGCCTGTCGATCCAGCGGCATCGAGTATCGGTCTTTTCCCATCCAGGATCGGGGTGTTCCCCGGTCCGCGCCGAGCTTCTTCGCTATGGCGGACGAGCTTGCGCTGGCCGTCAGGCAAGGTTCGGCGGTCGCTGTCCATTGCCGCGCCGGAATTGGCCGGTCAGCCCTCACGGCAGGTGCCGTTCTTTTACGTCTGGGCGTTCCCGTAGACAACATATTTCCCGTGCTGTCCCGTGCTCGCGGCTTCGCGATACCGGATACCCCGTCCCAGATTGAGTGGTTTCGTTCGATTGCCAAGCAGTACGAGGCGTGTTGATAGTCCTTTGAATCGGGATGCCGCCGTTGCCCGGCATCCTGACCGGATCACCCCCCGCCTTTGCGGAGCGACGGATTGCCGCTGTCTGTCGCGTCTGGCGTTCGCCCGAGCGGCTGGCCCGGCTCCTGAGCCGATATCTGCGCCATGAGACGCCCTCATGCTTGGCGCCGGTCCACTGGAGTCGATTCGGTCGAGGGCGTATCCAGGGCTAAATCAACCCGCTTCCGAGGCTGCCGGCAGGCGGGGCGCCGCGGGTAACGCCCGTTGCCGGTCGCTCGCGGATTGAGCGTTCGTGACGGTCTTGAACACGAGCGGATCGAAGTTGCTGACAGAGCCCTCGCATTAGTTTGCTCTGACCATGCCGGGGTGACACCCTATAACGCTCCGCCACCGCTTCCCGTCATGTCGCTTCGTCGCATCGATCTGAACCTGTTTCGAGTGTTCGAGGCCGTCCTCGCGCAAGGCAGCATCGTCGGCGCCAGCCGGGTGCTCTCGGTGACGCCCTCGGCGGTGAGCCATGCTATCGCGCGCCTGCGCGAGGCGCTGGGCGATCCGCTGTTCGTGGCCACCGATCAGGGGATGAAGCCCACGCCGCGGGCGCTCGAACTGGCGCCGCACGTACAAGGCGGCCTGCAGCGTATCGACTTGGCATTGAACGCGCAGGAGTTCGCGCCCGACACCGCCGTGCGCACCTTCCACATGGCGATGTCGGATCTGTCCGCGGGCGTCGTGCTGCCGCTGCTGGTCAAGCGGCTGCAGCACGAGGCGCCGGGAATCGACCTGCGGATCTTCCCCTTCGACCGCTCGGACACGATCCGCCAGATCGACGACGGCCGGCTGGACGCGGTGATCGGCTGGTTCACGACGCTTCCTCCGCGGATGCGCCGCCGCTTGCTGTGGCGGGACGAGGAATCCATCGTCGTGCGTCCCGGCCATCCGCTGGTCGGGCAGCCGATCGATCGCGACGCGCTGCTTCGGTACCCGCATGTGGTGGTCGAGCTTACCGGCGCGGGCGACGGCTACGACGATGGTTTCGTCGAGGACCGTGGGGCGGTCCGGCGCGTCCGGCTGGAACGGCTGCTGCTCGACACCCGAAGAGACGGGGAAGAGGTCGTTGGCCGGGCTGCCGTCTCGGTGCCTCACTTCTCCAGCGTCGTCCCGATCGTGGCGGCGAGCGATCTCGTTGCGACATTGCCGGCGTCTTACGCGGCGTCGGCGGTCGCCCAGGGAGCGGTGGTGCATCTGCCGCTGCCGTATGAGCCGATCATCGGCCATCTCGAGATCGTCTGGCATGAACGCAGCGATGAAGACGAAGCCTTGCAGTGGATGGTGCATTGCATCAACGAGGCGACGTCCGAAATGCGCGTCCTGGCCGGTGCGCTGCCGGTGCCGTGAGCGTCCTTCATCTCCCGAGTGAGCAGAAATCACTATGGCGCGTCCGTCCGTCCGTGCTTTGATCGTCTTGGTCGATTCGAGGGGCTGCGGAGCGCAGCATGCGCCAGATCCGGGTCATGATCGCGGACGACCATCCCTTGCTGATCGAGGGCGTGGCGTCGGTGCTGGACACGCAGGCCGACATGGCGCTGGTCTGTGAAGCCAGCGATGGCTACGAAGCCGTCGCCCAATTCCAGGCCATGCGTCCGGACGTGGTGCTGATGGACCTGCAGATGCCGCGCATGGACGGCATCGGGGCGACCCGCGAGATACGGCGTCTTTGCCCCGACGCGCGGGTGATCGTCCTCACCACCTACCGCGGCGACGTGCAGGCCCTGTCGGCGCTCACGGCCGGCGCGCGCGGCTATCTGCTCAAGAGCATGCTGCGCGCGGAACTGTTGACCGCGATACGCGAGGTGTTCGGCGGCAAGCGATGGATTCCCGCGCTGATCGCGAAGACGCTGGCGGCGCACGTGACCGACGAAACGCCCACCAACCGCGAACTGCAGGTGCTGGACCGGGTCGCCGCGGGCCTCACCAACAAGCGGATCGCCAACGAACTCGGGATCGCGCCCGATACGGTCAAGGCGCACATCAAGAGCCTGCTCGCCAAGCTCAACGCCTCCGACCGCACCCATGCCGTGACGATCGCGCTTCGCCGCGGCTTCATGCAGCTGTCCGCCGCGGACGACGAGCCCCGCATCGACCGGCCCGCCGGATGAACGCCCCGGCTTGCGCCTGGCCGCCTGCGGCGGCATCGCGCGGGCCTCAAGCCTGCATGGCCGAACGGTCCCTGGATCGGGAACTCGTGACGAGGTCCCACAGCACCCGGAGGATCGAACGGCGCCCGTAGGCGTGCCTGGCCGGAACGACCAGGTCGATGCGGCTGCCGGACGCCACGTCGATGCGCAGGCGGGCGCCGAGGCGATCGGCCCGTTCCTGCATGCCCGACAGGCCCCAGTGGCCCCGCCGCCGGCCCACGCTCGATGTCTCGATGGACAGGCCGATGCCATTGTCGTGCACCTGGAGGGTGAACATCCGGGGCTGGTAGTCGAGCCGGACCAGGATCCGCTGCGCATCCGCGTGCTTGTAGGCGTTGAATACGGCCTCGCGGCCGATCCGGTAGATCTCGTCGTAGGCGGTCGGGAGCAGGCGCATCGGTTTGTTGGAGACCACGTCCAGCCGCGTGGGGCTGTCCAGCGCCATTTCCTCGCCGATGCGCACGAACGCGGCGCGGATGTCCGTACCGGGCATCGCTTCGGCCCGCAGGTCGCTCAGCCGGTCCCGGCTCTCGACCAGCATCTCCTCGGCGCGGCCGATCGCGTTTTCCAGGTCGTGGCGCAGACCCGATGCCGGCAACTGCATCGCGATCGAACCCAGGCGGAGGATCAGGCCCTGCAGCCCCTGCAGCAGGGTGTCGTGCAGCTCCCTGGCGATGCGCTCCCGCTCCGAGTAGCGCTCGGTGACGCGTGCGCGCATGCGCATGGCGTACTGACGAAGATGGTGCCAGTAGGCCAGGGAAAGCAGCGTCAGCGTCAGCACGGCACACAGCAGCGCGAACCACGTGGACTGCCAGAACGTGCGGTCGATGGACAGCTCCAGAACGGCCGGCGTATCGCTCCACAGCCCGTCGCTGTTGGCCGCTGCCACGATGAAGCGGTAGTGCCCGGGCCTCAGGTTGGAGTACAGCGCCTGACGGCTCAGCGATTCGTGCCAACCGTCGTCAAGGCCTTCGAGCCGATGGCGGAACCGGGTGCGCTGCGGGGTCGACAGGCTGGCGGCGGTGAAATCGATCTGGAGGCTGGTGGTGAGCGCGGGCAGTGCCAGTTGCGTCGCCATCGGCTGGGCGACGCCATTGGCCTTGACGCCCAGGATCATGCTCCTGGGCCGGTGCCCGTTGACCTGGATGCCGGCCTCCGAGAGCCACGCCAAGCCCGCATTGGTGGCCAGCCATACGCGCCCGGGGGCGCTCAACGCGGTCGGCACCGGACTGGACTGGATGGCGACGCCGGGGAGCCCGTCCTGAGCGTCGAAGATGCGGTAGGTCGCCGCCAAGGCCGGCGCCTCGAAGGCCCGGTCCAGCTCCCGCAGCGTCACCCGTATCACGCCGGTGATGCCGTTGAGCCAGAGCACGTCGTTGCCGTCCAGCGCGATGCCGGTCACTCCCGAGAAGCCGCCGAGACGGTCGGCCGGCAGCGTCCGGAAGCGCTCCCCCGACTGCCAGCCCAAGCCCTGATCGCCGGCGACGATCAGGCCGCGGGGCGTCGCGCTCATGGCCGTGACCTCGCCGACCTGCAGGCGATCCTGGGGACCGTAGGCGCGCTGGCGGCCGCCTCCGAGACGGACCACGCTTCCGTCCGCGTAGCCCAGCCACAGCACATCACCGGCGCCCATGGCCAGCGCGGTCGGCGGGTCGCCGTGGCCGGTCTCGACGGCATGCCAGCGCCCGGCCCGAAGCGCGTACAGGCCGCGCCCGGCGATCACGACGTGGGGTGTCCGGTCGGCGGACAAGGCGAACGCCAGCACGTGCTCCCGTCGGCCCGCGCCCGGAAGCGGCAGCGTACTCACTGCGCCCGCCTGCTTGCGGAGGATGCCGGCGTGGTCGATCGCCCAGAAGCTGTCTTCCCCGACGGCCACGAGGCGGGCCGAGGCCGGCAGCGACTCCCGGAGCCTGGCGCCATCCGGGTCGACGGCGAACACGTCTTCGCCGCTTTTCACGTGCAGCCGCCCGTCCGGGTCCAGGGCCCAGCTGTAGTCGGACACCGACAGCGGCGGCTTCAGGGCGAGCGTCAGCGCGCTGCGCCGGCGGAAGCGGTTCAGGCCCAGGTTGGTGCCCACCCAGAGGTTGCCTTCCTTGTCCGCCAGGCCGGGTACGGCCACGTTGGACGTCAGTCCCTGGCCCTCGCCGAATCGCTCCAGCGCTGGCGGCGTCCGCCCGGGCGGCGCCGGCGCGGCGCGGAAGACGCCGCCGAGCTTGTCGTCGGTGCCCCAGAGCGTCCCGTCTGCGCTGAACCAGAGCCGTTTGGCGCCGATCTTGCGCAGGGCGGCCGGGTACGCCGGGCGCGCACCTGGCTGGTTCCGATCGTCCACGGGTCGCGTGCCGAACCGCGTGTCCGAGATCCACAGCTGTCCGGCCGGGCTCTCGGCCATGACGGCACGGCGGCCGCTGCGGATGCCGGTGGCGACGAAGCGTCGCTCACCGGCCCGCAGGCGGACGAGCTGTTCCTCGGTCGCCACCCACACGTCCCCCCGGCGGTCGCTCAGTACCCAGTAGGCATGATCGGCGGCGTATCCCCAGCGGGCGGCCGGGTGCCATCGCCTGCCATCGAAGACCGCCAGTCCGCCGCTACTGGCCATCCAGAGGCGGCCGTTCCGGTCCGGGGCGAGCGCGAACACCATTCCAGTGGGAATGGCGCCCCCGGTGGGATAGTGGTGCAGGCGCCCGTCGCGCAGCGCGCTGACGCCGCCGGCGAAGTAGCCGATCCACAGCGTGCGGTCCGGGGCATGCGCCAGCGCGGTGATGTTCCGTGCGAGCTGCTTGTCCACGGGGGCCTCGGGGCGGCTGAACGCGTGGCCGTCGAACCGGTACAGGCCCGATCCGGTGCCCAGCCAGAGCATGTCGTCCTCGGACTGGCTGAGCGCCCAGATGTCGGCCGGGGCGCCGTCCAGCATCGACCAGCGGGCCTGCTGATAGAGCGGCATCGCGAACGCATCCGGGCCCGCGCGCGCGGATGCGGGCGCGGGCGGCCAGGCGAGCGAACAGGCAAGGACGCAAAGTGCGAGGGCGGCGCGCATCCCGACTATGTACGCCGTCGCGCCGCGAGATGCCCTTACCCGAATGGGGAATACGCGGCGGGCCACCCTTTTGGGTAGTTCGCGCTCCGCCCGAACGGTGGATTCGGATCCGCGCACGCGCTGATAGCGTCATTCGCACCCGCTTGGGCCGAGAGGAAGCGATGCCGCGCAACGATCCCGTCGTTTGGCCAACACCACGTGCCCGGACCGCGACCGGGCAGCCGGCGCGGCTTGCGCCTGCGTCCCGGGAGCGGTATCCGCGGGGCGCGACGTCATGAAATCCAACATCGACCGCATGCGCGAGTTCGACCGGGCCTGGAACGAGCGCCGATGGGGCGACGTCGGCAACCTGCTGTCGGAAAAGCTCGCCGCCCATGTCGACTGGCGGGGCGATACCGTCGGCCGCGATGCCTACCTCGAAGCCGAGCGGGCCTTCTGCGATGCCTATCCAGACGTGCGCCTTCACCTGGAGCCCTACGTCTCCATCTTCGCCAGCGCCGACGGACGGCGGACCGCCTCGATCGTACGCGTGACCGGTACCTGCCGAAGCGCCGGGCAGCCTGGCGGTCCGCCACGCACCGTCGGGCGCCCGTTCGACGTGCGCGTGTCGGTGGTGTGCGCCTGGACCAACGGCATTGTCGCCGAGCAGTACCGTTCGAGCGGCGCGATCGCCGCCCTCCTTGCTATCCGGCACGCTGCCGGAGAGCGCCATGAAGGCCGATAGCCGCGCGCGATGGCGTGCCGGCGTGAGCGTTCAATGAGCGAGCCGCCGCAAGCGCCTTCATCGCCGTCGCTGCCGGCCACCTCCGGGCGGCGGCGGTGGCTGCTCGTGGCGGGCCTCCTGCTGGCCGTGGCCGCGGGCCTGTGGCTGGCGTTCCGGCCCGGCGCGGACCAGGTCCAGGGCATGGCCGACGCCGACAGCGTCCACGTCTCGGCCAAGATCACGGCGCGCGTCCAGCGGCTGCACGTGCGCGAGGGCGACCGCGTCCGGGCCGGGCAACTGCTGTTCGAACTCGACAGCCCCGAGGTGGCGGCCAGGCAGCGGCAGGCGCAGGCGGCGCTGGAAGCGGTGGCCGCGCAGGAATCCGTGACGCTGGAAGGCACCCGCTCGGAGGACATCCGCGCGGCCGAGGCCGACTGGCTGCGGGCGGTCGCCGCCAGCGACATCGCGCAGGCCACCGCGCGGCGGCTCGACGCCCTGTCCGCCCGGGGCGTCGTCTCCCAGCAGCAGCGCGACGAGGCGCTGGCCCAGGCGGCGGGTGCCCAGGCGCTGCAGCGGGCCACGCGCGCCCAGTACGACCGGGCGCTGGCTGGGCAGCGCAGGCAGGACCAGGACGCCGCCGCCGCCCAGGTCCGGCAGGCGGAGGCCGCGCTCGCCGAGATCATGGCCTCGGAAACCGAAACGCGCGCCCACGCCCCGCTGGATGCCGAGGTGGAGAAGCGCCTGGCCGAACCCGGCGAACTGGTGCCGGCGGGCTATCCGGTGTTCACCCTCATCGATATCGACCGCCTGTGGGTGGCGCTGAACCTGCGCGAGGACCAGTTCGCCGGCGTCCACGTCGGCCAGGTAATGCGTGGCGATATCCCGGCCCTCGCCGCCACGGGCGTGGCGTTCCGGGTCTACTACATCAGCCCGGCCGGCGACTACGCGACCTGGCGGGCGACGCGCCAGTCGCGCGGCTACGACATCAAGAGCTTCGAGGTGCGGGCGCGCCCGCTGCAGCCGGTGCCGGACTTCCGCCCCGGCATGAGCGTGCTGTTCTCGTGGCCGCCGCGATGATTCCCGCGCGCGTCCTCTCCGGCTTTCTCGACGGTTGGCGCCGGGAGGCCCGTCATCTGCGGGACACGCCGTCCGAACTCGTGCTGATGACGGCGTTCCCCTGCGTCCTGCTGGCCCTCCTGGCCTGGCTGCTGTCGCCGGCGGTCATCCGCGACCTGCCCATCGCCGTGGTGGACCAGGATCGATCCACGCTCAGCCGGGAACTGATCCGTCGCCTGGAGGCCAGCCCGGGGCTGCGCGTCGCCGCGGTGCCGGGCGACGTCCGCGAGGCTTGGTCGCAGGTTCGCCGGATGGACGCGTACGCGGTGGTTCTGATTCCCCCGCTGACTTCGCGCCGGCTCTACCATGACGGTCCGGCGCGGGTGCTGGTCTACTACAACGCCAGTTACCTGACGTCCGGGCAAGGCGCTTCGCGTGATGTTGCGGCCGTGGTCGGCGGGTTGAACGCCCGGATTCTGGAGCGGGACATCGCCAGGATGAGGAGCGCGGCGGCTGCGAGCAGTGCGCCGATCGCGGTGCAGGCCACCACGCTCGGCAACCCGGAGCACAGTTTCGAGCACTTCCTGCTGGCGCTGCTGTTTCCCGGCGTGCTGCACCTGATGGCGAGCCTGGGCATGATCGGCGCCCTGGGGCGGGAACTGTGCGACGGCAGCTTGCGCGCGTGGCTGGCCTCCTCGCCGCATCCGGTGGCGGGCATGGCCGGGAAGCTCGCGCTCTACGTCGTGCTGTACTGGCTGCTCACGTGCGCGAGCCTGGGGTACCTGGCGTTCGTCCACGGAAGCGGGATCGCCGGGAATCCCCTGGTCCTCGGAGCCGGCATTCTCGGGCTGTACCTGGCGAGCGCCGGCGTCGCCCTGCTGTTCGTGGGCGTCGTGCGCGACATGGGCATCGCGCTCTCGCTGAGCGGGCTCTACGTCGGCACGGCGCTGGCGTTCTCCGGCGCCGCCTTCCCGATCACCGGCGCGCCCGTGTTCGCCCGCGTCTGGAACGCGCTGCTGCCGCTGACGGCCTACCTCAAGCTGCAGGCCCAGCAGCTTGACATCGGGTCCCCGGCGATCGACTCGGCCCGCTGGCTGCTGGCGCTGGCCGCGTTCTGCGTGGTGCCCGGCGTCCTGGGCGCGCGACGGCTGCTGCGCGACGCCGGGCACGGACAGGTGATGTCGTGAGCGGGTTCCTCATGGCGCTGCGGCAGGCCCTGCGCGATGTCTTCGCCGACCGCTACGCCACGGCCACGATGATCGGGGCGGTGGTGCTGTACTCGGTCTTCTATCCCGCCGCGTACCGGCACGAAGTGACAATGGATCTTCCCGTGGCCGTCGTGGACCAGGACCACGGACCGATGTCGCGCGGATTCGTCAGGCGCCTGGACGCGGTCCGCACCGTCCGCATCGCCGGCGTCGAGCCGTCCGTGGCCGCCGCCCGGCGAGGCCTGGAGCGGGGGCGGTACGAGGGCATCGTGGTCATTCCCCACGGTTTCGAGCGGGATGTCGCCCGGGGGACGACCGCCCGCCTGGCGGTGCTCGCCAACGGCGCCTACCTCGGTCGCGGCAGCAGCGTCGTGGCGGCCGTCCATGAAGTGGCCGGCGCGACGGCCGCGGACGCGGCCGCCGACGGCCGCCGGTTCGGACACCGGCGGGAGGCGCCGCCCGTCGCCCTGATCCAACGCCCCCTGTTCAACACGCGCGAAGGCTACGGCAGCGGGATGGTGCCCGGCGTGGCCGAGATCATCGTGCATCAGACGCTCGTGGTCGGCACCGGGGTGATCCTCGGCGGCCGCCGGCAGCGCAACGGCGGCAGGCGCCTGCGCTACCGGTTCGCCGAGTGGACCGGCATGCTCGCCGGCTTCGCCTGCATCGGGCTGCCGGCGCTGCTGTACTACGCCGGCTTCACCTTCTGGGTGCAGGACTACCCGCGCGGCGGCAACCCGGCGGCGCTGGCCGTGGTCGCGCCCCTGTACGTGGCCGCCATCCTGACGTTCGGCCTGTTCCTGGGCAGCTTCTTCTCGCGCCGCGAGCACGCGTTCCAGTTCGTCATCGGCACCTCGATCGTCCTGTTCTCCCTGTCCAACCTGACCTGGCCGCTGACGTCCACGCCGCCGGCCTTGGCCGCCCTGGCGAAGCTGCTGCCCACCACGCCCGGCGTCAACGCGCTGGTCAAGGTCAACCAGATGGGCGCGTCCGTGTCCGAGACCCTGCCGCAGATCGTGAATCTGTCGGTCCTGGTGGCGCTGTACGCGTGCCTGGCCGCCTGGCGCTTCCGGCCCGGCTCGAGCGCGCGCGGGCGAGCCGGCTCCTCCGCAATCGATCCCAACCCCAAGGCGAGCAACAAGGAGTTCCCATGTCCGGCATCACACCCTTCGGTTTCTTCCATACCCTGATCAGCCTGGCCGCCGTCGCCGCGGGCATCGCGGCGTTCGTCAGGCACGGCGGGATCGGCCCCCGGAGCAGGGCGGGCGTCGCCTACATCTGGCTCACCATCGCCACCTGCGCGACCGGATTCTTCATCTTCCGCCACGGGGAGTTCGGCCCGCCGCACGCGCTTGGCGTCGTGACGCTCCTGGTCCTGGCGGTGGCCTACGTCGCCGGGCGCGACCGCTTCTCGAGCGGCATCGGTCGATACGTCGAAACGGTCGCCTACTCGACGACCTTCTTCTTCCACATGATTCCCGGCCTCACCGAGACGTTCACCCGCGTGCCCGCGTCGTCGCCCCTCTTCACCGGGCCGGAGGATCCAAGGCTCGTGGCCGCGATCGGCGCGTGCTTCGTGCTGTTCCTGATCGGCGCGACCGTCCAGGTCGTCCGGCTGCGTGGCGCCCGCAGGCGTTCGGCGACCGACCGCACCGCCCCCGGCCATCCCTGAGTTCGACCGGGTACCGGCGGCCGCGCCGCCGTTTCCACGCCGCACACTCCCCAACCGAGCCCATCGCCATGAAGCACATCATCGAAGCCCAGCGCGCGTTCTTCAACACCAACCACACCAAGCCGGTCGAGTTCCGTCGTGCGCAGCTCGAGACGCTGAAATCGCTGATCCAGCGCAACGAGACGGCGCTCGAAGAGGCCATCGACGCCGACTACGGCAAGGGCCGTTTCAACACTTTCATCACCGAGCTCTACGTCGTCTACGACGAGATCGACGTCGCCCTGCGGCAGTTGCCGGACTGGACGCGGCACAGGCCGGTGGCGACCGACCTGCTGAACTCGCCGGGCCAGAGCTACATCGTTCCAGAGCCGCTGGGCGTGAGCCTAGTCATCGGGCCGTGGAACTATCCCTACCAGCTGACGCTGACGCCGATCGTCGCGGCGATCGCCGCCGGCTGCACGGTCGTGCTCAAGCCCAGCGAGCTCACGCCACACAGCAGCGGCCTGATCGCGCGTCTGCTGCGCGAGGCGTTCGATCCGCGCTTCCTGGCGGTCGTCGAGGGCGGGATCCCCGAAACGACGGCACTGCTCGCGGAGAAGTTCGACGTGATCTTCTTCACCGGCAGCGTGCCCGTCGGGAAGATCGTCTACCAGGCCGCCGCCAAACACCTGACCCCGGTGATCCTGGAACTGGGTGGCAAGAGCCCGGCCATCGTGGAGGCCGACGCCAGGCTCGACGTCGCCGTTCGCCGCCTGGTCTGGGCCAAGTTCCTCAATGCCGGACAGACCTGCATCGCGCCGGACTATTTGTGCGTGCATCGCAGCGTCGAGCGGCAGGTGCTGGACCGGATCGCCGAGGAACTGGCCCGGATCGGCTACGACGTGGCGAGCGGCAACTACGCGCGGATCGTCGATCGCCGCAATGCGGCGCGCATCGTCGGACTGATCGAGCCGGACAAGGTGCTGCTGGGCGGCGAGCACGACGTGGACGCGCGCATCATCGTGCCGACGGTCGTCCGCGCCGACTGGGACGATGCGGTGATGCAGGAGGAAATCTTCGGCCCGGTGTTGCCGGTGCTCGTCTACGACACGATCGACGACGTCGTCGACCGCATCAAGGCGCGGCCGAAGCCGCTTGCGCTGTATCTCTTCACGGAGAGCGAAGCCATCAAGGACAAGGTGCTGACCGAGGTCTCCTTCGGCGGCGGCTGCATCAACGATGCGCTCATGCACGTCGCCAACGGCGACCTGCCGTTCGGGGGCGTCGGCGACAGCGGCACGGGCAGCTACCACCGGGAAGCGGGTTTCCGCGCGTTCTCTCATTTCAAGAGCGTGCTCGACCGGCCCTTCGTCGACGACCCGGACCTGAAATACCCGCCCCATACCGAAGAGAAGCTCGCGATGCTCAAGGCGGTCACCGGCATGACGTCGGCGGCTGCGGACGAGGCGGGCGCCGGCCATGCGCGCTAGGGCCGCGGTCGTTCGCCAGGCGCGGGAGGCCTTCGGCTTGGAACTGCTGGACATCGACGAACACGACCTTCGGCCGACCGAAGTCCTCGTCGAACTCGTCGCGACCGGGCTGTGCCATACCGATCTCGCGGCCCGCGACGGCGACTTCCCGATCCCGTTTCCGAGCGTGCTGGGTCACGAAGGCGCCGGCATCGTCGCCGCGGTAGGTCCGGCGGTGACGGCGGTCGCGCCCGGCGACCGGGTCGTCCTCTGTCCGGCCAGCTGCACCGTCTGCGATCAATGCCGTTCGGGACATCCGTCGTATTGCCGACAGATGTGGCCGCTCAACCTGCCCGGCCCGCGTGCGGACGGTTCGTTTCCGTGCCGGGACGCGGCGGGCCATCCCGTCAACGGAGGATTCTTCGGGCAATCGTCGCTGGCGACCGCCTGCATCGCGCACGAAAGCAATGTGGTGAAGATCACCGAGAACGTGCCGCTCGAGCGGCTCGGCCCGCTCGGCTGCGGAATGCAGACCGGCGCGGGCGCCGTGATCAACGTCCTTCGCCCGGCCGCCGGCGAAGGCATCGGCGTCTTCGGCGTCGGGCCGGTCGGGCTCGCCGCGGTGATGGCGGCCAAGGCGGCCGGCTGCCTGCCCATTGTCGCCATCGACATCAACGAGCAGCGATTGGGACAGGCGATGCAGCTCGGCGCGACACACGGCCTGCTCAGCGGCGAGGGCGAGGTGAGCCGCCACATCCTGGACGACATCTGCGCCCAGGGCCTGCACTACAGCATCGACACCACCGGGCGAAACGACGTCATCGAACACGCTATGGCGGCACTGATGCCGCGCGGCCGATGCCTCCTGCTCGCGGTGCCGTCGACGCCGACGCTCGAGATCCCCTGGTCGGTCATGACCGCGGGGCGATCCCTCGAATACGTCCAGGAAGGCGACAGCGTGCCGGGGATACTCATCCCGCAGCTGATCGCGCTGCACCTGGCCGGACTGTTTCCCTTCGACAGGCTCATCCGCTTCTACGAGCTCGACGAACTGGACCGCGCCGTGGCCGACTTCGAGGAGGGGCGCGTCATCAAGGCCGTCATCCGGATGCAGGTCGCACCCACAGACTTGGAGTCGCGCCGCTGATAGCCAAGCATGCCGTCCACATCGTCTGCCGCACTTCTGCCACGTCCGCACCATTGATGTGGCGCTTATGCTCGTCGACTCACAGAGGACTTGTCCGTTCGCACCAGTCAAGCGGTCCGCGTGTGGATTCCAGCGACGCTGGTGCCCCGGCGCCGAGCAGGGCAAAGATGCGTATCGCATCGGACGGCTCGCGCGAGGGAAGGCCTCGGCCGGTCGCTCGTCCAGGTTGACGGCGACGGCCTTGGTTTCGGCACGCGCCGTCGGATCCGGACTCTATGCTTCTGCTTCCTAATAAGTAGCGTCATCGCGACAACGGCAGAGTCCATTGGCCGCTCGTTTCGAGCCACCTGTACTGCGTCAGGAGCATCACCCCGTCAATGCCGCAGGGCACTTTCTCCCAGAATTTTGCCAGCGTCTGACCGACAGCGTTTGGCTCGCCTTGACCCGAGTTTGCCCCACACGTCCGCCGGCGCCAGGGGGTTGATGGCACGCACATCGTCGCGAAGGTAAATCTTTCCCGACAGGGCAAAGCCATGGGCTACATCAATCCGCTTCTGCGGCTGCCGGCAGGTCGGGCATTGCGGGCGCTGCCCGCTGCCGACCGTGCGCGGATCGAGCGCGTGTTGCGCGAACTGCGTGCGCAGGCCGACGCCGAGGCCGAGATCGCGTGGCGGCGCCGGAAGGCGCCGATGGCCTCGTACTGGCGCGCGGTTTCGACGTATGCACGGCATCTCGCGCATGCGCTCTCGGCGCCGCGCCAGTCACCTCGTGGCGAGGGCGTTGATGTGGCACAAAGCCGCGCGACGTTGGAGGCCAGCACAGGGAGGGACGCGCCATGACGCCGCACCTGCTCAGGCTCCGGGGCTTCCGGGGCATCCGTGATGGTCTCGGACGCGAGGAGCTTTCGCTCGACCTGGACCGCCTTGCCGGCAATGCCGCCTTGGTCGCGCTGGTCGGCTGCAACGGCCGCGGCAAGACCACGATCCTCGACAACTTGCATCCATACCTGGCGCTGCCGTCGCGGGCGTCCTCGGCGGGCGCCGGCGGGTTTAGCTACTACGATCACGTGTACCTCCCGGAGAACGAGAAGGAACTGGTTTGGTCTCAGGGAACAGTCCGATATCGCTCCCACATCGTCATCCGCTGCAGTGGTCGGCGCAGGACAGAGGCGTACCTGTTCTCCGACGATGGTGGGCGCTGGATGCCGGTCACGCTCGATGAGGGCACGGTGTCCGACGGGAAGGTGGAGACGTATGCGCGCTGCGTCGCGTCGCTGTGCGGACGCCCGGAGACGTTCTTCGCGTCCGCCTTTTCCGCGCAGGGACAACGGGCGATCAGCCGGTACCGGAATGCCGAGGTCAAGGAACTGCTGGGCGATCTGCTGGGTGAGGGCGAACTGCGGATCTGGGGGCAGCGTGCCACCGAGACGGTGCGTCTGCTCAAGACCGGGTTGTCGGTGCTGCGGCAGCAGGCGGGCGGGGAGGATCGGGAAGTCCGGCGGCTGGAGGACGCGCGGCAGCGGGTGGCCGACGCCCCGGCGCGGCTCGCCGATTGCGTCGTGCGTTGCGAGGGCGCGGCCGTGGCGTTGAGCCACGTACAGCAGGCGCACGCCGCGTGCGTCGCCGAGCAACGACAGGCCGAGGGCGTGGGGCGGGAGCGCGAGCGCCTGCAGGCGCAGCGCGCCGCGCTCATCGCGCAGGGACGGGCGGCGATCGGCGCGCTGGACGCGCAGGACCAGCGCGAGTCGGAGCGCCAGGAAGCGCTGAGGCGGCGGGTCGCGCAGCGGGCGGCCAGGGTGCAGGCGCGGGCGTCGGAGCTGGCGCGGCAGGTCGACGGTCTGCGACGCACGCTTCGGGAAGGGCCGGCGGTGCGCCGGGCCGTGTGCCGGCTTGCGCTCGCCGAGCGGGTGGAGGCGTTGCGCGAAGAGGGCGTGGCGCAGGCGCGCGGGAGGCTGCAGGACTGGCAGACGGCGCGGCAGGCGCTGGCCCGCAACGATGCCCGGCAGTCGGAGATCGAGCAGGCGGCCGGACAGGCCGCGCTGCGGGCGGAGGATCTGCAGCGGCGGTTCGGGCTGACCGCGCAGGTGCCCTGCGCTGGGTCCGACCTGCAGGGGTGCTGCCAACTGCTGGGGGACGCGCATCGTGCCAAGGCGCTGATCCCCGGCGCGCAGGTCCAGGTGAATCGCCTGGCGGCGACGCGGCGGGAACTGGCGGAGGAACAGGCGTCTCTGCGGGCGCGTGTGGAGGCGCTGTCGCCGGCGGGCGACGTGCTGGCGTGGTCCGAGCACGCCCGCGACCTTGCGCGGGCGCGGGTGCGGCGGCTCACGGCGCTGGCGGCACGCGCGCCGGACGTGGAGCACGCCCAGGGATCGCTCAGGGAGGTGGAGCAGGCGCTGGCTGCGCTGGAAGGCGAGCGCCCGGGCGCGTCGTCCGACGAGCGCGACGAGGAGGCCAGGATCGCGTCCGCGCGGCAGGCGATCGCCGAGCAGCGGCGACAACAGGCGGCGGAGTTTCGCGGCGCGCTCGATGCGCTCGACGATGCGCTGCGCGCGTTGCCGGCGCCGTGGCCGCAGGCGCGGCTCGAGCAGAGCGCAGCGACGCTGGCGGAGGCTCGGGCGGCCTCCGAGGCGGCGCAGCGCGCACACGCGGCGGCGCTGCGGGATGCCGAGACGCTGCGAGCGCTGGATGTGCAATTGCGGACGCAGTGCCGGCGGGCGCGCGCGCTGCGCCATCGGGTGGCCTGCGTCGAGGACGCGCTGGGCGTCTGGGCCCTGTTCGCGCGCTGCATGGGGAACGATGGGCTGATCGCGCTGGCCATCGACGATGCCGGGCCGGCGCTGGCAGGCCTGGCCAACGCACTGCTGCTGGCATGCTATGGCCCGCGGTTCACGCTGTCGATCCACACACTGGTCGCGACCGCCAAGGGCGAGGCGCGCGAGGGGTTCGAGATCGAGGTGCACGATGCCGATGCTGGGCAGTCCAAGCCGGTGGCGCTGGTCAGCGGCGGCGAACGGGTCTGGATCGATGCGTGTCTGACCCGTGCGGTCGCGCTGTACCTCGCGCAACAGGGCGGGAGCCGCTACGAGACGCTGTTCTCGGACGAGGCGGATGGCGCGCTGGACCCGGAGCGCAAGCGGATGTGGATGGCGATGAAGCGCGAAGTGCTGCAACTGGGTGGGTACGCGCGCGAGTACTTCATTTCGCAGGCGCCGGAACTGGCGGCGATGGCCGACGGGGTGATCGACCTGGACGCGATGGCAACGGGTTCGGAGCCGGTCGGCGCTTGTGTGGATGCGTAGCTGGTCATGGGCAACCCCGACTCGCCAGGTCGCACGTTTCTCCCCTTACCGTTGCCCAAGGTCTTTCAGACATGAACGTTCCTACTGCTGGCGAACATCGACACAACCGGCGGCCTACCTGCATGCCCGTCGGTCCGGGAGCGCTGTCCCTGGTCCTGCTCGCGGTCCTTGCCGCGTCGGCGCAGGCCGAAGCCCCGAGCCCGGACGCACGCCGGCTCCCCATCGGGGCGAGCATCGAGGCATCGGGCTTCGCCACGATCCTGACGGCGCCGCCGGCGCCTTATCCGGACCAGCCGCCAGCGTCCAACAGGGATTGGGTGGACCCGGACACCGCCATGCGAAGGGAAATGAACGCCAATCCCCCCGAGGCCGCGCACGAGGCCGCCCTGGCGCTCGCCAGGAAGCTGGAAGCGGGGGAAGGACGAAACTACATCGGCGTGCGCATCGTCCGCGATCCCGATCCGCGCTTCGCCTTCCAGTTCCGGACAGATGCCGCCGCGACGCTTGCGCGATACACCGACGATCCTCGCTTCGTCGCCGTCGAGGGCGGGGTACCCGTGGCGGAGCTTCGGCCGCTGGCCGACGAGTGGAATGCGCGCTTTGCGCCGCATCGGCTTGGTGTCGGCAATGTCTACGAGTTCGACGGGGTGGTGCGATTCGACATGCAGGTCGATGAGGCCACGTTCCGGGCGATCGCCGAGGCCGAGGGCTGGCGCCTGCCCGAACGGGTCGAACTGGTCTTCACACCGGCCCCGAACCCGAGCGCACTCGATCCCGCACTCGAACCTTTAGTGCGCATCATGCCGAGGCACGATCGGGTGCCCGGTGCGGTTCTTCAGGCGTTGATGTCGGGGCACGTTCTTCTGCGTGATGGCTGTTTCCGGCTCGCCGCGCAGGCGCCAGACTCCGAAGAGGCGCTGGTCATCTTCGACCGCGACATCGCGCTGGTTCTGGATGACGAGGGCTACATGGCCCTGCAAGGGTCTCGCACGGACCAACCGCTCCCGCGCATCGGAGAGCCCATGACCTGGGCAGGACCGCGCGGAGTTGACGAGCGCGATGCCGGCGTGGGGGCGCTTCGCGCCGCATGCGGTGAAGGCGAGATCGTGAGCGTCGGCACGCCATCGAGCGCGCACCATTCCCGCGTCCGGCCTTGGATTCTCGATCAACTGGTGCGCGACCACGGCATGACACGCCAGGAGGCCTGGGATGCGCTCAGACGCTGCTGGGCGCTTGCGGATGAAGCCGGCCTGGCTGTGCATGCGTCCCAGGCGGTAGGCGAGCAATGCGGCCTGCCGCCTTCGTATCTCTGAGCATCAAGCCGGGGTGCCGCAGGCTGTGCGTGATCCCCCTCCCGTGCGGGAAGGGGGATCGGACGGTCAGTGGAACTCCCGAGGTTCGATCGTCGCGCCCCGCATGAAAGCCACGTACGCACCGGCCTTGCCGATGTCGTGGAACCGCGCGACGTCAGCGCCTTGGTGGGTCACGCACCATGGCAGCGTCTCTTCACCCGTCGGCTGGATCAGCAGGTTCGGGATCAGATACGCCGGATGCCGATAGACGGTGTCGCCGCTGCGCCAGTCGATGATGCACAGGATGTTCGCCGTCAGGATGGCGGAGCCGCCGTGTTCTCCGGGGTGGATCAGCAGCGGCACCTTGAGCCAGCCCGTAGACCGGCCGATGGTGCCGACGACGTCGTGTTCCTCGAGCCAGGCGGTGCCGGTGTTGGAATTGCCGAGCACCAGGCGCAGCGTGTTCCGGGATCGGCGGTAGGCCTCCAGGATCTTCCGCACCTTCGGCACGGTGCCCGGATCGAAGTAGGTGCGCAGGCTGTAGCGGGAGCGGCCCCAGGCGGCCACGGCGGCGCGATACCTGTCGTAGCCGGCCAGCGCGGCGTAATCGCCCTCGGCGAAAGCAAGTTCAGGGCGCTTCATCAGCTGCGCGATCTGGTTGGCGTGGTCGCGGGCGTTGTTGTATCCCAGACACGAGTAGCCCTCACCGGCGGGGAGGACGTAGCAGTGCCGGTCCGGCTTCAGCCGGACCGCGCGCTCGGGTTGCGTGGTACTGGACATGGGAACCTCCAATGAAAAAGCGCCGGCCCGGAGGCGCGGCGCTATGGGGAACAGCGAGTTGGAGCTCGGCGTGCGGCGGTCAGGCGATCATCGGCGGGTGGCACCGGAGATGGTTGCCGCGGCGCAGGACCTGGTCCTCCGCGATGGCGTCGATGAATGTGCCCGGCACCGGGACTGAAAGCGCGGCCAATGCATCGACGACGCTGTCGATGTCCGACCAGTCGCGGCGCGGGTCGAGGTGACTCGCATAAATCACGACGTTGTCGAGACGACTGTGGGCGTCGGGATCCTCCCAGACCTGCAGGTAGAGCGAGTGCAGGGGACGGTCGTAGCCAGCCACCACGTACACCGGCGCATCTTGCCGGACGCTGCGTACGACGTGCCGGCTCATATGGTCTGCTCTCCGCCGTCGTCGCCGAACAGCGGCAGGCCATCGACGATGCCGGCGTCGGGGTCGAACATCAGCCAGACGATCTTGGCGCGAACCGCCAGGGCGAAGACCTTGGCGAGATCCGGCTCGGCAGGCACCGCGTACCCGGGCGAGCCGACGTAGACCAGGCCGCCCGTATCGTGCGGGTAGGCGTGCACGGAAAGGGCGTTCTGCAGCAGTTTGCGTCGGGTGTCCGGGCAGAGGTGCCGCAGCGAGATCGCAGCGAGCAGCTCGCCAAACTGGGACAAGTTCTCCGGAGGGACGTCACGCATCGGGATCGCCTCCTTCCGCAACGCATGCGGGCTGCGGACCCCGGCCGCGTCCTCGATCGGTACGAGGGGCGTCGTGATCCGGTGGTGCACCGGTCGAAGAACCGCAAAAGTATGCATCGGACATGGCACTGCTCCTTCCAGGGCTGAGGAAGGGCACACGCACCCCACCGGGGCGATATGCCCCGGCGGGGAACGGCAGGTACGGCCTGCCGGTCGACTTCAGGATGACACCGGCGCGGTTAAGCCAGGCGCAGTGTCTCGCTCGGCAGCGTGCTCCCCGGGCGCGGCCGCTTCGGCGGCTGCGCGTCGGGCCACGCATCGGGCGGACGGACGTCTGGCCGCAGTTGCGAGCGCGCATCCACTGGGCCCGGCTCAGCCTGCCCAAGGGGCAGTCCGGGCCGTCACGGGCCGGACCGCGTGGAACGCTGGAATCGCGTTCATCCGTCCAGGACGGAGCGACGGAAGGCATGCGCCCCGGGGGAGCGGCCGGCCCGGAAAGTCGCGGCTACACCCACCCCCGCGCAGCGAGGGAGACGGTCTTGCCGGCCCCGGCCACGAAGTGGTCGAGCAGGCGTACGTCGACCAGTGCCAACGCTTGCTTGAGCCGCATGGTGATGGCGCGGTCTGCGGCGCTGGGCTCTGGGTTTCCGCTCGGGTGGTTGTGAGCCACGCAAACGGCCGCGGCATTGTGTCGCAAGGCCTGTTTGACGACCTCGCGCGGATGGACTTCGGTGAAATCGATCGTGCCCTGAAACAGCTCTTCGGCACAGATCAACCGATGATGCGTGTCCAGGAACAAGGCAACGAAGACCTCGCGTTCCTTGCCGAGGAAGTAGAGCGACAGCCATTGGCGGACCAGATCCGGCGACGACAGGCAGGGTGCCTCGGTGAGACGGCTGGAAAGGTCTCTCAGCAAGATTTCCCGCGCGATGCCGAGGCGTTCGGCCAGCAGCGACTGGCGATTGCGTTCGCTCGCGCGGCGCGGTGCAAGCAGTTGATCGATGAGATCCTGACGGGACATGTTTGCGTACAGCGTCATTGGCGTTCTCCATGTGAAATGGGAACGCAACTGCACGGGAGCGGGCGCTCCCGTAGGGATGGCAAGACAACAATCGGACGTGGGCGGGTATCGACCGCGACGCCGGACTTGGCCGGACCGCCGCTCGCAGAGGAGCAGGCAGGACGTGATCGCAGTTTGGAAGACGCCATGGAACGCGACAAGACGCCACACGGTGGCGCCATGCGAAAGGGCGGTCTGGATCGGCCGAACTGGGCAGGCGTCGGCCATGATTCGTCCCGGTGATGCGCGGAAGCGGTCCGGCCCCCAGACATGCCTGAGGAGCCGAACCGACCGTGTCGATCAATGCAGCGTCCGCTTCGCCTTGCGGCCCAGCTCAACCACCTGGATGCGACGCCAGCTGCCGTCGTCGATCAGGTCTTCCAGGGTTGCTGCTAGTGAGGTGAAGTCGATCTGATCGACGCGGCGATGAACGTCTCCGTCTCGGCGGAGCTCCACGACATACAGATCCAGGCCTCGGTCGTAGACGATGGCCGCCTGCCCCGCGTACTTGACGGTGCTCACGTGGAAGATGATTGCCGGCGGGGTGTCGATGATCCCAGCCGGTGCCGGATCGACGCTCGAGAAGTCGCGGGCGTTCGCGTCCGCCAGCATGTTCGCGATCGTGCGGAACCCGTCGGGTGCGGGCAGTTCTTCCACCTGGTGGATGAGGTCGGCCAACTCGGGGCAACGGGCCTCTGGCAGCGGCAGCTTGATCATGCGGCGGCCCAGGACGACGGTACTCACGGTGTAGCTGCGGCCGTCCTCCATGTGCTGCGTCTCCTCGATGGGTTTGTCGATGCGTTCGCCACTGAAATCGCGCCGCGCATAGGGAACCACTTGCACCTTGGTGCCCGGCTCGGGATCTTCGGTGGCCAGGTGTCTGTCGACGGCGGCAAACGAGATTCTGCCGGTCTTGATGATCAGCGCCTCGTCGGTCTTGGCGATGACGGTGCCTTGGAATGGTTGCGGATCGATATGCAGCCCGATCGGCGAGATGTGGGCGTGGCCGTCGTAGACGCGGTAGTGGATGTTGCCGACGTTGCGCGGGAGATGGTCGGCGACCAGGGATGGCAGCAGCGCGCGGAGGGTTTCGCGGTTCATGTGCGGGCTCCTAAAAAAAGGAGGGCCCGCCACGAGGGCAAGCCCTCGTGGACTGAACAGGTGTTGCGAATCGCGCATCGGTCGGATGCGCACGATGACGTCCGTGCGTCGGCCGGTGCCGCGCCGAAAGGGACGCAGCACCGGTGCTTGCAGGAGACAGAGACGATTCAACAGATCTGGAAGCCGCCGCAGTCGCGCAGGAAGGCTTCGAACTCCGCTACGTTCTCGACGCAGAAGGGGTAGTGCGACTCGAACGCCTGGACCTTGCCTGCGCCTTTGCAGCCGTTGCAGAGCAGCGGGCCGGGGCCGATCTCGGGCGGGTTTGCGCGATGACCGGTGCCGGCGCAGATATCGCACGGTTCCAGCGGCAGGGAGCGGCGGCGTTGCTCGTACTTCTCGGCGTACGCGCGCGCGTGTCCGGATGCGATTGCCGCGGCCAGCTTGTCTGCCAGTGAGCGTGCCTTGCGGCGGTTTAGCCCCCAACCATCGTTGGAGTGCCCGAGGTTGTTGCCCGGAATGAGCTCAGGAGCGAGGGACTCGCAGTAGGTCCAGAGCGGATGCCACCACCAGACGTTGTTTCTGAAATACTGGCCGCGTTCGGAGATCGGGGCGTTGCCATATACATCCATACCCATGTTCGTGACTCCAGAAAGGGGAGCGCCCCTCGGGAGACGGATGGGTGGGTTGTCTGACAGTCAGGACGCTCCGGACGGAAACAGGGGCATCCGCCCGACAGGGCGCGAAGGCCCCACCGGGGTACAACGGTTCCGGGACCCGCCGCGGTGGCGGCGGACGGCAGCTGCGCCATGGGGCGCCGGAACATGCTGCACAAGCGGTATCGACACGCGGCCAGGAGCGGTCGCATGCGAATGAAGCGATTGCAGATCGCGTTGGTTGCGATGTGAGGGCGAACGCATCACGCACCACCGGATACCGGCTTGGGGTGCGTGAGCGTTCTCTTGGCCGGCGTCAGCCGGTGTCTTGCGCGGACTGCCGATCGGGCGTTGCCTTGTCGGTGGCCGAAGACTTCTTGCGTACGGGCGGCTTGACGTGCCGGACCGCGGGTTCCTGCTTCGCCTCCAGAAGCAGCGAGGCGAGCGCGATATCCGTGCCGCGCGCCATGCCACCGGCCAGCAACCTGAGCGGCACTACGAACACGAGACGGAAGAGCCAGCGCACCGCCTGGGCGATGCGACGATTGCGTTCCTCGCGAACCTTGTGGGTTCGCAGGGACTCCCTGCAGCACAGGAACAGCGCCAGATGCGCGCGTTTGAGTTCCGGATCCCTGTCGAGCTGGGCGACGACTTCGGCCGCCAGCGTCGACTCTTTGCTCACCCGGGCGTAGAAGCTGGCCCAGGCTTTTCTTTCCTCTGCGTTCGAACCCGAAGACGGGCGGGAACGTGGATGGTCTGTCGTCATGTGCTTTCTCCGGGTAGAGGGAGCACACCCCCGTGGGGAGAGGCTCCACGGGACAGGATCCGGGGCGACGCGGTGCTCGCGCCGATGGATCGGACAGTGCGCGTCGCTCCCCGAATCGTCGGAGAGACGGCGGCGGATACAGCGTCTGTTCCTCCCGGTATTCAGGGAGTAGAGGCTAGGCGGTCGCAGGCGCGGACCGTGGGGACAACACGATGAGGCGGGTAACGACCGCAACGCCGACGCAAGGTCGGCTCCAGCCGCCGCAGGGGCGGGCGGAGGCCTGTAGGCGCGATGCCTACGGGAAGCGAGTCCAGTATAGAGCGCGGTCAACCTTCTGCTTGATGCGCATCGCCGAAAGCGGCGCGGATTCGCGCCGCTTTTGTATGGCGGCGCGTGGAGAATTTCATGCCGCCACGGTTCCCGGTCGACAGCGGGACGCGGCCGCTTATCAAGTACTGACCATGACCGGTCTATGGAGACCGGAACCTGACGCCGCGGAGGCCATGATGTTGT
Source organism: Proluteimonas luteida (assembly GCF_021191695.1). GTDB lineage: Bacteria > Pseudomonadota > Gammaproteobacteria > Xanthomonadales > Xanthomonadaceae > Luteimonas > Luteimonas luteida. The sequence continues at coordinate 244,506 of NZ_JAIWPT010000001.1, forward strand.
GCACCTACGATCGCAGTACCGAATTGGGCCTCGCATTGGTCGCCGCACCCGACCTGAGCGGGGCGCATTACGTCCCGCTTCAAGATGCGCCTGCCGAACACCGCAACGTACGTCAGCCGTATCTGCGGCAGCTGCATGCCGTCGCCAATTCGGTGCCCTGCGGGCTGACGGTCACGACGCGGATGCCGTTCCGCCCCGATCGCTGGGAAATGCTGACGTCCTAACGGAAATCCCGCGACCGAGTCTCCAGCGTTCCCAGCAACGGCGTCATGTCGTGCAGGCGGCTGGCGATCAGGTGCTCGACCCCGTCGACCCGTTCCCACTTCCCGTCCACGGCGAGCAGGCGGGAGCCGACCAGTTCCCGGCGCTGGCGTTCGGCGAGATCGCGCCAGACTACGACGTTGATGACGCCGCCTTCGTCCTCCAGGGTGACGAACACCGCACCGCTGGCGGTCGCAGGTCGCTGGCGCATGGTGACCAAGCCCGCCGCGCGCAAACGACTGCCGTGCTTGCGGGTCTGCAGGTCGACGCTGCCCAGGCAGCGTTCGCGGCGCAGCCGCTCGCGCAGCAGCGAGACCGGATGGGCACCCAGAGTCAGGCCGAGGCTACGGTAGTCGGCGGCTGCGTCCTGGCCGGTCGTGGGAACAGGCAGCGCGACTTCGGCCTCTTCGGGACTGTGGTCGAACAGCGGTCGCTGCGGTTCGAGGCCGGCGACGGCCCAGCGCGCGTCATGGCGGTGGCCGATCAGCGACTTCAGCGCGCCGGCTTCCGCCAGCAGCGACGAAGCGCGGTCGTCCAGCGCCGCGCGGACGCACAGGTCTGCGACGCTGGTGAAGGGGCGCTGCTGGCGTGCGGCGCTGATGCGGTGGCCGGCCTCCTCGGCAAAGCCCTTGATCTGTCGAAACCCCAGCCGGATCGCCGGCTGCTCGCCACCCGGCGTACCGCCTTCGAGGGTGTTGTCCCAGTCGCTGCGCGTGGCGTCCACTTCGCGTATCTCGACGCCATGTCGCCGGATGTCCTGTAGCAGGCTGCTGGCGCTGTAGAACCCCATCGGCTGCGCGTTGAGCAGGGCGCAGGTGAAGGCGGCCGGCTCATGGCATTTGAGCCAGCAGGAGACGTAGGTGATCAGCGCGAACGAGCAGGCGTGGCTCTCGGGGAAGCCGTAGCTGGCGAAGCCCTTGATCTGTTCGAACAACTGCGCCGCGAACTCGGGCGTGTAGCCGCGCGCGAGCATGCCTTCGGTGATGCGCTGGTGGTGGACTTCCATGTCGCCGTGGCGCTTCCACGCTGCCATCGAGCGGCGCAGCTGGTCCGCTTCGCCGGGCGTGTAGCCGGCGGCGATGATCGCCAGTTTCATCACCTGTTCCTGGAACAGCGGCACCCCGAGCGTGCGCTCGAACACCTCGCGCAGATCCTCGGATGGGTAGGTGACCGGCTCCAGTCCCTGGCGGCGGCGAAGGTAGGGATGGACCATTTTTCCCTGGATTGGCCCGGGGCGGACGATCGCGACCTCGATCACGAGGTCATAGAAGACCTTCGGCTTCATCCGCGGCAGCATCGACATCTGCGCGCGCGATTCGATCTGGAACACGCCGACGGTGTCAGCCTTCTGGATCATGGCGTACGTGGCCGGGTCGTCGGCGGGGATCGTCGCCGGTGTCAGGTCACGGCCGCGGTGCGCGCGCAGCAGGTCAAGCGCCTTGCGCACGCAGGTCAGCATGCCGAGCGCGAGGCAGTCCACTTTCAGCAGACCGAGCACGTCCAGGTCGTCCTTGTTCCACTGGATGACGGTGCGGTCGGCCATTGCCGCGTTCTCGGTCGGTACCAGGCTCGTGAGGGGGGCGTCGGAGATCACGAACCCGCCGACGTGCTGCGAAAGATGGCGCGGGTGGTCGAGCAATTCGCCGGTCAGGTGGATCAGCCGGCGCATGATCGGGGTGTCGGGATCGAAGCCGGCTTCGATCAACCGTTCCGCCGGCGGCGCATCGGACTGCCACCAGTCGAAGCAGTCGCTGAGCGCGTTGACTTGGTCGAGCGGGAAGCCCAATGCCTTGGCGACGTCGCGGGCAGCGCTACGGCCGCGATAGCAGATCACGTTGGCGGTCAGGGCGGCGCGGTCACGGCCGTATTTGTTGTAGATGTACTGCATGACTTCCTCGCGGCGCTCGTGCTCGAAGTCGATGTCGATGTCCGGCGGTTCGTTGCGCTCCTTGCTGATGAAGCGCTCCATCAGCAACTGCATGTGGGTCGGATCGACCTCGGTCACGCCGAGCGCGAAGCACACCGCGGAGTTCGCCGCCGAGCCGCGGCCCTGGCAGAGGATGCCGACGCTTCGGGCGTAGCGGACGAGATCGTGGACGGTGAGGAAGTACGCCTCGTACTGGAGTTCGCTGATCAGTTCAAGTTCGTGCTCGATCAGCTTGCGCACCTTGGGCGTCTCGCCCTGCGGCCAGCGCCAGCGGATGCCGTCTTCGGTCAACTTGCGCAGCCACGAGGCCGGCGTCTCGTCGTTGGGGGTGAGTTCCTTCGGATAGCGGTACTGCAACTGGTCGAGGCGGAACGTGCAGCGCGCCGCGATCGCGACGGTTTCGGCGACCAGTTCGGGCGGGTAGGCCTTTGCGATCACGTCGCGCTTGCGCAGGTGGCGCTCGCCGTTGCGGAACAGGTACTCGCCGGCGTCGGCGACCGGGACGCAATGACGGATCGCGGCCAGCGTGTCCTGCAGGGCGCGGCGGCGCTTGATGTCCATGTGCACGTCGCCGGCGGCGACCGGGCGCAGGCCGGTGTCGTCGGCGAGCGCCAGCAGTTCGCGCAGGCGGGTCGCGTCGTCGCGGTCGCGGTGCAGTTCGACCGCGAGCCAGGCGTTGGCGAAGGTGCGCCGGATCCAGTGCCCGTGTTCCGGGGCCGGAATGCTGCCGGGAAGCCACAGTGCGATGAGTCCCGGCAGCGGGCGGGCGAAATCCGCTTGCGTCAGCCGGTACTCGCCTTTCTTCGCCGCGCGGCGGCCGGTGGTGATCAGTGCGCACAGGGTCTCGTAGCCGGCCTGGTCCTCGACCAGCAGCACGAACCGGGTGCCGTCGACCAGCGTGAACTCGCTGCCGACGATCAGCGGCACGCCGGTGTCGCGGGCGGCCTCGAACGCGCGCACGATGCCGGCGAGCGAGCATTCATCGGTGATCGCCAGCGCGCTGTAGCCGCAGGCCTTGGCGCGCAGGAACAGTTGCTTGGCCGTCGCCGCGCCGCGCAGGAAGCTGAAATCCGACAGGCAGTGCAGTTCGGCATAGGCGGGCGCGTTCATGCGAACCAGCCCTGCAGCATCCAATGGCCGGTTTCGTCCACGGGTGCGAACGCCCAGGCGCGCTGGCCGAGCGAGGTTTCCAGCACGTAGTAGTCGCGCTTTGCGTCCTCGCCGTCCCACCATCCCGATTCCAGCCGCTCGGGACCGGACAGGACCCGTGGCGCCGGATCGCGCAGCGGGATGGGGTGAGGCAGCAGCCACGCCGGACGCGGTGGCCGGTCGAGCATCGGCGTGAGTTTGCCGTCGTCGTCGAGTTTCCACGCGCGCTCGGGCCGCGGGTCGGTGGCCTCCGTGACGCGGTAGACCGCGTCACTGCCGAGGCGCGCGCGCAGGCGTTCGCGTAATTGTTCCCACGGCACGGCACCGGCGGGTTGCTCGTCGAACAGGTCGCGACCGGCCGGTACGAACGGCGGCAGTTGCCTGGCGATCAGCCGCAGTGCCACGACCGGCGCCGGGATCTCCGCGCGTTCGAGCCGGCCGCGGGTCAGCTCGAACAGCATCGCCGGGTCGCGCTCGGCCGCGAGCAGTCCGACCTCGACCGGCGTCGGGGGATGGCCCTCGTGTTCGAGCCGCAGCACGAACTGCTGCACGCCGCCGTCGCGGCCGGCGAGGTAAGCGGCCAGGTCCGCTGTGAGCCGTCGGACGGGGAACAGCAGCGCCTGGTGCTGTTCGACCTCGTATGAAAGCTCCACGCGCAGATCAAACATGTCCGGTGGGCGGTAGTAGCCGAGCAGCTCCGGCGCATCGCCGCGCATGCGGTCGAGGTGGTCGAGCAGGCCTTGGCCGAAACGTCGGCGCAGGCCATCGCGGGGCAGGGCGAACAGCTGCCGCAGCTGACGGATACCGACGTGGTGCAGCTTGTCGCCGGCGTCGTCCGGCAGCGCGGCACGCCGGACCGGCACACTGCCGAGTGCGTTGCTCAGCTGTTCGTGCTGGAGCACCGCGAGGCCGTCGCGAACGCTTGCCAGCACGCGTGCGGCGCGAGGCGTCGGGGCCAGTGCGATCTGGTGTCGGAAGCCCAGCGCTTGCAGGTCGGCGCGCAGCTGCGCCTCGAACTGCGGCCACGGGCCGATGATGCTGAAGCTGCCTTCGGCCTCGAGCAGGATGCAGCCTGGCCAGCCGGCGTAGACCTGCGAGCTGTAGCGGTAGGCCCAGGCGGCAAGGAAGCACTGCCAGCGTTCGGCCTCGCGCGGATCGTGTTCGACCACGGCGAAGTCATGGACGATCGCCTGCGCCAGGGTCATCCGCTGGCCGGCGCGCAGTCCCGCCTGCGCGGCCGCGTCGTTGATGGCGATCAACTCGCGGCGCTGCGGATGGCCACCAACGATCGCCAGCGGCTTCTCAGGTTCGGGGTAACGGCGAAGGACACTGTCCAATGCCAGCTGCGGCAGCCAGATGCAAGCCCACAACATGCGCGCGCGTCACTGCAGCAGCGCGAATGCGCGTGCCGGCGGGTTGCCACCGCGGCACTTGCGGATGCGCACCTGGCGGTCGACCTGGATCTCCAGCCTCAGCGCTGCCGGCGAGGCCTGTTCGGCGTGCCTGCGATCGCGGATCGCGAACCCGAGTGCGGCGCCGGTGTCGGCGGCGACCTGCAGCCGGCGCAGGGCATGGTGGTCGGCCTTCTGCGGCCAGCCGACCACCGCTGCGCAGCTTCCTGAGCGCAGGCATTGCTCGAACGCCCACAGTGCCTGCTTTGGGTCGGCGTCGATGATTTCCAGGTGCGGTAACTGCACGCCGCCGCTGCGCCACGCGGGCGCATACGGGATGTAGGGCGGGGCGACCAGCACCACGCGCTGCTGCGCCTGGGTCAGGCGGGCGAGCGTCGGCAGCAGCAGCGCGATCTCGCCGATGCCGTCGGCAGGGAGTAGCAGTTCGGTCAGCGCCCCCTTGGGCCAGCCGCCGACAGGCAGCGTCTCGTCCAGCTCGGCGAAGCCGGTGGGGATGCCGCGGTCCAATGGACGGGCGATTTCGCCGCGCCAGACATGCTGGGCGGACACCAGCTCGTGCAGGCTCAACACTTGGCCCATGTCAGCCGCGCCTCAGCAGGCCGCAGTAGATCCCCTCGATCGCGAAGTCTTCGCTGGGGTCGGGGTCGATCGGCGCGTGGTTCGGATTGCGCGGCAGCAAACGCAAGGTGCGGCCGCGGCGGTACAGCCGCTTGATGGTGATGCCGCTGTCGCCGAGACGCGCAATGACGATCTGGCCGTCCTCGGCGTCGGGCGTCGTCTTTCCGGCGATCAGGTCTCCGTCGAGGATGCCGTCGTCGATCATCGAGTCGCCCTGTACGCGCAGGAGGAAGTCCGGTCTCGGACGAAACGCCCAGCGGTCGACGGCAACGGTGCGCTCGACCGAGCCGTCCGACAGGATCGGCTCGCCGGCGGCGACGCGGCCGACCAGCGGCAGTTCAAGCGTGTCCGATGGCTTCCGCGCACCGACGATCTGAATGGTGCGCGCCTTGTTCGCGGTCATCTCGATGACACCCGCGGCGATCAGGGCATCCAGGTGCTTGGCGGCGGCATTGGGACTTGCCCAGCCGAAGGCGGCCATCAGCTCGTGGATGGTCGGGGGCAGACCGGTGGCGTCGATCTGCCGGCGGAGGAAATCCAGAACTTGTTGCTGGCGTGGGGTGAGGCTCATGGTGAAAATCTTTACACTTTCCGGCTGAGGCTGCCAACAACAGCCAACCCGGCCGCCGTCTCACTGCCAGAGACAGCAGTGGGATCAGATGCTTGCGCCACGCAGTTGCGCTGGGAATGCGGATCGGTTCAGGTGTCCAAACCGGTCGATAGCGCAAATTTTTCCTGTTCAGGAACCGAGGATGAGTTCCGGCCCCTGCTATCTCTACGTCCTGCCCTTGGCCTACGAGGACATCCTGAAGGTGGGGATCTCGCACGATCCGCTGTCGCGGGCGCAGGCGTTCTCGCGCCGCTACTACGAGTTCTTCGACCTCTCGCGCAGCCTGCTGGTCAAGTTCGATACGCGGCGGGAGGCACAAGCGCGCGAGACGGCGTTACATCGCCAGTTGTGCGACTGGAACGCCGTGCAGCCGGTCACGGTGCCGACCGTGGCGGCTGGGAAGACCGAGTGGTACCGCGGCGCTTACGCCATCCTGGAGGCGTCGGTGCTCGAGGACATCGCCGCAGGTCGCGTGGTGCATGCGCCGGCCTGGTCGTGGTGGCTAACACGGCTGCACGCCGAACGGGACACGCTGTACGAATGGGTGGCCCTGATGACGGGCGACGGCGCTTGGGCGTTGTCGCCGCACGAGCGAAGCAAGCTGCTCGTCGATGCGCTGGATGCGTACACGACGTTAGGCGTGCCGCTGGAGGGCGTGGTGTCCGCGGAATTGATGCGCCGGCCTCTCCGGCTCACCTGATCAAGGCACGCGGATGCTGGGCGGTTGAATCGCGCAGCATCGGATTGAAGGTGTTTCGACCGCCCAGCGGGCGAGACGGACACCGATATGACGGCCCGACGGTCGAAGGGCATTCCTTTCACGCGACCCGGCAAGGGCGACGAGCGACAGGCGCTGGTGCGCCTCATCCGGCAACTGGCGCGCAGTCGCGGGCCGGCCCGTGTGTTCGCCGATTTCGTCGAGCTGGCGAGCCTGGCGATGAGCAACGCAGTGGACAAGACGGCGTTCGACGTGCGCGAGGCGCGTTACCACGAGATCAGCCGAGGCTACACACGGGAGGAGTTCGCGCGCTTCCCGGAAATGCTGGGGCTGCTGGCGCTGGCGATGAAGGAGACTGGATTCGACGACGTGCTCGGTGGGCTCTACATGGCGCTGGAGTTGGGCAACGCGCGAACGGGTCAGTTCTTCACTCCGTACACCGTCTCGCGGATGATGACCTTGATGCTCTTGGGCAACGAGCCCGAGTTGCCGCCGCATGGCTTCTTCGATGTCGTCGAGCCGGCGTGCGGTGCCGGTGGCATGGTGGTGGCGATGGCGGACGCGCTGAAGGAGGCGGGTGTGAACTATCAGCGCCACCTGCACGTAACCTGCGTCGATGTCGATCTGCGGTGCGTTCACATGACGTATCTCCAGGCCGCCTTGCTGCATATCCCGGCCATCGTTGTGCATGGCAATTCCCTGTCCGACGAGGTCTGGAGCTGCTGGTACACGCCGGCGCACGTGCTGGGCGGTTGGGGCCTGCGGGTAGCCCAGCACCGCAAGGCGGGTGATCTTCACCCTGCGCAGTCGGCGTGAGGGCGGAGCGGAGAAGACGACTGCGTTGGATAGCGGGCGGTGGCCGCGCGGGATGCGATGGGCGACAATTCCGCCTCGCAACGTGGACATGCGGAACGGATGCCGGGGGATATTGTCTACATCGACGAAAGCGGCCACACCGGAGATCTGCTCAAGCCGGGGACGGCTTTCGATTTTTCCGGCCAGCCGCACTTCGTGCTCGCCGGCGTCGGCCCGATGGACGCGGCGCGTGCTGCCGCGCTGCTGGACCAGATCGGTAGTCGGCACAGGCTGAGGATGCGCGAGGTCAAGTCCGACCGCCTGCAGACGCGACCGGCGTTCGTCCGCGACCTGTTCGCCGCGCTCCGCGATCACGACGTGCCGCTGTTCGTCGAGGCGGTGGACAAAGCGTTCTTCCTGATGATCCAGATCGTCAACTGCCACGTGATGCCGCCGACCGGGGGCACGCAGGGCGATGAGGAAGATCTGATCGTTCGCAACGCGTTCGCCGACTTCCTTTACCAGAGCCTGCCCGACACGGTGCTGGCCCGGTTCATCGACGCCTGCCGGGCCGACAACGCGGACGCCGTGCGCGTCTCTTTGGATGCGTTGCTCGACTGGGCGCGCAGCGAGCATGGAGGCAACGAGGAGGAGGCGGCCATCGTCCGCGGGATCGAGGAGAACGTCGTCGAGTCCATCGACGACTTCGAGCGCGCCGTGGCCGGGCAGCCGGACGGGTACCGGCGGTTCCTGCCGATCCCCGACGCGGGCAAGCGCGACAGGCTCTACTGGATGCTGCCCAACTACTCGTCCCTGACCAACCTCTATGCGCGCGTGAACCGGTATCGGCAGGGCCGGCTGTCGGGCCTGACCCTGGTTCACGACGAGCAGGCGCAGTACGACGACATCATCCGAACCGCAAAGGCGGCGGTGGAACGGTTCGAGGACGTGTCGTGGGTCGTACAGCCTGGTGCGGACTACGCATTCGGTGAAACGGCGGCGCTGTCGTTCGGAAACTCGGCCGAGTCGCCTGGCCTGATGATCGCGGATGTCGTCGCCGGGCACGTGCGCCGCGTGCTTCGCGACCACATGGCGGAGCGCGCGCTCGGAAACACGGCCTTCGATGCCTTGCTTACGCTGTGGGACGTCGATCCAACGCGCGGGGCCGGTCTGAATCTGGTACTGCCGACCGCGGCGGTGCAGCGCTTGCAGATGAAGGCGCTGGCGAGGCGCGCGGGGTTGCGCGAGCGCTGAGCCGCCTTGCCGGCGCTGGAGGGGGCAGGGCGGCCGCCTTGATGGTGGGATAACCCGCGGGAGCATGGGGCATCGCAAGCCCGGAGCCCGCCATGACCCAGCCGACCCTGCCGCACGCCCGCATCGTGCCGGGTGCAAACCCACGCGAATACTTCGATCCGGCCAAGATGGCCGAGTTGGAGGAGGGCATCCGCGAGTTCGGCATCATCGAGCCGATCGTCGTTCGCCCGGTCGGCAACGGCATGTACGCCATCGTCGCCGGCGAGCGCCGCTGGCGGGCCGCCGGCAACGTCTTCGGCGACACCTATGAGGTGCCGGTCGTCATCAAGGACGTGACCGACGCCGACGCCGAGGCGATGGCCACGATCGAGAATTACCATCGCGAGGACATGTCCGCCGCCGAGGAGGCCAAGGCCGCGCAGCGCCTGTTGCTGCGCAACCGGGGTGACAAGCGCGAGACGGCGCGCATGCTCGGTTGGTCGGCCACGACGCTGGAGAAACGGCTGGCGTTGAACGCTTGCACCGCCGCCGTGCTCAAGGCGCTGACCGAACACAAGATCGACCTCGGCCATGCCGAGCTGCTGTCCGGCGTGCCGCAGGACAAGCAGGACTCGGTGCTCGCGGCGGTCATCGCCGGCGCCGTGCCGGTTGCCACGCTCAAGGCCCAGCTTGGCCGCTATGCGCGGCGGCTGGCCGATGCGATCTTCGACACCGCGCAGTGCATCGGCTGCCTGCACAACTCGGCGCTGCAGTCCAATCTGTTCGCCGAATCGCTCGGCGACGGGTACTGCCAGCACCCGTCGCACTTCGAGGAACTCACGCGGCAGGCGGTCGAAGCCAAGGCGGCGGCGCTGCGCGACGAGTACCCGGTGATCAAGATCGTGCAGGTCGACGACGGCTTCGTGCCGCTGCCGGTGAGCGCCGAGGGCGAGTTGGGCGTCGGCGCGGAGCAGTACGGCGCGTGCCAGGGCTGCCAGTCGTTCGGCTGCGCAGTCTCGGCGATGCCCGGCAGCTGCGGCGAGGTCACACACTCGCTGTGCTTCGACGCGGCGTGCAACAGCAGGAAGGTGGCTGCATGGCGCAAGGTGCAACGCGAGGCGAAGGGCGACGGCGCGGCGGCCTCCGCGAGGGTGAACCGAGCGGGTAAGCAGAAGGTTAAGTCCGCCCACCGCGCCAAGCCGACGAGCCAGACGCCGCAGCGGGTCATCGACTACCGCACCGAACAGTGGCGCAGATGGCTCGCCAACGCGCTGATGGCTGACGCGGAGCGCAATCCGCGCGTGCTGATCGCGCTCGTGCTGGCCAACCGCGGAGGCGACACGCGCGGCGACGCGCTCGGCAAGCTGCTGGCGAAGCTGGCTGGCGGCGACGCGACGCGTGCGTTCGGGCTGGACGAGGGACTGGCGCGGGCCGACGCCATCGACGGCGCGTCGATGGGGCGGATCGTGCAGGGCGTGGCGGCGTCGGCGGCGTTCGGCGTCGCGCGCGACCATCTGGAAACGCTGCTGAACTATCTACAGGTGGACGAGGCCCGCTACTTTCAGTGGGATCGCGCGTTCCTCGACCTGTTCACAAGATCGGAACTGGAGAGCCTGGCGCTCGACACCGGACTGGCCGCCGCGATGGGCGACCGCTATCGCGCCGCTCGGAGCGGCAACAAGGGCGATTTCATTGCCGCGCTGCTCGCTGCCAAGAACTTCACGTATCCGGTGCCGGCGGTGATGCGCTATCCGCGCCGCGACCGCGCTGTCGCCGGCGACGATGCCGACGACGCGCCGCCGCAGGTGCAGGAGGCGCTGGACGAGGACGCGGTGGAGCGTGAGGACGCCGAGACAGTCGCGGCCTAGACGGCCGCCCGGCCGCCCATAGCATCGAAGCGAAGTCCCGTACGTGCGGGGCCGCAAGGAGACACGCAATGCCCATGTTCGAGGAACTGTTCGCGCTGGCGAGCGAAGCCACCCTGACGCTGATCGTCAGCGCCGAGGCGAAAGACGGGAGGATGACGGTCTCGGTCATCCCCAAGCCCAAGGCCGACAATGGCGAGGTCGGGTTGCGCCAGCCGCTGAGCCTGACCGCCACGCCGCAGGAGTTCGATGCCGGATTCGTCGATGCGCTGCGCGGCTATCGCGAAGTGCGTGCGAGCCTCGCCGAGCAGGCGGCGGCGACCCGTGAAGTTCTGGAAGCCGCCAAGTCAGCCTCGGTCAAGAAGGCCAGCGACGCGGTGAGCAAGGCATCCGCCAAGGGCGCCAAGCCAGCCTCACCGACGTCTGCGAAGCCACCCGCCGCGGTTCCCGCTACGGGTGAGGCGCCTGCGGTGCCGTCCGGCGAGGCGCCGGAGGCCGCCGCACAGCCGCAGGTGCCGGACCTGTTCGGCTGAGGGGCGAGCGGCGGCCGGCGTTGATGGCGCCGCCACCGACGCGACACTGATGGCAAGGGCGGCTGGCGCCGCCGCGCACCGGAGGACCGCATGTCCATCGAAGTCAAACCCATCACGCGCCGTTTCCTCTACAACGGCATCACGTTGCCCGACGTGCCGGGCCTCGATCCCAAGGCGGTGCGCGACCTGTATGCCGCGCAGTATCCCGAACTGCTCAGCGCCGAAATCGAGGCCGGTCCAGTGCAGGACGGCGCGCAGGAGTACGTGTTCCGCAGGGCCGTCGGCACGAAAGGCGGACGGCGCGGGCGCGTGGCACGGTTCGCCGAGGCCGTCGCCGCGCAGGCCGAGGGGCGCCTGTCGCCGGTCGAGGTCGGCCTGTCGGCCGCATTGGAACGTCGGTCGGTGGTCCGCGCCTCGCGCGCGTGGAACGCGCTGGCCGAACACGCGCTGGCGAAAGCGGGCGGCGAGGACCGTCCCGTACGGCTCGCCGCGCCAAGCGATGCGTTGCCGCCGCTGCCGTGAGCGCCGCGCTCACGCTCCCCCGGCTGTCGCCCGGCATCCCGCTGTCGGTGCAGCCTTGCTACCGCCGCCGGGCGAACGCGGGGCTGGCGCGATTCCTGGTCGATGCCGGCGTGCTGAGGGAGGCCGATGTGCCGGCCGCATGGAACGATGCGCTGGAGGTCTGCCAACGGGCGCTGGATGCGTGGATCAAGCGGCAGATTGGGCCGCTGCATTGCCTCTCGCCGTTGTTCCTGCTGATCGCCGGGGACACGGACACCTTTCCGCCGACGCGCGCTGCGCCCGATGCCTATGCGTCGGCGCGGCTGATCTGGATGGAGGAGCAGGAGCGGCAATGGGTGGTCGGGCCGGGGCTCGAAGCGCTGGAGCGCGCCCAAGCCGGCTTGGGTGGCGCCGTGCTCGACGCGCTGGCGGCGCAGCACGACGTCTATCCGGTGTTCACGCCAGAAGCGGCCTGCGACGTCGTGTCCTACCTGCATTGGTACGGCGAGGACAACGAGGAAGCGGCGCTCGACATGCAGTGCGGCGACGATGAGGACGAGCGCGCCGCGATGCGCGAGCAGATGGTGACGCGGGCGATGATCGACGCTGCGTTCCCTGTCTGGGCGCAGGGACGGCTGCCTCTGCGCGCGCAGCGGCTGGCCTTGCCGCGCCTCGCCGAAGGCGTGCGCGATGCGCGCCTGCGCGCGATCGTGGACGACGCGCTCGCCTTGTCGCGGCTGCGGATCGGCCCGGAGTTCCGCCCGGAGGCCGATGGCGAGTTCATCGGCTGGGGCGCAGTGCTCAGCTGGGCCGAGGACGATCTGTCGGTGCGCGTGTACGACGATCTGGTCGACCAAGCGCACCAGGGCGAGTACTGCGACATCATCGGGGCGGTCGAGCTGCCGATGAACGCGCCGGCGGCCATGGCGGACTGGCGCAAGGCCATGCGGGCGCGCTTCCGAGCCATTGGCCTGCTCGACCGCTTGATCCATGCCCTCTCGACGGGAGACTGGTCCTGACCCAAGCGAGGGGCGGGGCATGAATCAGGCGCGGTTCTCGATCCGCACGCCGAGCGACAGCACGCTGTCGCTGTCGCAGGCAGTGCTGATCTACAAGGGGCGCAGCGGCGACGTGCTGGCGACCCTGCACCCTGTGGAGGATGCGGACGGCGAGCCGGTGATCGGTGCGGGCAAGGCGGTGACGCCGCGCGCGGCGCGGGAAATGGCCAGCGCGCTCGGCAGGCAAATCGGGCACAGCGGGTTCATGCCCGACACCGTGCTCTACGTCGATGGTGATCTGCTGTTGTGGTGGGTACCGCCGGCACGCCGCCATGTCATGTTCCGGGTGGACCGGACCCACGCCGATGCGCTGGGCGGCGCGGAGCGCGGCGAGACGGTGCCGCATCCCGGGCTGGTGTTTGCCGCGTCGAGCAAGGTGTGGCGCGTGTGGGCGGTGAAGGGCAGCGCGCGGCCGACGCCGGCGACGCTGCTGTATCAGGCGCCGTACTTCAACGTGTCCGACAACGGAGCGATCTGCCAAGGCAGCGTGCAGGTGCCCAAGGGCACGACCGCCGAGAAGATCGACGCGTGGAACGACGCCTTCTTCCGCAGCTACTTCAGCCATCCCAACGTCCACCGGATGCTGGTCAAGTATCGGGGTGGCGCCTACCGGCTGTGGCGCGACCTGCTCGACGGCCGGCACATGCGCTTTCCCGAGCGTGCGCTGGTGACAACTGGCACGACGCTTGCCGAACTGCTGTCCGTTTGAGGAGGCATCGACATGCAAGACGAACTCGGCATCGTGGACGCGCGCGATCTTGCGCTACAGGCCAGCTGCCCGTTACTCGCCGTGCCGCGCTTCGGCGCGCTGCCGCCGATGGAGAACGGTCAGCGCATCCTGGTCGCCGCCAACGGCGTGTTCGCGCAGTTCAAGCTGGACTGGCTGGATTGTATCCAGCGGCTCGCGCCACCTGCGGCGCTCCCGCTGCCCTATGGCGAGGTGGAGGAGCGGTTGCGCTTCGCGTTCGGCCGCCTGCCGATCCATCTGATCGAACAGTTCGTGGACGAGGGGCGCAAGCGGCTGCCGGACGAGGCGGCCGGCGCGCTGGTCTACTCGCGCGCTTCCGGCGCGCTGCGGTTGGTCATGCACGCGCCGGTGTCGGCATCGCCCGGCCACATTACCTATGGCGTGCCGACGCTGGCAGCGGACGACACGCTGGCCGTCGATTTGCATACCCACGGGCGGCTGCCGGCGTTCTGGTCGCCGACCGACGACTGCGATGACACCGGCATCAAGGTCGCGGGCGTCTTCGGCGATCTGCATCGACCGCAACCGACTGCCGCGTTCCGGCTGGTACTCAACGGCCTGTACCGCGCGCTGCCGCATCCGTGGCCAACCGCCGAGCCGCCAGCGCGCGCTCCCGAGCGTCCGGAGGAACCGCCCGTTGAGGCGGGCGTGTTGCGCCGGATACTCAGGGCAATCCTCGGGTAGCGGCGCAGGGCCGCAGACGATCAGGAGGCAGTGCGATGGCAGAGTGGGACGTCTACATCGACGGTAAGCACGTCGGCACGGTGCAGGAAACATCGGAAGCCGCGGCGCGGTGCGCCGCCCTGTACTGGTTCGATCCGCCGGAGGACGCTGACATTTCGGTGTCGCGGCGATGAGCCGGAAGCCGCGCGTGCGGACCGGCCAGGCGCCCCCGGCGCAGATGCAGGCGACGGCACACCGAATCGCCTCGGATCTGCTGGTCCGGCGCGTCTGTGTCCACCTCGTTGGCGTGGGCGGGAACGGCGCGCAGGTTGCCGCCTGCCTCGCTCGGCTGGATGTCGCCATGCGCGCCTTGGGCCATCCCCACGGCCTCCACGTGACTGCCTTCGATGCCGACCGGGTGAGCGAGTCCAACGTCGGGCGTCAGCTCTACAGCCCGAGCGATATCGGCCGGCACAAGGCCCTCGTGACGATCCACCGCATCAACCAGTTCTACGGCCTCGACTGGGAAGCGCAGCCGGTCCGCTACGAGGCCGCGATGGAGGCGCACTACATCCACCCGCGCATCGACCTCCTGGTCAGCTGCGTGGACACGCGCGCCGCGCGCCGTACCCTCCACGCGCTGGTGTTCAATCCGAACCTCGACTATCGCTACTGGCTCGACCTCGGCAACACTGAAACGACCGCACAGGTGGTGCTGGGGGAGGGGCATCGCCGGTACGGATCATCGGTCGGGGATCGCCTGCCGTGCGTGACCGAACTGTTCCCCGACCTGCTCGACGACCGCATCCCCGACGATGATCGGCCATCTTGCTCCGTCAGGATGTCGCTGGCCGCGCAGGGTCTGTTCGTCAACGACATCGCCGTGCGTTTCGCGATGCAACTGCTCTACGAACTGTTCAGCCAGGGCCGGCTGACGCAGCATGGCGTGATCGTCAACCTCGACGCCAAGCGCGCCGGCCCCATCGACATCGATCCCGCCACATGGGCGAGGTTCGGCTACCTGAGCGGGGCTCATCCGGATTGAAGGCTGAGTCGCGCGATGAGGGCGCCTTTCGACGCGTCGAGCCTGCCGGGAGATAGCAGGACGCCTTTGGGGAGATATCGGTACATCACGGTGCATCGGCACGGTTGGGGACACTCCTGCCACGCGCTGGTCGGCCAAGGTACGCATCGGCCACCCGAATGCGCGAATGGCCAGCCAGCGCGGCCACCGCCGCCCGCGCCGGCCGCTCGATCTCCCTCGGCAGTTCGGCGCCACCCCTGACCGGCGGCGCGGCGCCGGTGATCGCCGCGTAGTGGTCGATCAGCGCTTCATGGCGCAACCCGTGCGCCGTCACCCCCAGCGCCTTGGCCGTTACGCCGAATTTGTCGAGCACGTAGTGGAAGCGGCGCAGGTTCTGCCGCAGGTTCGCGTCCGGATGTCCGACATGCGCGTCCTGGTCCACGGCGACACCGCGCGCGTAGGCCAGTGCCGCAAGCCGCTGCGGCGTGGACACCGGGATGAAGCGTTCGCGCCCCCCTTTCGCGCCCGCCTTGATGCGCACGTAATGGTCTGCCGCCCGCTGCGCGGGGGGAAGCGCTGTCGCCTCGAACGGGACCATGCAGCGATGGGGCCGCAGCATCACCGCTTCCTTGCGCCGCAAGCCGAACGCCCGGATCAACCGCATCGCCGCGCCCACGTGCGGATCGAACTCGCAGATGCGCTCGACCGTCGCGTCGATATCGACTGAGCGCGCGGACCAGGAACGGTCGTGCTCGGCATAGCCATGCCGCTCGTACCGCTCTGCCGCCAACCCGTAGAAGTCCGGCCCCCGGATCAACCCCGGCTTGCCGATCCATAGCGCCAGCCCGCGCAGGAAGCTCAGGTACGTCTGGATCGTCGCCGGCGACAGCCGCTCCCGCTGCCATAGATCGACCAGCGCCTGCACATGCCGCTGGGCGAGATTGCGTGGGTCGGGCAGTTGCTTGAAGCCGCAGCGCGCGTGCAAATCGCCGAACGCCCGACGTATGAACTGCGCGCGCTCCTGCCGCGTCTTGTGCGACACGGACTTGTCGCGCGCGGTATGCCGTGCGTTGAAAAGGCGCAGCAACAGCTCGAGCACCTGAGTCGGCTCGGCCTTGCCCGGCGCGAGCCGGGCGAGGATCTGGCTGTCGGACAGGTTCGCCCATTCGGGCTTGCGTCGCGGCTGGTGCGACGCGCGGGTCCACATCGGCCCGGTCTTGCGGCGCCGAGTGGGGTGGTACGAGCTTGCGTTCATCGGGAAGGCTCCGAAGTGGGCGCGTCGCCCGAACGACCGCGCGTGGGTTGAATTGGTGTCGAGTCGTGGTAGGCGCCACGGCGGCGGACTCGCGCGCCGGCGTGGTTGTGGTCGCCTTGCGTTCGCGTCGCGCGCGACCACCCACGCGCGAAGCAACCCCGGGTTCGCCGATCCGCGCCGGCGCCATGCAGGCGTCGGGACAGAACCGGCTCGGTCGGTCTTAAAAATGGAACGGGTGATCCGGCCTGTTTGCGGGTTTCCTCGCGACAACAGGGTTTGTGATGCCGATGGGCCTCGCGGGCGTCATCGGAATCCACGCGCAGGTCGAGCCTGGGCGTGCGAGCTGGATCGGGTCTGGATGCGTAGCGCCATCCGCTCGCAGGGGTCGCCCCTGACCGAAGTCCAGGGCGTGCAGAGCGTTCGAGCCGGGTGCGCGGGTGCCGGAACCGGCGACGTCGCGCACTGCGCGTTCGCGCGTGCTCAGGGTGATGGCGGGGTCGGCTGGAACGGCATCGAGTGCGTTCCGGCGATCTGTCTCCTCCACGATCCGCTTCGGGAGCGGCGGCCCGTGGGCCGGACATCGTGACGAGTCGTACTACGGCGGGGGTTGCCTTGGGCGCGGCCTCGGGGGCAGCGCCGTGCCTGTCTCAAGGAAAGGGACGGACGAGGGCGGGTGACGACCGCAACGCCTTTTCGCTCCACGACGGAGCAGGGCAAGGAGCCTTCGGGTGCGGCCAGTTGACGCCGTCGCGCGCGCCGGGTCAAGCGCGACGGCAACGGTTTCGGATGGCGACGAAAGCCGCTGGTGAGGCGGCTTTTTTCTCCGGGGCGGGCCGATTCGGCGGCGGGAGAGGGGGTTGACGGGGTGGGAATGCGCCTCTGGTTCCGGAACGGAATTTTCCGCCGTTGCCTCGTTCCTCTGCGGGCGGAGTAGCGAGGGCCAGCGAGCCGCGTTCGTCTGCAGGCGGAGTGACAGCTCAGGTCGCGCGGTCGCGACGCGTGCGCAGCGGCCGACGCCTGGTGTGAGCTGGCTGATGCTGAAGTGTCAGTCCAGGTCGGCCGCAATCATCCGCCGGCATGGGCGCAAGCCGGCACACGACCGGTCCGCCTACGGGCCGATAAGCGTTATTGCGGGTCGACGCTCGCGATGTAGCGCCCATGCATGGCGAGCATGGCGTCGATGCGCTCGTTGACGGCGTGGGCATGCTCCCCGGCTTCGTCTTCGATGGCATAGGCTTGGTTGGCAAAGGCCTCCCAGAAGTCGGCCGGGTTCGGATGCTCGGCGATGAGCGCCGGCAGGGCTGCTTGCAGAGCGTCCAGCCGTGCGTTGAGTTCGTCCAGCTTCCGGGACATCTCGCTTTACCGGGCACAAATGAATGGGTGGACTTCGAACACGAGGGTCCGACTGGTGTCGGCGGCAATGATCGTGGCGTTGCCGAAAGCGGCGTAAGGGATGACGCCGACCAGGGTTTGCCCGGGCTCCACGCGCACGTCGCCGCAGCCGCCGGGGCAGTACGCACTGCCCGTGGGGAGCAACGCCTGGGTGCCGGCGGACGTGGATAACGTGGCGCCGTCGAACCCTGCAGGCAAGGCTTCCAAGGCCGGCCACGCTTCCTTGGAGAGGCAAAGCGGTGCAGTAGCCTTCGATGTCGATGTCACGTCGAACCGCTGTCGGTCGGGGTTGTCGACGATGTCCAATGTGTAGTCGGTGGCCGGCGCCCAGCGGATGGGCGTCGACGATGCGCACGCGGTCAGCGCGGCCAGCGTCAGCAGCGCCAAGGCGCGGATCACCGGCCGTAGTCCATTAGGTGGTCGGGGTTGATCAGCCGCTGCGCGCCCGGCAGCGTGCGGAAGATTTCCTGCTGCTGGGGGGTGCCGAACTTGTAGGCCGGGATTCCGTTCATCCGCTGATCCTTGTAGCCGAGGACTGCGTGGCCGGTTTCGTGGCCTGCGCCCCACGCCAGGGTGGAGCGACTGTTGAAGCCGGGGTGCGAAACGTTCACCAGGACTTGCGGCGGGCCGGAGGTCGGCACGCCGGCCAGTGTATCGGAGCCGACGCCTGGGTAGGCCGCCTCCAGCGCCGCGCCCGTCATCCCATGGGCCGGGATGGCGCTGGCGCTGGTGTCGCGCAGTGCGGCGGCCATGGCGCCCATGTCAGATGCGGCCTTAGCCATGTTCTCGGGTGTCGCGGTGCCCGCACCGAAATTGCGCTCGAAGGACCGTTCTGCGCGCTGTAGCGACTTCCCGCCAGCAGCCAGGGCATCGTTGATCCTGCCCGCTGACTTCTCCAGGCCGCCGGCCGCGCTCTGTTGTGCGCGGTCGAACTGCCGCCACTGCTTGTCGGTCCATCCTTCGCCGCGCGACAGCCGGCCATCGGGATCGGTAAACCGGTACGGGTTGTTGTTGGCGTACCAGTAGCGGTTGAAGTTCTGCCCTGTGTTTGGGTTGGCCTGCACCGGATCGGTGGAAGCGTGGGCGGCGAACGAGAACACCAGTGCAACGCACGTCAGGACGGCACGCATCACGATCCCCCTTGGCTCTTCGATTTCATGGTGTTGAAGTGTTGCAGGTAGCGTTCCCTGTCAGCCGGCCCCCACTGGCGCCAGCCCAAGGCCTCGGCCTTGGCATACCAATCAAGGTTTTGCCTGCTGTAGTCCAGATAGATGGCGCGCAAATCCTGGGGGATCTGCTCGGCCTCCGGGTACTTGGCCTTGAACTGCTGTTCGATCAGCAGGTAGTAGGCATCCCCCCGCTGCGTCATGGCGACGACGTCCTTGGGGTTGGCTTGGAGGATGGCGTCGGTGACCTCCAGCATGCGCTCGGCCTGCTGCCGCTGTCGGTAGAAGGGGACGAGAGTTGCCGTTGCGAACGAGGCCACTGTCTCGTGTTGCGTGTACGGCCGCAGGAAGGTGTCGTTGTGCGTAGCTTCGGGCGGGATGTTCAATGCCTGCTCATAGCCGCTGTCGGCATGGAACAGCCCGCTGGTGGCCTCGAAGTTGGTCCAATGCCCCTGTTCTTCATCGCCGTACTTCACCATGAGGTGATAGGGCGCGGTGGTGAGGGTCAGGGGCAGTCCCAGCCGTTCGCCGATGGCCAGGAACGCGATGGGCATGATGACGCACTGGCCCTTGCGGGTGGCCAGGTACGTCGACAGCAGCGTGTTCTCGACGTTCTGGCCGAAGGGATCGGAGTAGTCGTAGCCGAACGGCCTGTTGTCGTTCCAAGGGCCGGGTTCGTAGAGAGTCGAAATCAGCAGGTCCATCTTGACCTTGTTGGACGCGCCGGCCGGAAACCGGGCGCGCGCCCTGGCCGCCCACTCGTCGACCAGGCGA
This sequence comes from Proluteimonas luteida, assembly GCF_021191695.1. Taxonomy (GTDB): domain Bacteria; phylum Pseudomonadota; class Gammaproteobacteria; order Xanthomonadales; family Xanthomonadaceae; genus Luteimonas; species Luteimonas luteida. The sequence goes on from NZ_JAIWPT010000001.1 coordinate 264,208, forward strand.
AGTGTCGCATCCGCGTCGATCGAGGGATCTACCATCCGGTCGATGGCGATCTTGGTCCGCGCAAGGTCGATGGCGCCTTCGGGTTGCTCCAGCAACCGCCGCAACGTTGATTCCGGGGAGTCGTGCGTCGCGGCCCAGAGGGGCACGGCCACCAGCGCCAGGCACAGGCCCAGCGCTACGACAACGCGTTGGTAGATCCTTCTCCCCACAGCCCGCTCCTTTCCCTGAGCTGCACTCTAGCCCTAAGCCGGGGCGGCTGCCAGAGGGCATGTCCGGATCGAAAGCCCCGCTGAAGCTGGGCCCGGTCCAGCCTCCGTGCCCATGTTCGACCCGCCGGTCATCACGGAGACCAGGGTGCGGGTGTCCAACCGGCGCGTCCTTTCGTTCGCTTGGCGATGCGGCCGCCCGCCAAGCCGCTCCGCCGGAAGGCTGGTGGCGAAATCCACACATTCCCACGGCCATTCTTTTTTGGATTGTCCGCCTGATGCTTCCAATGCTCGACAGCGGGTCAACCGGAGGGCGCCGATGGCACCGATCGTGAGAGCAGTCGACATCGGCTTCGGCAACACCAAGTTCATCAGCAGCGCGAGCGGCACGGACGTGCGTTGCGCCAGCTTTCCTTCGCTGGCCTATCCCAGCGCAAGAGCACCCACCGGCGGCGGCGAGAGGCGGAAGACGGTCGCCGTCCCGATCGACGGGCTGTATTACGAGGTGGGGCCGGACGTACGCCTGGCGGCAGATACCTTCCGTGCGACGCAACTGCACGACCGCTATACGGAGACACCGGAGTACCTTGCGCTGTTGCGCGGCGCGCTGGCGCTCATGCGCGTAGACGTCATCGATCTTCTGGTGCTTGGCTTGCCTGTCTCCGCGTTGGCCGGCAAGCGGGCGTTCGTGGAAAAGCTCGCCGCTGGCAGCCACGACGTCGGCAATGGGCAGGAGGTGCTGGTTCGCAAGGCATTGGTGGTGGCCCAGCCGCAGGGTGCCCTGGTCCATTACGCTGCCCAGCACGGCAAGCTCGACGCCATCGCCCAGGAGCAGAGCCTGATCCTCGACGCCGGCTCGCGCACGTTCGACTGGTTGGTCGCACGCGGGATGCGGCTGGTCGAGAAGCGAAGCCACTCCCTTAACCGCGGAACATTCGACGTGCTGCAGGTGCTCGCGACGGAGATCGGTGCCGAGATCGGTACCCCGTACACCGATCTGGACGCGATCGACCACGCGCTGCGCAGCGGCAGGCGACTCATGATCTACCAGCGGCAACACGACCTTTCCAAGCTCCTGCCGATCGCGCAGACCGTGGCCCAGCAGGCCGTATCGTCGATGATGCAGTGGATCGGAGCCGACTATGCCTTCCAGCACATCGTCCTGGTCGGCGGCGGGGCCTTCCTGTTCAAGAAGGCGGTCAAGCAAGCGTTCCCGCGCCACCGAATCCACGAGGTGAAGGATCCCCTCTACGCGAATGTCCGCGGCTTCCAGCTCGCGGGCGTCAATCTTGCGCTCAGCGCCGGATCGAGGTCGGCCGGAAAGGGCAGTGCGTCGTGAACGGCGAGACGTCCATCCGCATGGTGTTCGAGATGACGCGGGAAGAGCACCCGAGGCTGTACGACGACCTGGCCCGCTTTCCTAAAGGAACCCGGCGGATCAACCGGCTGCGAACGCTCGCTCACGACGGGTTGCTTGTGCAGCTGGGGTTCGAGAGTCAGGTCGCACCGGAGAAGGGAACCGGACCAGAAGAAGAACCACCACCCGCACGGTTGACCAATCAGATATTCGAACCGCCGTTGAGCGAGTGAAACGACCCTATCCCGGACATCTTTCCAAAAGGATCTATGCGGATTCATGGTGCCCAGAATGACACGCGGCCCGCACACATCATCTTGAAGTGCGCAGTGCGACACATAGGGCATCGCGAGATCACCCCACCTCGACAAAGTGTAGGGATTTTCCTACATCAATCTCCGAAATTTCTGACAAGAAGATGCGCCATTCACGAGATGATTCCAAGCGTTGTTCGGTATGTACTTAAAATGGGCAATGCTGAGTCTGCGTTTCTGATTCCATTATAAATTTGATGTTGGTAACCGCCTTTCCAATCGCGCGGGTTCAGTGTCAAGTCTCGCGCCTGAGCCTATGAGAGCGGTGGGAACCGTGTAGATTTTTGCTCTGGCTAGATTACTTCTCCTGGCGACCTCTCCTTCGAGAAGTGTGATTCGAGAGGCTGTTTTGCATCTTGCCAGGCGTGATGTGTTTGGTGTATCCGCGCGCATTCTCATATATGCAAAGGCAGTCGCTTTCGATTTCCACGGACCTCGTTCGAAGCGACGAAAATGGCAATGCAGACGACTAAAGAATTTTTCTCTCTGCCTATTGCTGAATAGGTTCTCTGTTGCTATGTTCGCCCCAATCGTCAGTTACAGGGGGCTGGCAAGGGGGACGGGCTGGGGAGCCCACCAAGCCGAAGTGCATGCTGATATCTACGCATAAGTCGTGGAGTGGGGAACGTTTGTCTCTATTAGCCGGAAGGCTGACTGAAGGCGCCGGACGTCACGCGCTCGCCAGCGCAAGCAGCCGTCGTGCGGACTGCTCTGTGCAGCGGGCGGAAACTGTCGCGTACAAGCCTCAACGGCAGCCCGTGAGGGTTGGTAGCTCGGTTTCCAGCGCTGTTCGTTCGGTCTCCGATGCTGGTGCTTCGACTTCGCTGTCCCCTGAATCCAAGTCGCGTCTGCCGACGTCGGCATCTCGTCGACTGGCGGTCCCCATGAGTAATGACTGCTCCATTGCAGCTGTAACCCCCGCGCTGTCCAGCGCGGTCGACCAAGCGCCTCCAACGGCGCTCAGGGCGCCCGCCACGCCTGGTTGAAGGCAGAAAACTGAGACCGGAAGCAACTTGATGAGCACAAGGATCGTGGAATCAATGCAGACCAGGCTGAAGGTTTCGCTGTGGGCAATCCTGATTGCGCTGTCTACTTTCCTGCCTTCCACGTGGGCACAGACACCTGTTTCAGGTTCGATTTCGGCGGACGTGCAGTGGACGGCGGATCAGTCTCCATTTCTGGTATCCGGCCATCTCGTCATCGAGAATGGCGCGACTTTGGACATCGCGCCCGGCGTCACCATTTTCATGGCGCCAAGCGCATCGCTGGCGGTGGACTCGGGTTCCGTTAGGGCGATAGGCACTGCCGATAGCGTCATCAGCGTTGTGTCCGATAACACGCGTATCGGACAGCCCGCGTCCCCGGGAGATTTCGGGTCCTGGACGTTCAATGCCGGTGCGGTCGATGTCCATCTTGAGCATCTGGTCTTCCAGCACGGCAGTGGCCTCCAGGTCAGGGGAACGTCTCCGACGTTCAACTACCTGGATTTGCGCGACAACGCCGGGCCGGCCATCAGCATCGATCTTGCCGCGTCCCCCTCGGGCGTGGGCAATCGTGCATCGGGAAACGGAATCAACGGTGTCGATGTACCGGCGGGCGACGTCACAGGATCGATTGACTGGGGCATTCGCGGGATACCCTACGTCGTAAGGTCGGGTGTGCTCTCGGTAGGCCGATCCCCAACGGTCTCCTCCGTCACCCCGAACGTGCTTCAACAGGGCGAGACGGCAACGGTCGAGGTGACTGGCACCCGACTCGACGGTGTGGCAGAGGCTCGATTCGGGGCGGAAGATATCGTCGTCGACATCTTGCCGGGGGCGTCTGCTACGCGGGCGAGCTTGAACGTCACCGTTGGGCCGGAGGTAGAACTCGGAACGACGGACCTGGCGCTCATGACCGACGCAGGCGATGTATTCGCGCCTGGTGCGTTGACGATTTCCAGGGCAGTGCCGACCATCACGTCGCTGACTCCGGCGCGTGTGTTCGTTAATCAAGGCGACGCGCAGATCGAAGTAGCCGGCCGCGGCTTCGCGGAAGAATCGATCGCGCTCCTCAATGGCGCGGCACTGGAGACCGACTATGTTGGTCCATCCCGCCTCAATGCGACGGTGCCGGGACAGGCCGAGGCCGGCGAACTTGCGTTTCAGATACGCACCCCGGATTCGCTGAATCCCGGCACATTCCTGTTCTCCGATGAAGTGCCGCTGCCGGTGCTGCCGCCTCAGATCGTGATTACGCCTGAGGCGATACAGGTCGTTAGTGGGTTGGCGCACACGTTCACGCTCGAGTTGCCGTATCCGGCGGACGCCGGCGGGCTTGCCGTCGCTCTGGCGTCCAGCGATACGGCGGTGGCGACGGTACCCGCGGCGGTGTCAATCGCAGAAGGCGAACGCTTCGCCCAGTTCGCGCTGACGGCGGTTGCCGACGGCACGGCGACCATCACGGCCAGCCATGCCAACCTGATCAGCGGGCAGTCGGTGGTCACCGTAGTGTCTGCGCCAGCGTTGTCGATCGCACCGGTGGATCTGGTGCTGGGCGTCGGGCGTACTGTCGAGATCACCGTAACCTCCAATGAGGTCGCGGGAGCGGATGGGTTGACCGTCCAACTTGTCAGTAGCGATTCCGCCACCGTCCAAGTGACGACCGAGTTGCTCATCGCAGCCGGCACAAATTCGGCAACTGCCACCGTCACAGCGATCTCAGTCGGCGAGGCGATGCTGACAGCCTCTGCTGCTGATTTCCTCGCCGCGACGGCGACGGTCCGTGTGGTGTCTGGCGCGGTCATCCTGCCCGACGCTGCCGTCGTTGCACCTGGTATGTCGCGTGGCATCGAGCTGACGCTGTCCGATCCTGCGCCGGCAGGCGGGCTGTCCGTGACCTTGCAGAGTTTGGATCCGGGTGTTGCTACGGTGCCATCGAGCGTGCACCTCACCCAGGGGGATACCAGCGCGCGCTTCGAACTGACGGGTGTTTCGGCAGGCTCCACGACGATCGTGGCCTCGGCGCATGGCGATGAGCAGGCAATCCTGCCGGTCACGGTGGCGCCCATCCAACTCCAGTTGGGCTCACCAGCGGTCGGCAACATCTCGCTGCCTTCACAGTTGAGCGTGACTCACCAAGTGATCTTGTCGCAGCCGGCGCCCGTAGGCGGTGTCGTGGTGACGTTGACCTCCGCGAATCCGGGCGTTGTGGCCGTGGAACCGCTGGTGGTGACCATTCCCGCAGGCCAGAGTTCCAGCGGCGCAGTCAGGGTGACCGTTAACGCGCTGGCTTCCGGCAGCACAACGCTGATGCTGGAATCCGAGGGCCTACAGGCGACTACCATCCCGGTGACCGTCGGTAACCAGGCGTCGCTGCACTTCAGCACGACGAGCGAAGTGGTCGGCAAAGGACTCAGGACCGGCGCGAACAGCATCTACATCCAGCGGCGGCTGGACAACGACGCGTTCGGCGGCGCGGACGCCGTAACGGTGACCCTCACCAGCAGCGACCCCGGCAAGGTATCAGTGCCGGAGACGGTGTCGATTCCGGCTGGCCAGTCCAGCATCCAGGTGCCTGTGACCGGCGTGGACTTGACCGGCGGCAATCCGGTGACGATCACCGCCTCGGCCGACGGCTACATCCCACCGCCCGGCCCGCTGACGATCACCACGGTCACCCCGACCGTAGCGTTCGAAGATCTGGACCTGGCGCGCGGCACAAACAGCGTCAGGGACGATTTCCGGCTCGCGCTATCTGTGCCCGGTGCCTCCGTGCCAACCCAAGCGGTTGCCGCGACCGAACTGGTCTTCGACTTGGCGATCGTCAACGCGTCGCCGGCGGGGATCGTGCCGGGGATCTACACGGCTGCGACCGGTGGAGAAGCGACCACGCAGATCGTGGTGCCGAGCGGGCAGCGGGTCAGCAATAGGCGCTACATCGAGACGCCGACAGCGATGGGCACTTACCGGGTACGCGCGAACGTACCCGGGATCGCGGATGTGACGTCTTCCCAAATCACCGTGTCGGATCGGGCGCTGCGCTTCAGCCAGACCACCGAGGTGGTGGGCAAGGGGCTGCGCAACAACCCGACCTCGATCTACGTCGAGCGCGTGGCCAACGGGCAGCCCCTGAACGGCACAGAGGCATTGACGGTAACGTTGATCAGCAGCGACGCGGACAGCGTTTCCGTGCCCGAGACGGTCACGATACAGCCCGGACAGTATCGAGCATCGTTCCAAGTGACTGGGCTGGAGTACACCGACGGTGTGCCGGCGGCGATTACCGCATCAGCGGAAGGTCATGCGTCTCCGGTAAATCTGCTGCGCGTAACCTCCATCTCGCCGCAGGTACAGTTCAGCGGCGTAGAGGCGACACGCGGACTGGGCAGCACGCGCGACGACTTCCAGGTCCGCCTGATCGTGCCCGGCGCACTCGCTCCCAATAACGCAGTTGCCGCCACGACTCTGACGCTCGATCTTTCGATTGCCGATGCCAGTCCCGTCGACGTGGTTCACGGTTTCTTCGACGCGCTGACGGGCGGGGAACTGACGACTCAGACTGTCATCCAGGCCGGGCAGCAGTACAGCGCTGTCCGTTACGTCGGTACTCCAACGGCGGTCGGGTCGTATCGCATCCGCGTGGACGTGCCAGGCATCACGGAGGGTGTGTCCAACGAAGTTGTCGTCGGAAGCCAGCTGCTTCGCTTCACCCATGAGAACGAAGCCGTGGGCAAGGGACTGAGCTCCTCGTCCATCCGTATCCAACGGTTTGCCGATGGGGCTCCGCTCTACAATGCGGAGCCCCTCGTAGTAACGCTGACGAGTAGCGACCCCGACAAGGTGTCCGTGCCCGAGACGGTGACGATACCGACAGGCAACTACCAGGCGATCGTGCAGATCACTGGCCTCGAGTTCACGGACGGGGAGGGCGTGGCGATCAGTGCCTCGGCGGACGGTTTCGCCTCGCCCGCTACCGACTTGAACGTGACGACGATCGCTCCGGTCGTGGAGTTCAATGGATTGGAGGTGGCACGCACCCCAGAAAGCCCACGAGACGATTTCCGCGTGTCCGTCAGCGTTCCGGGGGCGGTGAGTCCCACAGGCGCCGTGGCGGCATCCGGTTTGGTTTTTGATCTGTCGGTGATCGAGGCGTCGCCTCCTGGCATCGTCCCGGGGTTCTATAGCGTCCTGACGGGAGGCGAGCCGATCTCTCAAGTCACTGTGCCTGCGGGTCAGAGGTTGAGCGGCTGGGCGTATGCGGACACGCCGATCGACGTCGGTACGTACAGGCTTCATGCGCATGCATCGGGTGTGGCCGATGGCACTTCCGACCAGGTGACGGTTGCGAACCAGTCGCTACGCTTCAACAGAACGAATGAAGTGGTCGGCAAGGGTCTGCGTAGCTACCTATACGCGATCGAAGTCATTCGCGAAGTAGATGGTCAGCCGATCTTTATCAATCAGCCGCTTACGGTGACGCTCGCCAGCAGCGATCCCTCCAAGGTCTCCGTGCCGGAGACGGTGACGATCGCGGCGTGGAACTCCGTGGCCTATGTGCAGCTGACGGGAGTGGATTTCACCAACGAAGTGCCGGTGACAATCATCGCGTCGGCGGAAGGGTATGCCCCCCCGGTCGAAGCCCTGGCCGTCACGGTGGTTGCGCCCACGGTGACGTTTGGCGGGTTGGAGCAAACGCGCGGTATCGGCGGCGGCAGGGACGACTTCCGTGTCCAGATAGGCGTCACGGGTGCCGCGCAGCCATGGGTGACTGCGGCGGTGCCGCTGACGTTCGATCTGTCTGTTGTCGACGCTTCTCCGGAAGGAGTCGTACCCGGCTTCTACAACGCCGTGACCGGCGGCAGCCTGGTTTCTCAGGTCACGATTCCCACGGGAAGCAGTGAAAGCAACTTGGCATACGTCGGGTCGCCGACCGCGCAGGGTAGCTATCGCGTCGCCGCCAGCGCCCAAGGGCTTGCCGAAGGCGTTTCGGAAGAGGTTGCAGTCCACGTTTCCTCGTTGCACTTCAGCCGGACGTTCGAGGTCGTGGGCAAAGGAATGATTAGCAGCCCTTCGACGATCTTCGTCGAGCGGAGGGTGAACGGCCAGATCTGGTCCGGGGCCACGCCTCTGACGGTGACTTTGAGCAGTGGCGACACTGGCAAGATCTCTGTACCGGCAACGGTAACGATCCCGGCTTGGAGCTATCGTGCCGCGTTCAGCTTGACAGGCGTCGATCTGACCACGGACGGTCCTGTCGAGATCGACGCTTCCGCCAATGGGTTCACCTCGCCGGAGTACAAGCTCAGCGCGAACGTTGTTGCGCCGCAGGTGACGTTCCAGGGCGTGGAGTGGGTCCGCAGTGTGGGAGGAGCGCGCGACGATTTCCGCATCCAGCTCAACGTTCCTGGCGCGGCCACCCCTGCATCCGTCACCGCCGCCACGAACATGTCCTTCGATCTTTCGACGGTCGAGGCAACGCCGACGGATATCGTGCCCGGCTTCTACAACGCGTTGACAGGTGGCAACCAGGTAACGCAGATCACCGTTCCAGCGGGCCAGCGGATCAGCGGATTGGCGTACGCCGACTCGCCGGCGGCGCCCGGGTCCTACCGCGTCCACGCGAACGCACCTGGGGTCGCGGCGGCGAGTTCGGATCTCGTCACCGTCGGCGCCGCCTCGCTGCGATTCACGCGTACGAACGAAGTCGTCGGCAAGGGAACCGAAACACGCTGGTCGGTCTATGTCCAAAGAGAGGTGGGAGTAGGCCAGCCGCTTTACGACGCTGTTCCGCTGACGGTGACGCTGACCAGCAGCGATCCGGGCAAGGTTTCCGTGCCGGTGACGGTGACGATTCCCGCTGGCAGTGCCAACGTCACCGTCCCGGTGACGGGTATCGAGCTGACCGATGGAAACTCGGTAATCATCGATGCTTCGGCCGACGGATTCTTGTCGCCTGCGACGAAACTGTCGGTCACGTCTGTCACACCGTTGGTGCGCTTCACTTACCTCGATACCGTGCGCCGTGTAGGCCTTGCGCGCGACGATTTCCGGATCGACCTGGAGGTGCCAGGCACATACGGCAGCGTGGCGGCAGCCCAGGATCTCGTCTTCGACCTGTCCTTGGTGGATGCTTCACCGGCCGGAATCGTGCCGGGCTTCTATCGCGCTTCGACGGGTGGAGAGGCGATTACTCGGACGACTGTTCTTGCCGGCCGGAACTACAGCGAGATCGCCTACGTCGGTTCACCCACGGCCCTGGGCACCTATCGCGTCGGCGTGACTGCCGCGGGCGTCGCACAGGGTGTATCCGATCAGGTCGTCGTTGGCATCCCGGCGTTGCGTTTCAACCGAGTGAGTGAAGTCGTTGGCAAGGGGATGACCTCGAGCACCTGGTTCTTGCAGGTGGAACGAGTGATCGATGGACAGCCGTTCACCGACGGTTCGCCGTTGACGGTCACGTTGACCAGCACCGATCCGGCCAAGGTCTCTGTCCAGCCGAGTTTGACCATAGGTACATGGTCCACGGTGGGCTATTTCGCGCTGAGCGGAATCGATCTCACAGATGGAGGGGCGGCGCTCATCGACGCCTCGGCGCAGGGATATGCGGCACCTGAGACCAAGCTGGCGGTGTCGGTCGTAAATCCGACTGCCAACTTCAGCAGCCTGGACCTGGCTCGTAGCACGACCAGCGACCGCGACAGTTTCTCTGTCTACCTGACGGTGCCGGATTCTTCCGAGCCATGGGCTCACTATCCAACGTCCGCCCTAACCGTCGATCTGTCGATCGCGGAGCCGATGCCGCCGGGAGTTGTGTCGGGCTTCTTCGATAACTGGTCAGCCGGCAACGAGATCACACAGGTGCTCATCCGCCCCGGATCGACATACAGCGACACTGCCTATGTGGCTGCGCCTTCATCCGCCGGTACCTATCGCGTACGAGCGCAGATTCCCGGCATAGTGGACATACTGTCCAATCAGGTAGTCGTGGAAGCGCCGTCTCTGCGATTCAGCTCGCCCAGCAGAGTGCTAGGTAAGGGGCTGACGTATCGCTGGGCCGTCGAAGTGGAACGGATCGCCAATGGGCAGCGGATTTACAGCGAGGAACCGCTCCAGATCACGCTTACCAGCGACGATCCCGGCAAGGTGTCGGTACCGGAAACCGTGACGATCCCGGCGTGGAGTTCGTCGACCTATATCGAACTGACTGGTGTCGGTCTCACCGGCGGCATCCCGGTGACGGTCGACGCGGCCGCGAGTGGATACTCTTCGCCTTCGACCAAGCTGCAGGTCACAACCGTCCCACCAGTTCTGTGGTTGGACAGTCTTGACGACGAACGTAGCCCGAGCAGCGCGCCAGACGATTTCTACGTCTACCTGGACGTGCCTGGTTCGAACAGTGGTTCTGGTACCCCGTTCAACGATATCGCGGTCGACCTCTCGGTTGTCGACGCGTCACCGGCAGGCATCGTGCCGGGGTTCTATGCAGATGGAGAAGCGCTTGAACCCGTCACCCAGACGGTCATCCGTCGCGGCGCATACTCAAGCGACGTAGTGTTCGTCGGGACGCCCGCAGCGGAAGGCACCTATCGGGTGCGGCTGCAGGGCGCGGGACTCGAAGGTTTCACCTCCAGTCCGGTCAATGTCGGGCCGTCCAGGCGGCTGCTGCGTTTCGGCCAGACGAACGAGGTAGTGGGCAAAGGCATGACCAATGGTCAGTACTCGCTCTACGTCGAGCGGGTGGCGATCGGGCAGGAGTTCGATTTCGATGAGCCTCTGACGGTAACGCTGGCCAGCAGCGATCCCACGAAGGTGTCGGTGCCCGCGACGGTCGAGATTCCCGCGCAAGACAGCGCGGTGTCGTTTCAGTTGACCGGTATGGACTTCACCGATGGCGTTCCCGTCACGATCACGGCGTCGGCTGACGGGCATCAGGCCCCGGCGTTGTCTGTCAACGTGAATGTGGTGGCTGCAGTCGTTGAGTTCTATGGCCTGGACGAGTACCGCGGTACCAACGGCGGTTGGAACGGCTTCTCGGTCAACCTGATGGTGCCCGACGCAGTTGATCCGTGGGATGCAACGCCAGTGAACGATCTCACTTTCGATCTGTCGATCGTCGACGCGTCGCCACCGGGCATCGTGCAGCAGTTCTACAATTCTTCGGGCGAGGACATTACGCAGTTTGTGATTCCGGCCGGACAAAATTGGGTCGACTGGATGTACGTCGGTCCCGCGACCTCTGAAGGGACTTATCGGGTGCGTGCAACGGCACCGGGGATCGCCGATGGCGTCTCGCCGAAAGTGACCGTAGATGACGACCAGCCAGGGGGTGAGGCGTCGATCATGCGCGCCAGTGATGAGGTGCGTGCTCTTGGCGATGGAAACGGACACGAACTCGGAACGGGTCGCGACATCATCGTGAAGCGACGGCCCGGCGCACCGTTCTCCATCCTCTCGGCAAAGCTAGTCCGCTCCGACGTTGCAGCCTTTGGCGCTACGCGTCCAATGCCGAACCCGCCCGAGATTCTGGCCTTCCAACGCATACCGGGAATCGGTACGCGTTCGGCCACGGTTGGCCAATAGGACAGTGGCGATGGCGAAGCGCAATCATTCCAGGGGAAGGAACCATATGGCCAGCCACTCGACGGTGCGGACAGGCGCGCGGAACGCTGGCGCATCTGCTGTCTCTGCGGTCTATAGGCGGATCGGAGCAGTAGTCGCAATCGCGGCGCTGATGGTGGCCGCCGCCATCCTCCCCGGCGGCAAGTCATTGGCTGCGGATCTGAGGATCGCAGAGGGTGTCGTCGTCAAGCTTGGCGACGAGGCGCAGATCGTGGTGCGCGACCGCCTGGTAGTCGGAAACGGCGTTTTGCTGACCAGTCAACTGGACGATGCCGCTGGCGGACAGACCAACCCTGAGCCAGGCATGCCGGCTGCGGGTGACTGGTCGGGCCTTCGCATCGAGAAAACCGCCCAGTCGTTCGGGATCGCCTCCCTTTCGGGCGTGGTGATCCGTTACGCAGGCGGCAGCGATGCCGACGCTGCGGGCATCACGCTGCGGGGCGTCAGCCCGCAGATCGACGCATTGCAGGTGGAGCATAGTCATACCGGCTTGTCGCTGCAGCACGGTGCGGCGCCGGCTATCACCGGCAGCAGCTTTCGCGGCAACGCTGTGGGTATCGAAGCTAGCGGCAACAGCGGTGCCACCGTGACCGGCTCGCAGATTGTCGAGAGTGCAGCGTTCGCGGTGCGCAACCGAACGCCGGAGACCCCGGTGCAGGCCACCGGCAACTGGTGGGGACACGCGACGGGTCCGCTGGATCCTGCAGGTAACGCGGGCGGCCAGGGCGGCAGCGTGACGCCGGGTGTGGTCTACGCCAACTTCCTGCCCGTCGCCCCCATACTCAATCCGACGGTTCGTCCGACTGCTCCGGCGCAGTACTACGACTCGCGGCTCGTCTCGTTCGAACTTTCCGCCGTCAACGCGGTGGATTACCGCATCGCCGAGAACGGGCAGTTTGCCGGCATTCCCTTCCAGACATTGCAGGCGGGTCGGGCGATCGCGCAGTTGCAGTTTAGCGACGGCGATGGCCTGAAGGTGGTCACCGCTCAGTTTCGAAATGCCGCCGGGCAGATGGTTACGGCCACCTTGCCTTCTGGAGTGATGATCGATACGCAGCCTCCGGCGGTTGCGTTCGCTACTCCTGCGCCCGGCAGCTTCATCAGCGAGAACATCCGCATCGAGGTCAATGCCAACGATCTCTCCGGGATTCGCGAGGTACGGCTCTATCAGGCAGATACTTTGCTGCACACCGCAACTGCTGCGCCGTACAGGCATGACTGGAACGTCGACTCGCTTGACGACGGCGATTACACCCTGCGCGCGGTGGCGATGGACGGCGCCGGTCGCACCGGCGAGAGCATTCTCGTCGTCACCGTGTCGCGCGGCGTTCCGGTTCCGGACACCGAAGGCCCGGTCCTGAGCAATATCGCCGCCAACGGCGTGCCCCTCGCGAATGGCGCCACGTTCTCGAGCGACGCTCTGCTGACCTTCTCAGCGAGCGACCGCAGCGCTATATCGCGGATCGAACTGCTGTTAGACGGGCAGGTCCGGGCGGTCGCCACGCAGACCGGGACGGGTACATACTCGGTGCCGCTGTCGATCCAGGGGATCGCCAACGGTCCCCATCAGGTGGCACTGCGTGGGTTCGACTCGCTCGACAACGTCTCCACAGTGCAGTACGCCATCGAGGTGGCACATGCGGGCCCAGCGGCTCCGGTCATCACTCAGCCGGCGAACGGGCTGAACACCCGTAGCGCCGGAATCACGGTCGCCGGCACTTCCGTGGCTGGTAGCGCCATCCGGATCCTGCGAAACGGCGACTTGGCAGTCGAGACGACCGCTGGCAGCGGCGGGGCGTTCTCCGCGCCGGTCCAGCTCGTAGCCGGTGTCAATACCTTGCAAGCCGTTGCCCTGAACCAGAACGGCACGAGTGCGCCTTCGGCTGAAGTGGTGGTCACGCTCGATGTCAGCGTACCGACCGCGCCCACGACCCTGAGCGCGTCGCTGTTCAACGGCAGGATCCGTCTGTTGTGGACGGTGTCCAGCGATCCGAATGCGGTCGGGTATGAGGTCTATCGCTCGACCTCTGTGTTCGAGGCGACCGGCGAGGCGCAGCGCGTTGCCAGTTTGGGTCAGAACGCATCGAGCCACGAAGAAATGCCGGAAGTGGACGGCACGTACTACTACCGTGTCGTCTCCATCAATGCGGCGGGCACGCCGAGTCTGCCGACCAGCCTCGTCAGTGCGACCATCGACCGAACCCCGCCGCATGTCGTGTCGATCCAGTACGCCACTGATGGCGCGCACGATGCTGGGCGCGGAGTGTACGGGCAGGGCACGCTCAGCCTGGTCGTCGACGTCAGCGAGCCGTTGCAGGGCACGCCGTATCTGAGCCTGGTCCCCACCGGCGGATTGCCGATCCCGGTCGATCTGGTCCGGCAGACCGAGACCCGCTACAGCGGCTCGCTGGTCCTCGGCCCGGGCGCAGGTTCGGGTGAGGCCAACATCCTCTTCTCCGCACGCGACGTGGCCGGCAACCGGGGCGACCAGGTGCTCCAGGGTGCCACCGTCCAGATCGACACGATCGGTCCGGCACTGACCGGCATCGAACTGGCGCCGAACGCGCCGATCAATGTCGAGAACTCCCGCAACGTGCAGGCCACCTTGCAGTTCAACGAGCAGATTCCTACCGGCACGCCGCCGTCGGTGCAGTACCGCCTCTCCGGAGTGGGTCGCGTGCCGGTGCCGCTCGAGGGCGTGCAGCGATTGGTGGGCGACCGCTGGCGGGTGACCTTCGAACTGCCGGCCGACGCCGGAGCCGATGGCGTCGAGGACCTCAGCTTCGACTTCGTCGCGACCGATGCTCTCGGCAATGCGTCCTCCGCGGTCAATACCTCCAACCTGTTCCAGGTGTACCAGGGCGAGCTGCCCGCATTGAACGTTCCGTTGAGCCTGAGCGCTCGCGCCCTCCCGGGCGGGCGAGTCGGATTGGAGTGGCTGGCCGTCGCTGGCGCCACCAGCTATCAGCTCTACCGGCAGGCACCCGGTGAGAGCGAGCGCACGCCGCTCGCCCGCAGCGCCGAGGCGGAGTACGTCGACAGTACCCCGGTCGACGGGGGCTATCGCTACACCGTCGCGTCGGTGCGCAGTGCGAACGGGCAGGAGTCGCTGAGTGGCGAATCGTTGCCCGTCGAGGTCACCAGCAGCCGGACGGCGCCGGGCGCGCCGCAGAACCTGCAACTGGTGCTGACCAGCCAGGGTATCGGTGCCACCTGGCAGCCGCCGGTGGGTCCGGCGCCAACGGGCTACCGCTTGTATCGCTCGGCAAACTCGCCGATCACCAGCGTGGAAGGGCTCACCCCCATCCGCGACAACATCCGGACAACCCAGGCCGTGGACCCGGTCCCGTCGCAATCCGAGCACGCGTACGTCGTCACAGCCATCGATGCTGCGGGCAACGAATCGGCGATCTCCAACTCGGCCTACCTGAACTTCAGCCTGTTGCCGGTGCGCAGCCTGCTCGCCGAGCAGATCGGGGCGACGTTGCCGGTGGTGCGCTGGACGCCGAACGGAACCGGCGCGATCGGGTTCGACGTCTACGTCGGCGAAGGAGACGATCGCGTCAAGCTCACGCCGGCGCCGACCACGGCGACGGAGTTGACCGACACCGGATTCACGTCGGGGCAGCGCCTGTACACCGTGGAAGCGGTGGACGAGAACGGGGAGCGCCAGGCGCGAAGCCTGCTGTTGCCCAACATCTCCACCCAGGTGGTGTCCGGCCTGCCGCTCAAGCGCAACGTCATGAACCGCGTCAACGTGCAGGTGTCCAATCTGTCCGCCAGCAGCCTGGATTCGGCCAGGGTCGTCCTCACGGTCGGCGCCCGCAACTTCCTGTCCGAGGAGTTCGTGCTGGCCGGCAACGCCACGCGCCTGGTGCCGGTGATCGTCGGCGGCTATGCGGACCTGCCGGCTTCGGCGCCGATGACGGTTGCGGTGCGCAACGAGCCGCACGAAGGCGAGCAGGCCACCGTGGGTACCGTCAACAACGTCACCGCGACCGACAGTGCGCTTGTCGTCGGGATGGAGACGGACAACTTCGTCCGCGGCGCGACCGGCAGCGTGCGGCTGGTGGTCGAGAACACGTCGGAAGTCGAAGTCGAGCTGTTGACCGCCCGCAACTTCGGTTCCGCAGCGTCCCACGAGCTGCGGTTCAAGCTGCTCGATATGGACGGCAACCTGCTCAGCAGCACGCCGTATCTGCAGGCCATGGGGGCGGGCGTCATCACGGTGCCGACGGGAGAGACCGTCGCCCGCATCGCACCGGGGCAGCGCTACGTGTCTGATACCTTCCTGATACCGATTCCGGGCAGCAGTCCGGACCAGGTGAAGCTGCGCCTCGAAGTCGATGCCCTGCGGTACAACACCGGCCAGACGGACCACGTCGCCATCCCGGGCATGGGCAGCGAACGCAACGTCGCGCTGTCCAACACGCCGTACTACGGCGAGATCGCCAGCGTCAGCCCGGTGATCTCCTTCGGCGGCCAGGAAATCACCATCCTCGGCAGGTCGGTGGACCGCGCGACCGGCGATTCGGTGAGGAACGTGCCGCTGCGCATCGCGGTCAACCAGGAAGGCTTCGAGCGGATGGCCAACGTCACCACGGACGAGACGGGGGGATTCCGTTACGTGTACACGCCTACGGTGACCGACTCGGGCCTGTACCACGTTGGCGCCATCCATCCCGACATGACCGACCGCCCGCAGCAGGGCCAGTTCACCATCAACCGCGTGTCGGTCTCGCCGGGCTCGTTCCGGGTCACCGTGCCGAGGAACTACGCCTACAGAATCGATTTCCGCGCCTCCACCGGCGCCGGCGCCCAGGCCACCAATGTGCACATGGCCTATCTGGCCGAGTACCAGTCCAGCGGAACGCTGATGCCTGGGATCCGGGTGGAGTCCGGCACACCGCTGAACATCGGGCCGCGGCAGAACCTCGCCCTGCCGGTGTCGTTCTCCGGCGACAACAGCGCGGCCCCGTCGGGGCGGATCTTCCTCGCCGCCTTCGCGGACGGCGCCACGGAGCCGCTGGCGATCGTGCCGGTCGACTACACCCTGACCGACGCCACGCCGGTGCTTCACGCCAGCCCGAACTACATCGAGACCGGGCTATCGAGGGGGCAAAGCCTGGTCGAATCGGTGCAGATCGAGAACCGGGGTTTCGTCGCGATGGAGGACGTCACGGCGGCCCTGCTCGACACCTCCGGCAATCCGGCGCCACAGTGGGTCGCGCTGGCGTCCCCTCCGGCGCTGGGCAGCATCGCCATCGGCGAGAAGCGTAGCCTGGACATCAGCATTGCGCCGACGGAACTGGTCGGCGAGGGCATCCATGAGTTCAGGCTGCGACTGGCCGGCAGCAACATGCCCACTGCCGACGTCAACGTGTTCGTCTCGGTCACACAGTCCGGACAGGGCAGCGTCCTGTTCAAGGCCGCCGACATCTACACCGCCACCCGCGATTCCGACGGCAACCTGATTCCAGGACTTGCCGGTGCGCGCATCACGTTGCAGAACGAGCTGGTCGCCAGCCAGAGCTATGACGCGACCACCGACGTCTACGGCGAGGCGTTCTTTCAGGATCTGCCCGCGGGCAGCTACCGGTACCGTGCCAGTGGGCCCAACCACAACGACGCGGGCGGCCGTGTGGTCATCCGTCCCGGCATCACCGTCAACCAGTCCGTGTTCCTCGACTACACCCTGATCCAGGTGGAATGGTCGGTGCGCGAGATCAGCATCGAGGACCGTTACGAAATCACCCTGCATGCGATCTTCGAAACCGATGTGCCGGCGGCGGTGGTCGTGCTGCAGCCCACCAGTATCACCCTGCCGAGCATGGCGGCCGGTGAGGTGTTCCAAGGCGAACTGATCCTGACCAACTACGGCCTGATCCGGGCGGACGCCGTGGTGCCGCAGCTGCCGAGTGACGACGAGTACTTCAAGTTCGAGTTCCTCGCGCAGCCGCCGACCAGTCTGGAGGCCAAGCAGCGTGTGCGGCTGCCGTATCGCATCATCGCCTTGCGTGCGCTCGACAGCGGTGAAGACGATCCGCCGGAGGTGGCGAACATGGAAGCCGGCGGCGATGAGCCCGGACTGTCAGGTGGCGAGGGTTCCGGGCAGGAGTTCGCCGGAGCGGACTTCGGTGCCGGTCTCATGTCCGGCGGCGGAGGTGTAGGCACGGCTTCCTCGACGGGAGGAACGGGCGGCTGCTTCACGTATACCGCGACCTATCGCATCGGTTGCCTGTACGTCTGCGCCAATGGTGAAGAGAGCACCAATTGCGGCTCCGCCTCGACATGGGTGCATGTTGTGAGCCGCAGTTGTCCCAGTAGCTGGCGCCCCGGCGGCGGGGCCGGCGGGATCGGTGGCGGTGGTTGGGGCGGTTCCGGTGGCGGTAATTGGGGCAGCCTGCCCGGACTGCCGCCGTGCGTGCGCGGCGCCGGCGACTGCTTCGAATCGCCCAGCGGCCAGTCCGGCGGTGGCAAGGAAGGGGGACAGTGATGGAGCTTGTTGACCAGCGTCGGCCAAGCGGCGACACGAGTGCATGGCAGCGCCACCGGTGCTGCCTTGGCGGGCGGCAGTCCGCGATCACATGGACGGGGAGAGTGTTGATGGCGATGTGCAATGGGTGTGGCGAAGCGAAGGCCGGGCGGTGGATGCGTTGGCCGCTCATCGCGCTGTTGCTGCTGTGCGCGCTGCCGTCTCATGCCCAAGTGGAGTATCCGCTCAACGCCAACGGCGTGATGGCAGTCACCTTGAACGGCGAGTTCGTGGTGGCCGAAGACGACCTGAGCGTGAAGGTGCCGGGCGGCTACGTGCGGATCAACCGGGATTTCGACGGAGTGCAGTGGACGCTGAACCGACAGTGGTCCGGACTGCATACGCCGGGGGCGGCGCGGGCGTTCTATGCCTCGGTCGGCACCTACATGACCTGCACCATCTATAACGGCATCAACAGTTGCGACACCGGGTCGGGCGCCATGTACTCCGTCCCGGGCCTGGCCAACCTGCTCAAGAACCGCGGTTCAATGCGGGTCCTGAATGACGAGGACTTCAACGGCGGACAGGGGTCGGAAGAGCTACCCCACTTCGTGACGCGCAAGGGCGTGGGGTTCACGCTCAGTACGGACAAGACCAGCTACTCCAGCAACGACCACCCGCGTTTCATCGTGCGACCCCAATCGGTGCTCAAGCTTCCCGACAGTACTGGTCCGGACGCCCATCCCGTTCAGGCCAATCCGCGCCTGACGGCCGACACCGTGCGTGGATTCCGCTGGAATGATCGCAGCGGGCAATGGATCGAGTATGACAACCAGGGACGGATCGCCAGCTACGGCGACCGAAATGACGTACGGGTGTGGTTCCAGTACGGTAGCCATGGCCAGCTCGAACGCGTGCTGGACGACAACGGGAGGACAGTTTTCACGCTGCTGTACTCAGACGCGGGCGCGGAGTTTGTCTCGGAGGTACGCGACCACACTCCACTGGATGGCAGCGTGCGCCGCGTGCGCTACGAGTACGACGACGACCAGTTGGTGCGGGTAATCGATGCCCGGGGGAACACCACGCACCTCGAATACAGTGGGGCGAAGCTCTCAAAGGTGGTCGATGCTGCAGGGCGCACGACGGTAGTGCATTACAACGCGCCGCCAATCCCTCGTAGTGGATACCGGGTAGGAACCGGAGGCGGTAGCGGAGGTGGCGGGAGCCGCGTGGCTGTCTCAGGCGATGGGCTTCGCGGCGAACAGCAGCGCCGGCTGACCAAGATCGTGGCGTCAGATGGTGGTGAGACGGAAATCCAGTACGACTACGATCGTCTGAAGAAAGAGTTCTCGATGACTGTGCGCCATCCCGAGACGCCCTCGGGACGCCGGCTAGAGCACTTGAAGGTAGATATCGACGGTCGACTTGTGAGTTACGAGGTTAACGGCAACGTGCTGCTCAGCAGCACCGGCAGTTACAAGAATGCCACATACACAGACGAGCGCGGCAATCAGACGAGCATCACGCGGGATGCGTTCGGCGAGGTGACCGGCAAGACGTTCCCGGATGGGACAAGGGCCACGGTGACCTATGAGGCGGGCTCACTGGATGTTCGGCAGTTTGTCGATGAAGCGGGAACCATTACACGGGCTAGCTATGACGCCCGTGGCAATCCCCTCCGAATTGAAACTGCAGTCGGCAAGGCGGAGCAGCAGACGCTAAGTTTTGAAGTGAACACACGCGGCGAAACCACAAAAATCGTCCGTGAGGGTGGGCTCAATGTGGCAGGCGACATCGACCCTGATGTAGAGCTGCAGCTTGCTTATGATGGCAACGGGAATGTTACTTCGCTCACTGACGGAGAGGGGCATACGTGGAACTATGTCTACGATGAGCGGGGCAATCTGCTGGAGGCGACTGATCCGTTGGGATATGTATGGGCCTACGGATATGACGCCCATGGCAGCAGAAATTCCGTCACTGACCCGAACGGGCTGATATGGCAGTTTGTCCACGACGGCACAGGGCGTGTCCTGAGTGTCACAGATGCGCGAGGACAAACCACGCAGGTCTCATACGACCCCGCTGGACGCCTAGAGACACTGACGAACCCGTTGGGTGCTAGCCGACGTAGAGCATATGACGCCGTTGGCAGAATCGTAGGCGTTATGGATGAAGTGGATCAGCGTCTGAGCGTGGAGTACGACGCTCAAGGTCGTCTGACAGCGCTCGCAGATGGTGAAGGCAACGTCACTTCATTGCGGTATGCAGATGTCGATGGTCTTGACCGTGGTGGCGCTTTAGCATCCAGCGTGCGGTACCCGACATTTCAGCAGTCGCTGCGCTATAACAGCCGACTTGGCATGAGCAGAATCGACGAGTTGGTGGATGGCACTACTCGCAGCACACAGCTAGGTTACGACGCGCGCGGATTCCTGACGTCATTCGTTGATGCATATGACGTAACTCAGAGCGGCGAATACGATGCCTTGGGTCGACCGACTAAAGGTACTGACGCCTTGGGAAATACGGTTACGTTCACCTACGATAATCGGGGAAACGTCGTTCGACTGACAGACCGGCGGGGCAAGGTTACAAGGCTGGAGTATGACCGTCGGGATCTGCTTGTTCGGGAAACCAACCCGCTTGGCCAAGCTACACAGTACAGCTACGACGATGCAGGCCGCCTTCAAGGGTTGCAGCGGGCTAATGGCGTCAGGTTGGAATTCGACTATGACCCGGGCAACCGCCTCGTTGCGCGCCGCTCGTATACCGCCGACGGTTCACTTGAACTGACCGATACTTTCAATTGGGACGACGGTAATCGCCTGTCTCACTGGGGGAGTCAAGGTGCCAGTGGCGTGCGCACTTACGACAATGCAGATCGACTCCTGAGCGAATCTGTCACTATAGATGGAGTCACACTGGCACGGCAGTACACATACTACGCCAATGGCCAAGTACGAACTTTAACTGGTCCTAATGGTGTCACCTTAAGCTATTTCTATGACAGCAATGGAGCGCTTTCTCGCGTAGAGATCCCCGGTGAAGGAGCGATTAGCGTGACAGATCGCAGCTGGACTGCCGCTACGCGAATCGTTCTGCCTGGTGGAACGGTGCAGGAGATCGAGCGAGACGGACTACTCAATCCGACACGTCTGCGAGTCCGCAGTCCGAATCAAACAACCCTGTTCGAGCAGCAGAGTGAGTACGGTGCTCTGCACGAGGAGCTTCGCCGAACCACCCAAGGTTTGGCCGTGGACTATACGTACGACGACGCGCTGCAGTTGACGCGGGCGCGGCCCTCAAGCGGCAACACCGAAACGTTTGAACTTGACGCTGCGGGCAACCGGCTGGCAGACAACGTCGTAGCTCAGGCGTGGCAGTACGATGATTCCAATCGGCTATTGCTGCGAGGCACATTCAACTATCAGTATGATGCAGCTGGAAATCTGATCCGAAAGACTGACACCAGCAGGTCAGATGCGTCGCGAATGACAACTTTCGCGTACGACGGCTACAACCGAGTGACCGAAGTTCGCGATGCCGAAGGTGAATTAGTTGCGCGTTACGCATACGACCCATTCGGGCACAGGATCAGCAAGGAAGTTACTGCGATCGGTGCCGCCAACGGAGGCACTCTAGGCAAGAGACTGTTCCTGCATGCAAATTCTGGTGTCCTGGCGGAGACAGACGCCACGGGGAACGTGCTGACGAGCTACGGTTGGCAGCCCGAGGGTATATACGGTACGGCTCCTCTGTTCATGCGTACCGTGGATGGCCACTATTACTACTATCACAATGACCCGTTGGGTCAGCCGTGGCTGCTAACGAACAAGGCTGGCGCAGTGGTGTGGCAAGCAAGCCGCACACAGCCGTTCGGAACGGTGTTTTCGGCACCAGGGGCGCAGGTAGAGCAGCCGTGGCGGCTTCCCGGACAGTATCTCGATGGTGAAACCGGGCTGCATTACAACCTGCACCGCTACTATGATCCAGCGACTGGCAGGTACATTACCGAGGATCCGATCGGATTCGTGGGCGGCTTGAACTTCTACCTCTATGCAAACGCCAGTCCAACGAGGTACATCGATCCAACTGGTGAGTTTCCTTGGCTGCTCGTGGTCCCTATCATTTATGGCGCGATTGAGCTGGGATCCTTTCTATATGATCTGTATCACCTTCACCATACCTTTAATGACCCATGTGCTACGGGGTGGGATCGCACATTCGCAGTCGGCGCTGTGGCGGCGGGTATTCTCCTCCCGGGAGGAGGCTATGGCGCGGCTGGGAATGCCGCAAGAGGGCGACTTGGCAATCAAGCTACGCGAGATCACGTTGATCAAGTCGCTACTGAGCTGGAGAGGCGAGGCTGGACTATCACTCACGGCGGCGGTCGCCATGGACCGGACGGACGTCGTCTTCCGGAGGAGTACTTGCCGGGTGCAGGGGGCGGACGGACAGGTTCTTCTTACCCAGATATAACTGCGACCAGGGGCGACAGAACTCTACGAGTGAATACGGTGGACACCCGAGCGGATGGCGTTACACCGACAACTAGAGAAACGCGAAATGCTGCTCGTATTCGGTCACAAACCCCGGGGGATCACCTTGTCTTGATACCAAAGCCTAAAAACCCTTGATTATATATGGAACCGTAATATGAGCAGTAGATCAAAATCTATTAATTTGTTTGCGACGAGAAACGATTGGCAGGATTTGTTAAGTAGTGTTGAAGCGCAAATAGAGTTTTATTACGTACGAACGGGGGCGCTGGATGAAGATGAAACGGTTAATCGAATAGATAGTTATCTTGGATTGGAGAATCTAGGGATATCTCGTTCAGGAACCTCCAGCAGAGATCCAGCTTATCTTTGTGTTCGTCGTGGTGTTGATGTGGAGATTAGATGCGTCGAGCAACGAAGCGGCGGAACGCTTTGTTTCGTCGATCAGATAATGAATGTTGACTCTGTTGCTATAAGGATTGGCGGTCAGTTTGAAGGCAACATCCTTATTTCGGGTCAGATTGGAACAGTCTCTGGGTCGGAGTGGTCGTTTCGAGCTTTTTCAGTATTTCAGAAAGAAGTGCGTAAGCGCTTTGAGAGAGCAAAGTCTTATTACGTCGGAAAAGGCGCGATGAAACTTCTTCTAGAGGGGTGGCGCTTGACCGCAAATGCGAGGTCCCCGGAAGTGTATGACCTTAGCCTTACCTAAACTCAGGTGGGCAGTAGAACGTCAAGGATGAAGAAGTATTGCTGGTGCGGGTAGGTTGGGAGCCGAGTGGACGATGGGGTGGGTGTTGGGCCGCGAAGAAGGAGATACGTATGCGGGTTCTTGTATTGCTAATGTTGGCCTGCACTCTCTTCGGAGCGTACAAGTGGTGGGCCGATAAAAGCGAAACTGGTGTGGCCGCCGTCGCGAGTGCGAACGGCTTCGTCCCGGTCGAAATTCCGGGCAGTGTCGCGCGCAACGTAGTCTTGGTGCTCGCGCCTCCAAACTGTCCTTCCGATCAGGCGCAGCGCACGGAGGCACTGGTTCATGGGTTGTCGCGGGAGGGCGTTCCAGTGGTGAGGGGTAGTTCGTTCTCATTCGAGGTGACGAACCCGACATCGGAGCAGAAGGCAGGTATCGATCGCGCTGTTGAGGTGTTCAAGCGTGGGGCGCCGGCCGTCTTTGTGAATGGGATGGCGATGTCGAATCCGACTTTGCATCAAACGCTTGCAGAGTATCGGCGGACACGAGAAGCGCAGTAGATGTCGAGCTTCAGCACCACCTGATCAGCGGGTTAGGGCGTGAATGCAGTTGGCAAGATGATTGTCGTGATGCAGTAGTAATGCGAGCAGTTGGAGCGGGAAACGGGGTGCGGATGTGTACGTCCGCTTTCTCGTAATGGGGAGTTCCGTTTCATCTTGAGGCGGAGAGATCGGCGGCGGTTGTCGCCAGCGCAAGGGATCGTGTCAGGGGCAAATGAGATGGATCGAACGATGAACCGACGTCTGGTTTCGGCTTGGGCATTCGTCCTGCTGTTCGCGATGGCCTGTGTGCCGGCATTTGCCCAGGAGACCATCTGCGCTCGCGTCAAGATCGAGATAAAACAGGAGATGACGCTTGAGCGGCAGGCGTTCGACGCCGAGATGCGCATCACCAATACGCTGCCGTCGACGAGCCTCGACTATGTGAAGGTAGATGTTTGGGTCACGGACGAGTACGGCGAGACGGTCAGCATCACCACCGATCCGAACAACCTCTCTGCGTCGTTCTTCATTCGCCAGACGCGCACCGAGAACATCTCCGATACCAACGGTACCGGGCAGGTGGCGGCCGCCACGACCGCGGTGGCCAACTGGATGCTAATTCCGGCCCCAGGCGCGGCGGGCAACACACCGCTCGGCAAGCGTTATCTGGTCGGCGCCACGCTGCGCTACCAGTTCGGCACCGAGACCCATGTGCTCGAGCTTACGCCCGACAGCATCACTGTCCGCCCGATGCCTGAGCTGGTGCTGGACTACTTCCTGACCCGCGACGTGGAGGCCGACAATCCGTTCACGCCGGAGATCGAGCCGCCGGAGCCATACACGTTGGGCGTTCGAGTGAAGAACAATGGCATTGGCGTTGCCCGCAAGCTGAAGATCGAGTCCGCCCAGCCGCGGATCGTCGAGAACGAGCAGGGGTTGCTGGTCAACTTCGTGATCCTGGGCAGCTATGTGCAAGACATGCCGGTCAGTAACTCGTTGTTGATCGATTTCGGCGACATTCCCGGCGGCGGCGGGGCGAAGATGGGTCGCTGGGTCATGGAAAGCAACCTGTCCGGTACCTTCGTCGATTTCACGGCCACGTTCACTCACGCGGATGAACTGGGCGGCGCGCTGACATCCCTGCTGCAGGAGACGAACGCGTACCTGCTGGTGCGCGACGTGCGTGTGGATCTGCCGGGGCGCGATTTCGTGCGCGACTTCCTGGCATTGGACGGCACTCGCTACCGGATCTTCGAATCCGAAGGCCAGGACAGCGATGTCATCGATCGGTCCGACGAGGCGACTCTGTCGACCACCGCCGGCGGCTACCGGCTGGAGATGCCGGGTTCCTCGGGGTTCGTTTACGTCCGCAAGCCGGATCCGCACCAGGGCCAGATGGCCCTGGGCGCGGTCGTGCGCGCCGACGCCAAGCAGATCGCGCCGGAGAACGTGTGGCTGTCGCGTACCCGCAACCCGGTCACACAGGGTTGGGAGTTCTGGTTCAACATCTTCGATGTCAACTCGCCCGGCGCCTACAACGTGGCGTTCGTACCCCGGGCTGAGATTCCGGTACCGCCGGTGCTGCAGTTCATTCCCGACCGGGTGGTCAGGGAGACCGAACACATTTCGTTCATCGTCGAGGGGTCCAGCCCGATGGGGCGG
Source organism: Proluteimonas luteida (assembly GCF_021191695.1). Taxonomy (GTDB): domain Bacteria; phylum Pseudomonadota; class Gammaproteobacteria; order Xanthomonadales; family Xanthomonadaceae; genus Luteimonas; species Luteimonas luteida. The sequence goes on from NZ_JAIWPT010000001.1 coordinate 289,556, forward strand.
CCGGTCACGCTGTCGGCGTCGCCGTTGCCGCTGGGCGCGAGCTTCGACGATCAGGGTGGAGGCTTGGGCGTGTTCGACTGGACGCCTGGCGTCGGCCAGGCCGGCGACTACACTATCACCTATCGTGTCAGCGACGGTGCGCTCACCGGTTCGCGCTCGGCGCGTATCCGCGTGGAATCCGAGACGCCGCCTGCCGGTCCTGCCATCCCGCAGGTGGTGTCGCCGTTGTCCGGCGCCGAGGTGGCGAGCCTGCGGCCGTTCCTGCGTGTGCTGACCGGCGAGCATAGCCAGGATCCGACTGTGCAGGTCGAGTTCCAGCTGTATGCCGACGTCGGCATGACGGTGCTGCTGGAGGAGGCGATCGTCGCCAAGAGTCCGATGGCGGGCGAGCCGACGCAGTGGCGGCCCGAGGCGGACCTCAACGACAACAACCGATACTACTGGCGGGCGAGGGCGGTGGCTGCCGAAGTCGCCAGCGAATGGGTCAACGCGAACTTCTTCGCCAACCTGTTCAACGATCCGCCGGGAAGCTTCAACCTGACCTCGCCGGAGGCCGGGGCGAACGTGGGCAGCCTGACGCCGGTGCTGTCGGCCACCAATGCGGTCGATCCGGATGGCGATGTCGTCACCTACGGGTTCGAGGTGTATGACAGTTCGACGCTGACAGAGGTCGTGGACAGCGTCAGCGATCTGCCGGAAGGCGAGAACGGGACTACGCAGTGGCAGGTCACCGTGCCGCTGACTGATCGGGCGACGTACTACTGGCGCGGCATCGCAACGGACGAGCACGGTGCGCGCACGATCACGCCCGCGCGCAACTTCCGGGTGTTCGTGGACAACCATACGCCGACGGTGCCGACCATTGCCGCCCCGCCGCCGGGCTCTCGTGTGATCGGCGAGGACCAGGTGTGGTTGCGCATTAACAATTCCACGGACGAGGACGGCGACCCGCTGACCTACCTGTTCGAGATCGACGTGGTGAACACGTTCGATTCCTCGGAACGGCAGGCCTCCGGCGACATTGCGGCCGGCTCGGGTGGGACCACCAGCTGGCTGGCGACGAACCTCACGCAGAACCAGCACTACTACTGGCGCGCTAGGGCCAGCGACGGCTTCAGCAACAGTGACTGGGCCGTGAGCGACTTCATCCTGGATTCGCAGAACGAGCCGCCGACCGTGCCGACGATCGCCAATCCGGGCGACCGCGCCTGGGTATCGACGCGTACCCCGACGTTCACCGTTCACCAGTCGACCGATCCTGACGGCGACGAGATCCTCTATGTCTTCGAGATCTACACGGACATCGAGTTGAACAACCGGGTGACGTCGGGCACGAGCAGTACGGTGTCGTGGCAGCCGACCACCATGCTGGCTGACCAGACCACGCACTACTGGCGTGTCCGTGCCCAAGATGTCCGTGGCGCGGCCAGCGACTGGTCGCCGGTGATGACGCTGTTCGTGAGTACCAGGAACTACGTGCCACCAACGATCGCGGTCACGAGTCCGTCCACGATCACGAACGCGGCATCGGGGAGCGTAACGATCACCTGGACAGGCACTAACCTGAACATCGAACCGCGGATCGCGCTGTACTACGACCAGACGGGCAGCGGATACGCCGGCACGAAGATAGTAGAAGGGTTATCCCAGAACGCCGGCACCCAAACGGGGAGCTACGAGTGGAACATGGCCGGGTTGCCTGCCGGTGCGTACCACATCTATGGCGTGATTTATGACGATCGCGGATCGTCGCAGGCCTATGCGCCGGGGACTCTGGTGGTGCCCGGCAGTCCGCAACTTGGTGGGATCGGGTACAACCCTAGCAATCCGAATTTTCAGGTTATTGAGGGTCAAACCACCGGTTTCAGAATAATGTTGACGCGCGCGCCTACCAGCACCGTCGTTGTGCCGGTCACGTCATCCGATACCACGGAGGCGACGGTCAGCCCGCAACAGATCACATTCACCCCTTCGAACTGGAATCGCCCGCAGTTGGTAACCGTCCGCACGATAGACGACGGGATCATCGATGGCGACCAGCCGGTTGAGATTTCGGTGGGGCAAGCCGTCAGTAACGATCCACACTATATCGGTGTCTCCGCCAATAGCGTGCATGGGGTGGTGCGGGACATTGGCGTCGATGCTGGCAGTGAGCTATTCGTTTCAGGTTATGTATTGGTCTCGAAACTGAACCTCGTGCGGACGTGGCGTTACACGTACCGTGTCGTACTTAGAAACGAAGGGCCTCGCGTCAATGGTGTAACCGCATCGATCGTTTCGTCTCCGCCGGGTTACAGAGCAATTGGAACTTTGGAGTTCGGCGCAATTGGACAGGACGAGTCGGTCACTAGTAGCGGAACGATCTCGGTTGACACCGAAGACGACCTGGGAGAACAGGGTCCACATTTGATATGGAGGCTGCAAGCCAGATGAGAGGGTCGCGAAGGTTGTCTTCTTCAAGAAGGCATCAAGGATTTACCTTGATGGAACTGCTGGTGGTCGTTGTGATCGTCGGCCTGTTGGTGGCATTGGTTGCACCACGCTACTTTCAACAGGTCGGCCGTTCCGAGCGCACTGCGGCGGCGAATCAGATCGACGCGCTGCGCAAGGCGATCGACAGCTACCGCCTGGACGTGGGGCGTTTCCCCAGGCAGGAAGATGGTCTGCAGGTACTGCTCGACCGCCCTGAGGGCGAGTCGCGATGGAACGGGCCGTACCTTCGTGGCGCGGTTCCGCTCGACCCGTGGGGAAACCCGTATGTGTATCGGGTACCAGGCGCGCGCGGGGACTACGACCTGATCTCTTTCGGCCGGGACGGCCGGCCGGGCGGGGAAGGCGAGGATGCCGATGTCGGCGTGGACGGGTAGGCGATGAAGCACCGGGTGCTCGTGTCGATTGGCGCCGGGACGGTGTGGCTGGATGTCGAGGCGGATTCGGCCGAGGCGGCGACGGTGCAGGCCGGGCGCAGTGGCGGTCGCGTGCTGCGCGTGGAGGCGAAGCCGGAACGGGCTGCGGGCGGTCGTGTCCGCTTCTCGCAGTCGGTGTTCCTGCAGGAGGCGCTTACGTTGCTCAAGGCCGGACTTAACGTTGTCGAGGTGCTGGAAGTGCTGCACCGGAAGGAGCGAAATCCGGGTTTCCAGGCGATCCTCGGGCAGGTTCTGGGGCGGCTGCGCGAAGGCACGAGGTTCTCCAGTGCGCTGTCCGAGCACGCAATGTTCTCACCCGTGCTCGTGGCGGGGATCGCGGCCAGCGAGACGGCCGGCGGGCTGGTGGGCACTCTGGAGCGCTATCTCGAGTACGACGCGCGCCTGGACCAGATCAAGCGCAAGGTGTCGGCCAGCGCCATCTACCCGCTTCTGCTGCTGCTCGTGGGCGGCGGCGTGATCCTGTTCCTGGTGGCGTACGTCGTCCCCCGGTTCGCCACGATCTTGGACGGGTCGGGGCGCGAAGTGGGCTGGGGGACGTCGCTGCTGCTGGGCATCGGGCAGGCCATCAACGCCTATCCCTGGGCCGTGGCGCTGGCGCTGGCTGCGGTTGCGCTGACGCTGGCCTGGCTCGTGATGCATCCGCAGGGGCACCGGCTGCTGCTGCGCGCGTCCATGCGTGTGCCGGTGCTAGCCGATATCGTGGTGACGCTGAATCTGTCGCGCTTCTACCGGACCCTCGCGTTACTCCTCAACAGTGGCATTCCGCTGCTGTCGGCGCTGGGCATGGTGCGCGGCATCCTGGACCCGGTGCGCGCGGACGAGCTTTCCGTTGCCATGGAACGGTTACGCGAAGGGCTGCCGCTGAGCGAAGCGCTGGCGGGCGGGAGCATGGTGCCGCCGATCGCCGACAGCCTGCTACGGGTGGGCGAGCGCAGTGGGGCGCTCGCGGACATGAGCGACAAGTTGGCCGGATTTCTCGACGTCGACCTCGACCGCAGGGTCGAGACCTTCTCGCGCCTGTTCGAGCCGTTGTTGATGACAGTCATCGGCATCGTTGTCGGCGCCATTGTGGTGCTGATGTACACGCCGATCTTCGATCTGGTGGGGAACGTCGGCTGATGAACGTCTTGCACCATGAAACTCAGCCGCTCTTCGGGGTGTCGGCCGAACAGATTCACGAGCTCCGCTTACGCGCCGTGGGAGGCGATCGGTCATGGGCGCTTCTACTGCAGGACGAACTCGGGTTGCAGCCTTCGGAGTTGGTCGATGCGCTCGCGGCGATGTCGGGCATCGAACCGATCGGGACGGAAGCGCTCTACGGCACGGCGGTGGATTTCGGCCTGCTGAGCTACGTTGACTGCGTTCGCCGCAGCTGTGTGTTGCTGCGTGACGACGCCGGTGCGCTCATGCTGGTGCTTGCCGATCCATTTTCGCAGGAGACGGCGAGATGGGCGCGCGCCTCGCTGCAGGCTGCGTACGAGGTCAGGCTGGCACATCCGGACCACATCAACGCCGTTCTCGCGGGCGCGGAGCAGGCGGTCCGCGCCACGGAGCGGACGTTCGCAGACGGCGACGACGCGGACGAGCAGGTCGACGGCGAGACGGAAATCCTCTCGCTGGAGGCGATCGCGGCGGATTCCAGCCCGGTGGTCAAGCTGGTCAGCTCGATCCTGTACGACGCGCTCAAGCAGCGTGCCTCGGATATCCATCTGAAGTCTTCGCCGCTGGGAATGGCGGTGAAGTTTCGTGTGGACGGTGTGCTGGTTGGCGTCTCCGACATCTCCGGTGTCGATGTCGCCCAGAGGCTGATCTCGAGGATCAAGGTGATGTCATCGCTCGATATCGCGGAGCGCCGTGTGCCGCAGGACGGACGCTTCCGGGTGCGTACCCGTGCGAGCCACGTCGACTTCCGCGTATCGATCATGCCGAGCATCCACGGCGAGGATGCGGTGCTGCGTCTTCTCGACCGCAGCACGTTGACCGGGAACCACGAGAGCATGCTGCGCCTGACCGACTTGGCGTTGGGGGATGACGCTTTATCGACGCTGCGCAGGCTGGTGGCCCAGCCGTACGGGATGATCCTGGTGACCGGCCCAACCGGCTCCGGCAAGACGACGACGCTGTACGCAGCGATCCAGGAGATCAACCACGGTCACGAGAACATCATCACGATCGAAGATCCGGTGGAGTACCAGCTGCCGGGCGTGTTGCAGATTCCCGTCAATGAGAAGAAAGGGCTGACGTTCGCGCGCGGTCTGCGCTCGATCCTGCGCCATGACCCCGACAAGATCATGGTGGGCGAGATCCGCGACGAGGAGACCGCACAGATATCGGTACAGGCCGCGTTGACCGGCCATCTCGTCCTGACCACGGTGCATGCCAACAACGTGTTCGACGTGGTCGGGCGCCTGCTCCATATGGGCGTGGACGCCTACAGCCTGGCCTCGGCGCTGGTCGGCGTCTGGGCGCAACGGCTGCTGCGGCTGAATTGTCCCCAGTGCGTGCGGCCCTACCCACCGGATGCGGAGATGATGGCCGTGTCGGGCCTGGCCGCATCGGACATCGCCGGCCGCGATTTGCGCGCCGGCGCCGGATGTGCGCATTGCCGCGGCACTGGCTACAAAGGACGCACGGTGGTGGCCGAGTATCTGGTCATGAACGATGTGTTGCGCGACCTGGTGGCGAACAAGGCGCCCGTGACCAGCATGCGCGCGGAAGCCAATCGGCTGGGCGGGCGCACCTTGCGTTCGGAGGCGATCGACCTGTTTCTCGATGGGCGGACCACGCTTGCCGAGGTCAACCGCGTGACCTTCGCGGAGTAGGCGACAATGTCTTCCGCGCAACTCTATGCGACGCCGTTACACCTGTATGCCATGGCACCGGGCGGAGAAGTGATCCGCCTACCCGCTGGTGATACCGGTGAGGGGACCGATCCCGCACTTTCGGAGGCCGCTGCGTGGTTGCGGTCGAAAACCACTTTCGGCGCGAGAGTGGACCTGCTGCTGGCCTCATCGCTAGTGCGGTTCGCGACTGTGCCCTGGATCGCGGGGGCATGCACCGGCGGCGCGCTCCGGCGCCAGGTCCAGCGCCATCTGGGCGAGCGCCATGGGGATGATCTTGCGGAATGGACGCTGCGCATCCAGTGGCCGCGTTACGGCTGGCCGACGTTTGCGATCGGCTATCCCACCAGACAATTGTCGGCGGTCTCGGCGGCACTCCTGGACGCTGGCCTGTCGATCGACCGGACCATGGCGACAGCGGTGGCGGTCGTTGCCAGGCACGGCGGCAAGATGCCCGGCGGGGCGGCGCTGATCGGCTTTGAGGAGAACGATGGGCTGACGGGCGTCCACTTGAGCGACGGCGCGATCAGCGAGGTCGAGCGCTTGCCGGGTGTCGGTCGAGGCCTGGATGCACCGGACGTCTGGTGCAACAGAAAGCGTTTCGAGTTCCCGGCGTCGGGGCAACTGCGCTGGCTGCAGTCGGCGCATGGTCCCGCGGCCTTTCGCGCGCTGGCGTTGACTGCCGCGAGCTCCGGCAGCGCCTGTGCGGCGACCGACCTGTTGATGGCGATCAGATGAAGCGTACGCGGCACCAAATGGAAGAACTGCAGATACGCGGCAGGGTCCGCGTGCTGGGGCCGCTGCTGCTTGCCTTAGGCATCTTGCTGGCATGCGGCGCGGTGCTTGCCGCGCGGCAAACGCTGGATCGACGGTCGGCGGTGCTCGCCGAGCACATTTCCGCAACTGAAGAGGATCGCCGGCTGGCCGCGGCGGCGGTGCGCTCCGATACCGCGGAGCCGCTCACGGAAGCGGCGCTACTTCAGCTGAGCCGCCAGGTCGGGATGATCAACCGTGACTGGAGCGATCTGCTGGAATCGTTGGTCCCGCAGACCGACGATGTTCGCCTTCTATCGGTCGACGTTGATCCGTTTGCAGGCGCAGTAAGGCTCTCTGGCGTGGGCGATAGCGCGGAGCGGGCGAATGCCTACTCGGCGCTACTGGAGGAGCGGGCGGTGGTGGGCGACGTGCGCCTGCAGTCGTTGGAGCCCAGTGGGGCCCGGATGGCTTTCGAGGTGACGGCGCGATGGACCGACTAGACCCTCGCAGGCTCGTCTGGACCGTCAACCGGTGGTTTCTCCTCCGAGGGGCCGTCGCGTGGATCGTTGCCGTCGGCGCGGCGACCTTGCTGCTGGTTCTGCTGCTGCTTGCGGCGTCCTTGCGGCAATACAACGTCTTGAAATCGCAGTTGGAGAGTCCGGGAATCCAGGTCAATGAGGTCGGTGAGCAGGACTCGCCTGCGGCGCCGTTGCCTTTTCCAAGCTACGGTCAACGTTTCGACGTCACGGCAAGAGCGCTAGAGGCGTTCCGGATCGAGGAGTCGCTGGCCGGGAAGATCACCTTCGCCTACGACAGCAGCGAAGACGCCAGGCTGGTGAGACAGACCGCAACAATGAACATCGACTCGCAGTGGCATGAGGTCGGCGCGCTGCTCGATCGGGCACAGATGGCGATTCCCACGGCCTACATCTCCAGGCTGCACATCGCCCGTGAGGCCGAACATGACGCGCTGATCGAAGCGGAGATCAAGTTCACGCTCGTCTACCGCGACCGCGCGGAGGACGTTGTCCAATGACAGCGAAGGCGCGAATGAGGCTGTACTTGGTTGCCATCGGCGCGCTGGTGCTGGCGCTGCTGCTGCGTCCGGACAACGATGCCGCAAGCGGCCGCGAGTTGGCGGTGGTGCAAGCCATCGAAAGACGCGGCGTGACACAGCAGTTGCCTTCGATCAAGGCGCGGCAGTCGGCCATTCCGATCGAGCTGTTCGCGGCCGATAAACCGATCACTGCACCGCCGGCGCCTCCCGAGGCGGAGCCGATCTTCGAGCCGCCGCCGCCGCCGCGCCCGGAAATCACCATCCTTGGGTGGATGCAATCCGGGGTGACACCACACGTCTTCGTCGAATGGCGAGGGGAGAACCACGCGCTGCGTCCATCGCAGGAACTGGATGGAACGTATCGATTTGAAGGTATCGAACAGGGAATGGCCGAGTTTACTTACTTGTCGGATGAAACCCTCCGGCTATATCGAGTGGGCGACCTCGGCTCAGGAGATTGATCAGGTGGCAACTTTCGAATCTGTGACAACACCGAGATGGCGCGTGTTCGCGGCGGCGCTGATGGTCTTGGTACTCTGCTCGTGCACCTCGGCAGGCGCTAGGCGTGAAGCTAACCGGCAGTTCGAGGACGGCAACTATGTTGCAGCCGTTGAAAACTATCGGATCGCGTCCGAAGCGGCGCCCGACAACATCCGATTCCGGCAGGCCTATCTGAACAAGCGGGCGGAAGCGATCGCGATCCTTGCGGGACAAGCGGATGCTGGCCTCGGTGCGGGTGATTTGACGACAGCCGAACGTGCCTATCAGGGCATCCTGCAACTCGACCATGCGAACGCCTACGCCCGCGAGCAGTTGCGTGCCTTAAACATGAGGCGCAGGCACGATCAGCAGGCCGTCCACATCGACGAACTGATACGCGGCGAGTCCTGGGACGAGGCCCGACGGCTGGTCGATCTCGTACTCAACGAGAACCCTGGGAACGCGAGGGCGTCGAACGCGCGTGACCGGATCCGTGCGCATGATTTCGAGCGCAGAACATCTGGAGATGGACTGGATGCCCAGTTCAAGGTCCCGGTGACGCTCGAGTTCAAGGACGTTCCGGTGCGCACCGTGTTCGATGTGCTGTCACAGGCTTCGGGCATCAACTTCATCTATGACCAGGAGATCCGCCCCGACATTCGCGCGACCGTGCAGCTGCGCAAGACACCGATGGACGAGGCCATCCGCGTCATCGGCATGTCCACTCAGCTCGAGACCATGATCATCAACGCCAACACGATCCTGGTCTTTCCAAGCACGGCGCAGAAGATCAGTGAGTATCGCCAGCTGAGCGTGAGGAGCTTCTTTCTGAGCAATGCGCAGGCCACTGCCGTGGCCGAGAGCATTCGGACAATCTTGAAGACCGAGAGCCTAGTGGTGGACGAGAACCTGAACATGCTGATCATGCGCGACAGCCCCGACGCGATTCGCCTGGCGGAACGATTGGTACGACTGCACGACAGCAGCTCGCCGGAGGTGGTGCTGGAGGTTGAGATTCTGGAAGTGAACAGGACGACGCTGCGCGAGATCGGCGTGAACCTGTCCAAGGAGGTCGGGTTCTCCATCAATGAGACGCAGCAGTCGTCCGAATGGCAGACCATCGACCAGCTTCGCGGGCTCAATTCCGGAAGCATTTACGCCAGCGTTCCCAACGCGAGCGTCAGGTTGAGCGAGAACACCTCGAACGCAAGCATTCTGGCCAACCCGAGAATCCGGGTGCAGAACCGGGAGACAGCGCGAGTCCTGATTGGCGACCGGGTTCCGGTCATCACATCGACGTCGACGTCGACGGGTTTCGTGTCCGAAACGGTGAACTACGTCGATGTCGGATTGAAACTTGAGGTGCAGCCGTCGATCTATGCGTCTAACGAGGTCGCCATCAAGGTCAATCTCGAAGTTAGCCGCCTGGTCAGGGAGATCCAGACACAGTCTGGGACCCTGTCCTATCAGATCGGCACGCGAAACGCGGAGACAACGCTGCGGTTACGTGATGGCGAAACGCAGATCCTGGCCGGCCTGATCAACCAGGAGGACCGGCGAACTGGTGCAGGTTGGCCGTGGATGACAAGGTTCCCGGTGCTCAACCGCCTCTTTGGAACCAGGCGCACGGATTTGCAGGACACCGAGATCGTGCTGTCGATCACGCCCAGATTGATCAGGGGCGTTGCGCCGGCTGACCTGAGCGAGATGCTGTTCGAAAGCGGGACCGCGATGCGCTTGGGTGCGACGCCGATGCTGGCGTCCGCGTCGATGGGTGCTGCTGACGAGGAGCAAGCGAATGGCGTGGCCACTTCTGGGCAGTCACCAGCGCCGGCAGTAACACCAGTGGTATCGCCCGTGGTGACGCCGTTGGCCGATGCAGGCGCTGCGCGTGCGCAGCCCTTGCCAGCGCCGGCCCAGACCATGCTGGGGTGGAGCGCTCCCTCGGAAGTCCGGGTGGGCGAGCAGTTTACGGCGGTGCTCAACATCAGCGCGATGCAGGCGATCGAACAGGTGCCCCTCATGCTCGGGTTCTCGCCGCAGGTGCTTCAGGTCGTCAGTGTCGAGGAGGGTCCTTTCATGACCCAGGGAGGCGGCCAGAGCAGCCTGTCGCAGCAGGTCAACCTGAGCGAGGGGAAGATCAGTGCCACGGTGACGAGGCAGGGGAGTGCGGTCTCGGGCCAAGGGGCGTTGCTCAACGTAACGTTCCGTGCTTTGGCGCCGAGTCCGGGGACTGAGCTGACGATCCTGTCCGCCCAGACCCAGCCGGAGGCCGGTGCCGTCAGGACCGTCAGTACGAGTCTGACGGTTAAGTAATGCGCCGCAAGGTCGCCGGATTTAGCTTCATAGAGCTGATTGCATGCCTCGCGATCATCGCGCTACTGCTATTGATTGCCGTCCCTGTGTCCCAGACGACGATCAAGCGGAAGCATGAGTCGGAGCTTCGGGTGGCGCTGAGCGAGATCCGGCACGCGATCGACCAGTACAAGCGCGCGGCCGATGCTGGCCGCGTCACGCTGAAGATCGGCGACAGCGGATATCCGCCGAGTCTGAGCGAATTGACAGAGGGCGTGGTGGACGTCAGCAGTCCAAGCGGGCAGATGCTGTACTTCCTGCGCAGGGTTCCGCGCGATCCGATGTACGCGGGCAGGGCTGACGATGCATCGATGACGTGGGGCTTGCGCAGCTATGCTAGTCCGCCGGATGACCCGCAGCCTGGCGATGACGTGTTCGACGTCTACAGCCTTTCGGCTGACGTCGGGCTCAACGGTGTGCCGTACAGGGAGTGGTAGGGATGAATCGGCGCGGGCTTACCGGAGGTTTCAGCCTGATCGAGCTGATCGTTGTCGTGGCGATCGTCTCTGTTCTCCTGCTGGTGGCTTACCCGCGCTATCAGTCTTCAGTGGATCGCGCAGAGTATGTCGCCCTGCTTGGAAACCTGCAGCAGTTCAGAAAGACAATTGACCACTACTATGAGGATAAGGGGCGCTATCCCGATTCATTGGAGCGACTGGTCCAGGAAAACTATCTACGATCAGTGCCAGTCGATCCGATAACCGGCAGCAGTGGCACTTGGATCCTGATGCGAGGCACCGGCATTGATACGAGCGGAATTGTAGACGTGCGTAGCGGCGCCCACGGGGTGAGCTGGAGCGGTGTGCCGTACTCGGAGCTAACGCCATGAGGTCCCGGCAAGGCGGTTTCGCGTACCTGTACTTGCTGTTCACGGTGGCCATTCTGGCCATCGTTCTGCTTGCCGAGGCTTCCCTGCGCCACTATGAGACCCGTCGCCAGGCCGAAGCCGAGCTGATCCGCATCGGGCGAGAATTCCGGAACGCGTTGATCAGCTATCGCCTTGGCGGGAGCGGTCGCGAGTTTCCCGCTTCCCTCGACGATCTGTTACTGGATCGAAGGGCGGGGGAGGTGCAGCGGCACCTGAGGCGCATCTACCACGACCCAATCACCAGAACGACGGAATGGGGCCTGGTGCGGCTGAACGGGCGAATCGTGGGAATCCACTCCCTCTCATCCAGAGAACCGGTCAAGCTCGCCGGCTTCGATCTGGAGGAAGCCGACTTCGAGGGCGCTCGCCATTACCACGAGTGGCGATTTACTGCTGTTCCCGATGAGGCTGGATTTACAGCGCAGGATCAGAGGCCAGGGCAGTTGGGGTTGACCATCGGCCCCTGACGCCGCCGCTGATCTTGGGCCAAGTGCGCGCTTATGAGATTAGCGAGTTGCTCGGGGCTTCCCGTCCAGTAAAAAGCAGTGTTCTGGCCGTTCCGGCGTGCGAGTCTGGCGGAGATCTGGTCGTGGCTGGTGCCGGGCTCGGCCAGTATGATCGTGCGTCCGCTCGAACTCGGGTTTGCCGCCGATACGCCGATGCCGTGCCCCCGTAGAACCGACGGGAAGCCTCCGGACAGCGTCACAACAGCGCTGTTCCCGGCGACAAGCGCGGCGGATGCCTCCGTATCCGATAGCCGACTTACGTCAAGGACACCCTGGGCGCGGCTGGACTGTGCCCACGCGGCGATTCCGCCATCGATAACTTTGAAATCCCGAACGCCGTAGCGCGTCAGCCGTTCGCATAGCTGCAGCGCGTCGGAGCGGAAACGTCCGTTGTCGTAGACGATCAGCTGGCCTGCAGGTGCGTTCAGTAGGCTTTGGAGCGGCTGATTGGCCGCGTTCGGAATATGGATTTGCGAGTATTCAGCACGGCCCCGAATGTCGATAATCCTAGCCGTACTCGGGAAGGGAGCAGCGGCGTCGATCAGGCAGTTGGCTCCTTGACGATCATTCCGCGGTGGGGACTGCACCTGTGATTTAGGGATTGGCGCCGTACACGGGGTCTCAGTACTCCGATCTGATGCGTGGTTGGCGGTACTCGCCATTGCCGAGATTGAGCATGCGGCGATCGTTAGCGCCGCAGTGCGAACAATGTTCCGTGACATCCGTCTTCCCCCAAATCCTTGTTCCCGCTGCTGGAATCATGCCATGCGGCTCGTCGTCAGTGGGACCTTTTCCTGTGCGAGACTGCTCCGGGATCTTAGGCGTTCCCGGAGAATTGGGAGGGGGTAAAGCTTCGACGGAGCGGCGAGGCCGGTTGGCGGCCAACGCGCGCCATGAAATGGACAATATCTTCAGAGGCGGCTGTGCCTCGGACAAGCTTCGAAAACGAGGTTCCCGACCGGCGTGGCTTCAGTCTTTCTGGGGACGGTGTTGCTCACCAATGCGACCAAGGGTCGCGACTACTGATGGCTGGCGGGCAATAGCGCCGGCTCATGACTGCATGGGGCGGCTAGATGAAAACGCATCCGGAGAAGTACTGCGACCTGGTCATGAAAGGCGGAGTGACCAGCGGCATCGTCTATCCCAAGGCGGTGCTGGAACTGGCGAAGACCTACCATTTCAAGTCTATCGGCGGTACGTCGGCCGGGGCGATCGCAGCCGCGGTCACGGCGGCTGCCGCGCTAGGCGACAGGCGACGACAAGCTGGAGATGAGTTGGGGCCAGATGCTGGTTTTGAAGGCATGGCCGATACGGCCCGTCAGTTGTCGAGCAAGGGATTTATCTACAGCTTGTTTCAGCCAGCTTTCGGTGCCACCAATGCGTTTCGGTTGGTGGTCCTGTTGGCAAGCCCGGCAAGGGGACTTCGCAAGTTTTTCGGCATCCTCTTCGCAGTCCTCGCGATCGCGCCGCTGGAGTTCCTCACAATTCTTACGGTCCTATGCGGTTTGGGGTACGTCATCGCCGGTTCGGTCGGAGTGGGCGCCGCGCTGCTGCCAGCCGCGTTATGCGCCTTTGGAGGCGCTGGTACGTGTGGCGCTTTCCGTATAGCCAGGGTCGCCCGGCGCAATCAGATGGGGCTTTGCTCGGGGCTGCGGGGCCGCCGGGCCTGGCCGTGGTGGCGTCGCCGACCACTGGCACTGACCGAATGGCTGCACGAGACGCTTCAAGTGCTGGCCGGCAAGCGCGAAGGCGAACCATTGACGTTCGGGGATCTGAGGCATGCGCCGCGCTACGTCAACGAGCCGCCGTCGCAGTACTCAATCAATCTCCAAGTCATCACCACGGGAATCTCGCATCGCGAGCCGAGGACGTTGCCGTTTGAGAGCAAAGGCTTCTCCTTCCTGAAGGAGGAGTTCGATCGCCTGTTCCCGGCCACGGTCGTCGATTGGATGATCCGGAACGGTGCAGGCGAGCCTTTGGTCGTCGACGGGAAGACCTACTACCGGTTGCCGGAGGCGAATCAGTTTCCTGTCCTGGTGGCTGCCCGGATGAGCCTGAGTTTTCCGTTGCTCATCAGCGCTGTGCCCTTGCATGAGGCAGCAGCGTGGTCTCGCGGTCAGGACCAGTCGACCGCGGATGAGGGCGAGGACGCGGAAGTCGTGGACCGCGAAGCCGGTGAGCATACCGTTGTCGGGACGATGGAAGGGTTGGCGAGCGGCGGTCGTGCCCGTTCCGCTACCGTCGTCACGGCGATGCGAATGTGCTGGTTCTCGGACGGCGGAATCAGTAGCAACTTTCCGATTCACCTGTTTGATACCGGGTTGCCACGGTGGCCGACGTTCGCGATCAATCTGCGCTATCCCCCCGCTGACCATAGATCCCGCCGTGACAGCGGAAGGAAGCTGTCGCCCGAGGAACTGGAGGATGCGGTGTTCCTGCCGCTTACGAACAATCAGGGCTGGAGGTACTCGTACCATTCGATCGCATCCGTCCGTGCGTTCAGTGAAGTCGCCGGCTTCGTCTTCGGCATCATCGGGACGATGCAGAACTGGCGCGACCTGCTGCAGTCCCGAGCGCCGGGCCACCGAGAGCGGATCGTGCACGTATCACTGCATGGCGCCGAGGGCGGGATGAATCTCAACATGCCTGACAACGTGCTGCGGAACATCTCGGAAAAGGGTGCCATCGCAGGGCAGCGCTTCGCGTCGTTCCGCTTCGACAACCACTACTGGATTCGTTGGCGCAACCTGAGCGCTGCGGTACAGAGCTACACAATGGACTTTACCGATCAAACCACGAGGGAACGCTGGGTGCCCGCCTACGCCGACGTCTGCGGCTTGCCACTTGCAGACGGTGAACCCCCATCGTATCCCTTTCGGACTAAGGCGGCCGGCGAGCAGGCCCAGGCCATGTACAAATTGCTGCACACCCAAGGGCTGACGTGGAAGCAGGGACTCGATTTGTCCCACAAGGCTCCCAATCCGGCACCGCAGCTGAAGATCACGCCGACCTTCTAATTAGCGAGGCATAAGACGTGCAGGGTCGCCGGCGGGGGCGTTGGAATCAGCCCTGACAGCGCTTTCAGCTACGGCACGCCACTGCTGGTACGGACCACTGCAGCCACGATGGTCGCCGTCGCTCTGGGGCGATGTGGTCAACGCGCTACGTGGCGGACACCACTCCGTCGCTGAAGTTGCTGCGCGATTGGGGCAACCCGCTGCGCTCGGACGGCTGATTCCTGGCAGCTGAACGAATTTTCCGTACGATTTTCCGTACAACAAAAAAAGCCGCTCAAGAGAGCGGCTTAAGTCTTTGTTTTTACTGGTGGGCGGTACAGGGATCGAACCTGTGACCCTTGCCGTGTGAAGGCAATGCTCTACCGCTGAGCTAACCGCCCGGAGCGACGTTTTTCGCCGCCACGCCCGGAGGCGCGGGGTGCGCAGTTTACGGGCTGTGCGCGGTGGCGACAAGGGGTGAGCGGTGCGTCGTCGATGCTGCCGACGATGACGCGAGGGCGCCGTGCCGTGCGCGGTCGTCTGGTCCGGATCAGAAGCTCCGGCACTGCAGGAAACGGGTGGCCAGGTCGCTGCCCGGCGGCGGGGTGAGCTGGATGCGCGAGGAGGTCAGGTCGGGCTGGCGCAACACCAGCGCGCAGATGGCATCGACCGTGGCGTCGTCGTCGGGGCGGGTCACGTAGACCTGCAGCGTCGACTGCGTGGCCCACAGCGCGCGGTCCACGTCCGGCAACGTGGTCACGGCGCTGGCGAGGTCGTTGCGCTGGCGCTCGACGGGAATCCGCGGCGGTGGCGCGATGACGACATCCTCGGCCGGTGCCGCGGCGGCGGGCGCTGCCTGCGTGGCGGGCGCCGGCGTGGCCGACGCGGGCCCGGGTTGCGGCACCAGCAGGAACGTGCCGATGCCGGCGACCAGGGCCAGCAGCCACGACAGCAGGGTGCGCTGCCGGGCCTGCTGCGCGGCGCGGCCCTGGATCTCCTGCAACTGTCCCGCCGGCAGGAACTCGCGCAGCTCCGGCCACAGCGTGCGCCCGTCGTGCAGTTCGATCCGGCGTTGCGCGGCGAGGCCACGGGCCTCGTTGTCGATCCGGCCCTGGGTCACCAGCAGGCCACCGGCGGCGCCCTGCAGGTTGACGTCGGCGGCCAGCGCCTGCACCGCGTTGCGGCCCAACACGAAGCTGGCGCCATGCTTGCACGCCAGCAGCCAGCGGCCGCCGTCGTGTTCGAGCACGTAGTCCTGGTCGCCGGAGGCCGACTCGAGGTCGACCACCGGGGTGTAGCCGCGCACGCGCAGCGCCTGCAGCACCATGCCGATGAAACTGCGCCAGGAGATGCCGGACAGGGCCTCGATACCGGCGGCGGATTCGTCGCGGCGGCGTTGCACGCCCATGAACCAGGCGGTCGACAGTCCGCCGACGACCAGCATCACCCCGATTGCCGCGATCCACTGTGTTGTCGTGCCCAAACCGGTATTCCCCTGCGAATCGCTGCAGAGGATACCGGAACGCCGGTGGCCCGGCGCCAGCCGGGGCAGGCGCCGCGGGGGTCAGGGATCGAAAGCGAATCGGACGTCGCGGCGGTCGCGGCAGGCCAAGCGGGCGTCTCAGCCCGGTGTGGTCGTGGCCGCCGCCGTGCGCTTGCGCGCAGGCGCCTTGCGGGTTGCCGTCTTCGCCGTCTTCTTCGCGACCGTCTTGCTGGCGGGGGCCTTCTTCGCCGGCGCCTTCCTGGCAGCGGTTTTCCTGCCGGCAGCTTTCTTCGCCGCGGTCCTGGGCGCGGCCGGCTTGCCGGTCGCGCGGGCGAGTTGCGCGGTCAGCGCGTCGACCCTCGCACCGAGTTCCCTGACGTCGTCGCGGACCGGCACGCCGAGCTTGACCAGCGCGCTCTGCACGCGTTCGTCGAAGGCTCTTTCCAGCCGGTCCCAGGTTTCGGTGGCGCGCTCGCGCGCCTGGTCGACACGGCTCTCGACGGCGCCACGGATCTCGTTGGCCTGGCTGCCGGCGATGTCGCGCGTGGTCTTCTCCAGGCCCACGCCTTCCTTGACCAGACTCTCGAACAGGCGCGTGCCCTCGGCCTGGGCACGGCCGAACGCGCCCAGGCCGGCCAGCCAGATCTGCTGCGCGGACGTGCTGAGCGACTTGGACAGTTGCGCGGCGGTTTCCGCCGTGGACTTCCCGCCGCCGGTGGTGCGGGACGTGGTGGACTTCTTCGCGGTCTTGCTGGACTTGGCCATTCGCGTACTCCACTTGGGATGTGGAATCGACATGCCACAGTTTCGTTGCCACGTCCAGCGATTTCGCAGCGTCATGCGCGTACAGGTCGCCCCCGCTGGCGCACGGGCCGCGATCGCTCCAGTCCCATCCTGCCGGTCCGGCGCGGCTTGACCGGCGTTCCGGCGTCGGGGCATTGCCCCGACCTGCGATCGGGGCAATCCGGGAAATCGGGGAAGAACCGGAAAGCCGGTGCTTCAGAATTTGTCCTGCAGCACGCGGCGGATCTCCGCTTCGATCGGGCCCTGCATGGCCGACAGCAGGAAACCGAGTTTCGCGGTCACGCGCAGGCTTTCGGGCAGCAGCGCGATCTGGCCGTCGACGCCGGACCGGTTGAAGTTCAGCACGTCGCCATCCCAGCCGTAATCGAGGTCGAAACGTTCGGAGAGCTTCTTCGCCACCGCTTCGACGGCGGTGCGGGCCTCGTCCTTCGGCAGCGCGTGCGGGTGGGTGATGTCGATGCCGGCCATGTGCGGGTTCCTGTGGAAGTCTGGCGCGCATTCTGCGGCAACCGGTGTGTGGATGTCGTGCTAGATTGCCGCGGCATGAACGCACTGAAGCTGCGCTTCCCCGCGCCTGGACAACCCGACCTGCCGCTGGACATCGGCATGCATCGCATCGGACGCGACGAGGACGGGGCACTGGTGCCCGTGGACGAGGAGCAGCCGGTGCTGGTGTGCTTCTGCGTCGACCGCCGCGGCGTCTGGCTCAATGTCAGCGAGGGCGTGCCCGGCGTGCACGTCAATGGCCGCCAGGTGCGACGCCTGGCGATGCTGCGCACCGGCGATGCGGTCTATGTCGACGGCTACGAGCTGCGCCTGGTCGCGCCGCTGCCGGTCGCGGCGCAGTTCGCTCCCATGCAGGTCGATGTCGCGCCCCCGGCTGGAGACCCGAGGATCGTGCTGCGGGGCGTGGGCGGGCATCACCACGGCCGCAGTTTCATCCTCGACCGCCCGGTGCTGGTCGGCCGCCACGCCGATGCCGACATCCACATCGACGACCCGGCCTTCGCCGACCGGCACGCGCGGCTCGAGCGCGTCGGTCCTTTAGTGCAACTGATCGACCTGGACTCGGCCGAGGGCAGCGTGGTCAACGGCGAGACGGTCCGCGACGCGGTGCTGCAGGCCGGCGACCAGGTGGTGTTCGACGCCCACCATCGCTTCGTCGTCGAGGCGCCGTCGCGCGCGATCACCGCCTTCCTGCCGGCGCCGGAACCGGCCGGCGACGATCGCCGCCATGTGCCGTCGTCCCGCCGCGGCGGCGCACTGCGCCTGCCGTGGCTGTTGCTGGCCGCGCTGCTGCTGGCCGGGCTGCTGGCGCTGCTGCTGCTGTTCGGCGCCGGCTGAACGGGCATTCCGGTCGCGGTGGCGAGCGCGCCGACTCTGCATCTTCAGGAGAACATCGATGGGTGGATTCAGCATCTGGCACGGTCTCGTGATCATGATCGCGGTCGGCGTCCTGATCGTGGTGATCGCGGGCATTTTCTGAGTGCTCCAACGCGCGCGGAGACCGGCATCGCAAGCGCCTGCGACGGTCGAGGCCCGCCTGCAGGCGCTCGATCGGCTGCTCGCCGATGGCGCGATCACGGCCGCGGAGCATGCCGAACGCCGCGCGGCGATCCTCGCTTCGATTTAGCGCGACGGCGGCAGGAAGCGTCCGGGCTGCAACCGGTCCGCCACCGCAGGGCCCCGTGGGCGCGATCCCCAACCCAGGTCGCGCAGGCCCGTTCGCGGCCAGGGGCCGCGCCTACGGGGAGAGGCGCCGGACTTCCCGGCGCCTGCGCAGCGCATGCCACAGCCGCCAGCCCAGCAGCAGGGCGAGGATCGCCGCATACAGCGCCGGCTCGCGCCAGTCGGATTTCACGATCCACCAGAAGTGCAGCACCGCGAGCGCCGCGATCGCGTAGACCAGCCGGTGCAGGCGTGCCCAGTTGCGTCCGAGCCGGCGCATCCAGCCGCGGGTCGAGGTCGCCGCCAGCGGCACCAGCAGCAGCCAGGCGAGGAAGCCGACGGTGATGAAGGGCCGGCGCGCGATCTCGGTCAGCACCTGCGACAGGTCGGCGCCGAGGTCGAGCGCCAGCCACGTCGCGAAATGCAGGCTGGCATAGGCGAACGCATACAGGCCGAGCATGCGCCGGAAGCGCAGCAGCGCCGTCTGCCCGGTCAGCTGGCGCAGCGGGGTGATCGCCAGCGTCAGCAGCAGGATGCGCAGCGCCCAGATGCCGAGTTCGTGCTCGATCGCCACCACCGGTTCCGCGCCGAGCGCATCGATGTCGCTGCCGCCTGCGACCTGCCAGACCCGCCAGCCGAGCCAGGCCAGCGGCGCGAGCGCCAGCAGGTGCAGCAGCACCTTCGTGGCGACGATGCCGGGCGGCGTGCGCGGCGGCGTCACGCGCACACGGGCGTCGTCGGTGCGGTGGACCGGCCGCGTTGCCATTGCTCAGTACCACCGGCGCAGGTCCATGCCGCTGTAGAGCGAGGCGACCTGCTCGGCATAGCCGTTGAACGGGCGGGTGGCGATGCGGTTGGCGATCAGCTTGTTGCCGGTGCCGGCGATGCGGCGCTCGGTCTTCTGGCTCCAGCGCGGGTGGTTGACCTCCGGATTGACGTTGCTGAAGAAGCCGTATTCCGACGGCTGCAGCTGGTTCCATGCGGTCGGCGGCATGCGCTCGACGAAATCGATCGCGACGATCGACTTGATGCTCTTGAAGCCGTACTTCCACGGCACCACCAGTCGCAGCGGCGCGCCGTTCTGCTGCGGCAGCGGTTTGCCGTACAGGCCGGTGGCCAGGAACGCCAGCGGATGCATCGCCTCGTCGATGCGCAGCCCCTCGCGGTAGGGCCAGCGGATCGAGCGGAAGCGGATGCCCGGCATCTGCTCGCGGTCGGCCAGCGTGGTGAAGGCGACGAATTTCGCGTTGGCGTTCGGCTCGAACCGGCGCAGCACGGCGGCCAGCGGTACCCCGAGCCACGGGATCACCATCGACCAGCCCTCGACGCAGCGCAGGCGGTAGATGCGCTCCTCCTGCGCCAACCCGCGCAGCAGGTCGTTGAGCGCGACGCGACCCGGCTTGGCGCACTCGCCGCCGACGGCCACGTGCCAGGGCGAGGTGCGCAGCGTCTTCGCCGCCCGTGACGGGTCGGACTTGCCGGTGCCGAACTCGTAGAAGTTGTTGTAGGTGGTGATGTCCTCGTAGCGGGTCGGTTCCTCGTCGGTACGGAAGCCCGCGCGCGCCTGCGCCGCGCTGACCGGCGCAGCGCTGGGGGGCGGCGGCTCGGCGTCGGCGCAGCCCGCCAGGCCCAGGGCCGGCGTCGCGGCCAGTGCGGCGAGCAGCCGGCGCCGGTCGCGGTGGACGGCTTCGGCGGTGATTTCCGAACCGCGGATGCGGAGTGCGTCGCGCAATGACATGGGGGAGCTCCGTGGCGGGTACCGATCGATACCACAGCGCATACGTTGCCACCGCAACCATTGCAGGCGCGTCAAGGTTGCGGCGCTGCGGCATACTTGCCGGCCCTGCAAGCCGTGACTGGAGTCGGCAATGACGCGTGCGTACAACTTCGCCCCGGGCCCGGCGGCCCTTCCCGAAAGCGTGTTGCGACAGGCCCAGGCCGACATGCTGGAATGGGGCGACGCGGGCGCGTCGATCGTCGAGATGAGCCATCGCGGGCCCGAGTTCATGCAGGTGGCGCACGCGGCCGAGGCCGACCTGCGCACGCTGCTGGCGATCCCGGACGACTACGCGGTGCTGTTCCTGCCCGGCGGCGCGACCACCCAGCAGGCGCTGATCGCGCTGAACTTCGCCTCCGCGGGGCAGACCGTCGACTACGTGATCACCGGGCACTGGGGCCGCACCGCGCTCCGGCAGCTCACGCCCGCGCTGGCGCTCAACATCGCCGCCGACAGCGGCGACGGCTACCGCACCATCCCCGCGCGCGAGACCTGGCGCCTGACGCCGGGCGCCGCCTACGTGCACATCACCGCCAACGAGACCATCCACGGCGTCGAGTTCCGCCCGGCCTGGGGCGAGACCGCGCCCGACACCGGCGACGTGCCGCTGTTCGCCGACTTCAGTTCCAGCATCGCCTCGGAACCGATCGACATCTCGCGCTACGGCGTGATCTATGCCGGCGCGCAGAAGAACCTCGGCCCGGTCGGCATCTCGGTGGTGATCGTGCGCCGCGACTTGCTGGAGCGTGCCGGCCAGCCGCGCGCCGACATGTTCACCTACGCCCTGCAGGCGGCGAACGAGTCGATGCTCAACACGCCGCCGACCTGGAACTGGTATCTCGCCGGGCTGGTGTTCCGCTGGATGCTCGACGAGGGCGGCACCGCCGAGTTCGACCGCCGCAGCGACGAGAAGTCCGCACTGCTGTACGGCGCGATCGACGCCTCGGGCGGGTTCTACCGCAACGATGTCGACGCCGCGGTGCGCTCGCGCATGAACGTGCCATTCTTCCTCGCCGACGAGGCGCAGAACGACGCGTTCCTGTCCGGCGCCCGCGAGGCCGGCCTGATCGGCCTCAAGGGCCACCGCGTGCTGGGCGGCATGCGCGCCTCGATCTACAACGCGATGCCGGTCGACGGCGTCCGCGCCCTGGTCGCCTACATGCAGGATTTCCAGCAGCGCCATGGGTGAGCGGCCACGCGTAGCCGATGCCTTCCGGCATCGGCAGTGGCCGCGAACGCCCGGCCATGGATGGCCGGGCCGGGGCCTGGACATGCGTCGTTGCTGCGCCATGGACGGCATCGGTTCCCCGCAAGCAGGCCGTACGTCCGTATCCACGAACAGATCCGAGAGTGATGTCGATGGCTGACAAGCCGAAGAAGAGCGCCGCAGAGAAGCCGGCCACGGCAAAGGCCGCCACGGCAAAGGCCGCCACGGTAAAGGCCGCCACGACAAAGGCCGCGGCCCCCGCCGGTGCCCGCAAACCCGACCTCGACGCCGTCCGCGCGCAGATCGACGGCATCGACCGCGAGATCCAGTCGCTGATCGCCGAGCGCGCGCTGTTCGCGCGCCAGGTCGGCAAGGCCAAGGGCAAGCTGGCCGCCGCGGTCGACTACTACCGCCCAGAGCGCGAGGCGCAGGTGCTGCGCCGGGTCGTCGACCGCAATGCCGGGCCATTGTCGGACGAGGTGCTGGTGCGGCTGTTCCGCGAGATCATGTCCGCGTGCCTGGCCCAGCAGGAACCGCTGAAGATCGGCTACCTCGGCCCCGAGGGCACCTTCTCGCAGCAGGCCGTGCACAAGCATTTCGGCCACTCGGCCAAGGGCCTGCCGCTGGTCAGCATCGAGGAGGTGTTCGACGAGGTCGCCGCCGGCAACGCCGATTTCGGCGTGGTGCCGGTCGAGAACTCGGGGCAGGGCACGATCCAGTCGACGCTGGACATGTTCCTGACTTCGCCGCTGAAGATCTGCGGCGAGGTCGAACTGCGCGTGCACCAGTACCTGCTGTCGCGCACCGGCCACATCGAGGACATCGAACGCGTGTACTCGCACGGCCTGTCGCTGGCGCAGTGCAAGGGCTGGCTGCGCGAGAACCTGCCGGGCGTGGAGAAACTGGCGGTGGTCAGCAACGCCGAGGCCGTGCGCCGGGCCAAGAAGTCCGACGATGCCGCGGCGATCGCCGGCGAGACCGCCGCGCACGTCTACGGCATGCAGGTCATCGCCGGGCCGATCGAGGATCGCAGCGACAACACCACGCGCTTCCTGGTCATCGGCCGCGCGTCATTCCCGCCTTCGGGCAACGACCGCACCTCGCTGATGGTGTTCATCCGCGACCAGCCCGGCGCGCTGTACCGCATCCTCGAGCCGCTGGCGCGGCGCGACATCAGCATGAACCGCATCGAGTCGCGGCCGGCGCACGGTGCGTTGTGGCAGTACGCGTTCTTCATCGAGGTCAACGGCCATGTCGACGAATCGCCGTTGAAGGATGCGCTCGGCGAGATCGACGCGTTCGCCGGCGAAGTGCGCGTGCTCGGGTCCTACCCGGTCGCGGTGCCATGAGTACGCGCGACTGGATCGCCGCGCGCGGCCGGCCGCTGCGCGGCGAGGTGCTGGTGCCCGGCGACAAGTCGGTCTCGCACCGCGCGATCATGCTGGCCTCGCTGGCCGACGGCGTCTCGCGCATCGACGGTTTCCTCGAAGGCGAGGACGCCCGCGCCACCGAGGCGATCTTCCGCACGCTGGGCGTGCGCATCGACGCGCCCGGGCCGGGCGTGCGCATCGTCCACGGCGCCGGCATCGACGGCCTGCGCGCGCCGGCCGGCGCGCTGGACTGCGGCAACGCCGGCACCGGCATGCGCCTGCTGGCCGGATTGCTGGCCGGCCAGGGCTTCGACAGCACGCTGGTCGGCGACGCGTCGCTGTCGAAGCGGCCGATGCGGCGCGTGACCGGGCCGCTGGCGCGCATGGGCGCGCGCATCGATACCGGCGAAGGCGGGGTGCCGCCGCTGCGGATCCATGGCGGAACCGTGCTGTCGGGCCTCGATTTCGACAACGTGCTGGCCAGCGCGCAGGTCAAGTCCGCGCTGCTGCTGGCCGGGCTGTATGCGCAGGGCGAGACCATCGTGCGCGAGCCCAGGCCCACGCGCGACTACACCGAGCGCATGCTGGCCGCGTTCGGATGGCCCATCGAATTTTCGCCCGGCATCGCCCGGCTCAGCGGCGGCCATCGCCTGCGCGCGACCGACGTGCGGGTGCCGGCGGACTTCTCGTCGGCGGCGTTCTTCCTCGTCGCCGCGACGCTGGTGCCGGGCTCCGACCTGCTGTTGAAGCAGGTCGGCATGAATCCGCGCCGCACCGGGCTGCTGCACGTGCTGCGGCTGATGGGCGCGGACATCGTCGAATCGAACCCGGGCGAGCAGGGCGGCGAGCCCGTGGCGGACCTGCGCGTGCGGCATGCGCCGCTGCGCGGCATCCAGGTGCCGGAGGCGCACGTACCGGACATGATCGACGAGTTCCCGGTGCTGTTCGTGGCCGCGGCCTGCGCCGAAGGCGAGACCCGCGTGACCGGCGCCGAGGAACTGCGGGTCAAGGAATCGGACCGCATCGCGACGATGGCCGCGGGCCTGCGCGCGCTCGGCGTCACCATCGACGAGGCGCCCGACGGCGCCACGATCGCCGGCGGCAGCGGCTTCGGCCCGGGCACGGTCGACAGCCATGGCGACCACCGCATCGCGATGGCGTTCGCGGTGGCCGCGCAACGGGCCGACGGCGAGGTGCGGATCCGCGACACCGCCAATGTCGCGACCTCGTTCCCGGATTTCGAGCGCCTGGCCGACACAGCCGGCCTTGCGCTGCGGATCGACGCCGGGGCCTGATCGGAGCCGGGTCCCGACCCGTCGCGTGCCGGAACCGGCGGGCCGGAGCCTGCCCTGTATGCGACCGGCCCCGCGTTCGTTTACCCGGGCTGCGCGCCGGTTACGGGTCGAGTTTGAAATCCACCGGTACCCGCACCGCCGAGGCGACCGGCTTGCCGCCCTCGATTGCCGGCTGGAACGTCCACTTGCGCACCGCATCGACTGCCGCACGGTCGAGGTCGCGCGAACCGCTGCGGGTTTCGATGGTGACGTCGGTGGCACTGCCGTCGGCGTCGACCTGCACCAGCAGGATCACCGTGCCCTGTTCCCGGCTGCGCGCTGCGGCCGGCGGATAGGTCGGCTCGGGTGAGTCGACCGGGCTGGCCTCGCGGTCGGCGGGCACCGCAGGGCGCGTCGCAGGCGCCGGCGTGGACGGCCGGGTCGCGGTACCGGGCTCGGGTTCGGGGGGCGGCGCCTGACCGTCACCGATCACCGGGACATCCGGGAGCGGGGCCTGGGTGGTGGTCGCCTCGCGCTGGCTCAGGAAGTACCAGCCCAGGGCCACCAGCACGATCAGCAGCAGGATCCACAGCAGCGGGTTGACGCCCTTGCGTGGCGGCTCGTCGTGCGGTGGCACGTCGTGTGGCGGCGGTGGATCGACGGGACGCTGGATCGGATCGTTCATGACCGCACCCTCCAAGCTGAACGGGAGCGTCGAGCCTTCCACATGCTGCGTGGAGGACGCGTTACGGCCGGTCCGGGTGCTGCGCTCAGCGCGGCGGAGTGAATTCGAACGGCACCAGCACCTCGCCGGCGACTGCCTGGCCGCCACGGATCGCGGGCTCGAAGCGCCAGCGCTGTACCGCCGCGGTCGCGGCGCGGTCCAGGCGCGCCGACTGGCTGCTGCGGACCACGTCGACGGCCGTCGTGCGGCCATTGGCACCGACATGCACGCGCAGCAGCACCTCGCCGGCTTCGCCGCGACGCATCGCCGCACGCGGATAGGACGGGGGCGGTGACGAGATCGGCCGCGGGTCGCGGTCGCCGGTGGCCGGGGTGTCGACGCCGGGCGCGGGCGTGGGCGCCGATGTATCGGCCGACGCCAATGGCGGTGCCTGCGCAGGCGCGGCAGGCGCGACATGCGCGTCGATGCGCACCGGTGTCCCCGGCGGCGGGGCGGTGTCGACCTCGTCGATACCTTCGAGCGCGGCCGGCAGCGGCGCGGGCAGCGGTGCCAGCGCGCGGCCCGGCGGGCCTTCGGACGCGACGTCTGCGTCGGCGTCGACCGCGTCGCCGCGCTTGCCCAGCCACAACAACGCGAACAGCAGCACGCCGGCCGCGCAGGCGACCGCGATCGACAGCCACGCGCGCCGCGTCGGCAGGAACGGGGCGAGGGTCTTGCGCCAAGGCGACGCCGCTGACGAATCGGGCATGGTGGCTTCCGGCAGGCGAGGCGGCATTCTGGCACAGGCATCGCGCGGCGCCGGCGCGGGGCGGCGTGCCCGGTCATGTACGAGTCGGGCGATAATGCCGGCTCGTCCCGCTTCGATGTCCAATCCCATGCTCGACCCGAACCTGCTGCGCCACCACCTCGCCGACACCGCCGCGCAGTTGCGTGCCAGCCGCGGATTCGACCTGCCGGTCGCGCGTATCGAGTCGCTGGAGGCCGAGCGCAAGCAGATCCAGGTGCGGACCCAGGAACTGCAGAACCTGCGCAACACCCGCAGCAAGGCGATTGGCCAGGCCAAGGCCCGGGGCGAGGACGTTGCGCCGCTGCTGGCCGAGGTCGCCGGTTTCGGCGACGAACTCAAGGCCAGCGAGGCACGGCTGGAGGAGATCAAGGCCGACATCGAGGGCATCGTGTCCGGCGTGCCGAACCTGCCCGATCCCGGCGTGCCCGTCGGCAAGGACGAGAACGACAACGTCGAACAGTCGCGCTGGGGTACCCCGCGCACGTTCGATTTCGAAGTCCGCGACCACGTCGAACTGGGCGCGCGGCACGGCTGGCTCGACGCCGAGACCGCTGCCAGGCTCAGCGGCGCGCGCTTCACCGTGCTGCGCGGACAGCTGGCGCGGCTGCACCGTGCGCTCGCGCAGTTCATGCTGGACCTGCACACCGGCGAGCACGGCTACGAGGAGACCAGCGTGCCGCTGATCGTCAACGCCGACAGCCTGTACGGCACCGGCCAGTTGCCGAAATTCGCCGACGACCTGTTCGCCACCCCGTTCGGCGAGGAGACCCGCTATCTCATCCCCACCGCCGAAGTGCCGCTGACCAATACCGTGCGCGACAGCATCGTCGAGGCCGAACGCCTGCCGCTGCGGATGAGCGCGCACTCGCTGTGCTTCCGTTCCGAGGCCGGCAGCCACGGCCGCGATACCCGCGGCATGATCCGCCAGCACCAGTTCGAGAAGGTCGAACTGGTGTCGGTGACGCGCCCGGGCGACAGCGACACCGAACACGAGCGCATGACCCGGTGCGCGGAGACGGTGCTGGAGAAGCTCGGCCTGCCGTACCGCAGGGTGCTGCTGTGCAGCGGCGACATGGGCTTTTCCGCGCGCCGCACCTACGACCTCGAAGTCTGGCTGCCGTCGCAGCAGACCTGGCGCGAGATCTCGTCGTGCTCGAACTGCGGCGATTTCCAGGCCCGCCGCATGCAGGCACGCTGGCGCAATCCCGAGACCGGCAAGCCGGAACTGGCGCATACGCTCAACGGTTCCGGCGTCGCCGTGGGTCGCGCGTTGATCGCGGTGATGGAGAACTACCAGCAGGCCGACGGCAGCATCGCCGTGCCCGAGGCGCTGCGCCCGTACATGGGCGGCGCGGACCGCATCGTCTGACGGCGCGCCCGCGCTGGCCCAGGTGGAGCGCGTTGCGTTTGTAGGATGAAAATGGTGAAATCAACGCTATTGTTCTGATGGCGACACCGACATGCAGGATCTCAACGATCTCTACTACTTCGCCATGGTGGTCGAACATGGCGGATTCGCCGCGGCCGAGCGTGCGCTCGGCATCCCGAAGTCGCGCCTGAGCCGGCGCATCAGCCAGCTGGAAACCGAACTCGGCGTGCGCCTGCTGCAGCGCTCCACGCGCCGCTTCGCCGTCACCGACGTCGGCCAGAGCGTGTTCCGGCATGCGCAGTCGATGCTGGCCGAGGCCACCGCCGCGCGCGAGGTCGTCGACCGGCTCAGCGCCGAACCGCGCGGCATGGTCCGCGTCAGCGTGCCGGTCAGCATCGCCCAGCAGTCGGTGCCGCAACTGCTGCCCGAATTCCTCGCGCGCTATCCGCTGGTGCGCATCCAGCTGCACGTCAGCAACCGCCGCGTCGACGTCATCAACGAAGGCTTCGACGTCGCGATCCGCGTGCGCTCCAAGCTCGACGACGACGGCAGCCTGGTGATGCGCAGCTTCGGCCAGATCCAGGAACTGCTGGTGGCCAGTCCCGGCTATCTCGACCGCATGGGCCGGCCGACCGATCCCGACGACCTCGAACACCACACCACGATGAGCATGGGCGAGGACGAGGTGAAGCAGCGCTGGGACCTGCAGGGCGCCGACGGCACGGTGCGCCGCGTCGAGCTGAAGCCGCGCGTGGCCGGCTTCGATTTCCCGATGCTGATGGCGCTCGCCAAGCAGGGCCTCGGCGTGACGATGCTGCCCGAGACCCTGTGCGCGGAAGCCGTGCGCAATGGCGAGCTCGAAGTCGTGTTGCCCGACTGGCACCTGCCGCAGGGCATCGCGCACGCGGTCTTCGCCTCGCGCCGCGGCCTGCTGCCAGCGGTGCGGGTGTTCATCGACTTCCTGGCCGAGAAGCTGCCGCCGCTGATCGAGGCATCCAGCCTCGACTGCCGCAACTGCGAGAAGCAGGTGCCTGGCGGCGGCACGGCGCGCGCACCCATCGAACGCCTGCCGCAGGCGCGTGCCCGCGCCTAGGACGAGTGGCTGGACATCATCTTCTTCGCCGATTCCCGGTAGGTCGGGGCAACGCCCCCGACGCCAGTGACTGGGCGAACCGATCGGAGGTCGCACGTGGCCTTCTCTTGTTGGACAATAGCGGCCGTTTCGCCGGCAGCAGTGCCGCCGGTGAAGCAGTTGTCGAAGAGTTGGCCGAGTGGTTCAAGGCAGCGGTCTTGATCCGGAGGCCGCAGGCCGGAGGAAACATCGACCGCAGGTCGATGGTCAAACCGCCGGCGTCGCGCGCAGCGCGGCGTGGTTGGAAGATGCAGCGATATCGGAGAGGTGGCCGAATGGTTCAAGGCAGCGGTCTTGATCCGGAGGCCGCAGGCCGGAGGAAACATCGACCGCAGGTCGATGGTCAAACCGCCGGCGTCGCGCGCAGCGCGGCGTGGTTGAAAGATGCAGTGACATCGGAGAGGTGGCCGAGTGGTTCAAGGCAGCGGTCTTGATCCGGAGGCCCCAGGCCGGAGGAAACATCGACCGCAGGTCGATGGTCAAACCGCCGACGTCGCGCGCAGCGCGACGTGGTTGGAAGATGCAGTGACATCGGAGAGGTGGCCGAGTGGTTTAAGGCAGCGGTCTTGAAAACCGCCGAAGGGTCAAACCTTCCGTGGGTTCGAATCCCACCCTCTCCGCCAGATTCCCCCGATCGTCCGCTTGCGGACAGGCGTGGGACGGGTCAGGCAACAGCGGACGAAGCAAAGGGCGAACGACCCATGCAGAAGACCGGCGCCACCGCGCATCCAGGACCGTTTCCGGTCGCACGACGCCGGGACACGCGGAAGGGGCGCGCCGTTCTTTCCGTCTCCGCTCTCGTGCTGGCGTTCGTCGCCTTCGTCCCGTGGCCTTCGACGAGCCTGGCGCAGTCGGGTCCGGATGCCGTTCCCGACGTGGCGATGGCCCGCACGCAGGCCGTCGTGGACGCCGCGACGGCGTTTCTCGAAACCCTCGACGACGCGCAGCGCACCGCCGTGCTGTTCCCGTTCGACCCCACCGCCAAGCCGGTCGCGGCGCGATTCGCCCGGCAGGGCGGACCCGGCGGACGGAATGCGGACGACGGACGAGCGCCCGGCGGAGCGCCGCCGGCGGGCGCGCAGGACAAGCCGGCGAACGGCGGACCGCCGGCCGGTGGGGCGATGCCGGGCTTCGTGGGCGAGCAGTACGGCGCCGCCGTCTGGTCCAACTATCCGGCCAGCGATGTGCCGCGTCCGGGTCTCGCTCTCGGCGAGATGACCGCGGCGCAGCGCGCGGCGGCGCTGCATCTGCTGGAAACGGTGCTCAGCCCGGCGGGGTACCGGAAGGTGCTCGACATCATGGGGTCCGATCAGGCCCTGCACGAGACGGGGACGAACTACGCCTCGGGCACCGACCACTACACGCTCGGCCTGTTCGGTGCCCCTAGTGTGGCTGCACCGTGGATGTTGCAGTTCGGTGCGCATCATCTCGGGCTGAACGTGGTCATCAAGGGCGCGCAGGGCGTGGCGACGCCCACGCTGACCGGCGCGCAACCTGCCGTCTACACGGACCAGGCCGGTGAAACCGTGCGGGTGCTGGCGGGCGAGAACGACCGGGCGTTCGCATTGCTCGATGCGCTCGACGGAACGCAGCATGGCAAGGCGGTCCTCGACTACGCCGTCCGCGACCTGGTCTTCGGCCCCGGCCACGACGGCGGGATTCCCGTCCCCGAGGGACTGCAGGCCGTGGAGATGACGGCGGAGCAGCGCGCGATGCTGCTCGATCTGATCCGCGAATGGGCGGGGATCGTCGACGACGCGTATGCCGCGCCGCGCATGGCCGAGATCGAGGCCGGGCTGGACCGGACATGGTTCGCATGGAGCGGTCCGGTCACGCATGCGCCGGGGCACAACGGGTCGTCCTACTACCGCATCCAGGGGCCGCGGTTGCTCATCGAATTCTCGCCGCAGGGCGTGGGCGGTGATCCGACCCTGCATGTCCACACCGTCTACCGCGACCCGACGAACGATTACGGGCAGCGGTTCACGGCGCCGTGACCGCGCCGAAGGCATTGCTTGCGGCGTTCGTGTTCGCGCTGGCCCTGGCGGCGCAGGCGCATCGGCTGGACGAATACCTGCAGGCCGCGACCGTCGCCGTGGCGTCGGACCGCGTGGCTTTGCACCTGCGCCTGACGCCCGGCGTCGAGGTGGCGGATGCCGTCATTGCCGGGATCGACCGCGACGGGAACGGCGTGCTGTCGCAGGCGGAATGGGCCGATTACGCGGCCGGCGTGCAGGCGGACCTGCATCTGGAGGCCGATGGCGCGCCATTGCCTTTGCGGCTGACCGGCGCCCGCTTCGCCGACGCCACCCGGATGAGGCAGGGGGAAGCCACGATCTTGCTGGATTTCGAGGCGGATCTGCCTCGCGCCGATGGCCCCCGCAGCCTGGTCTTCGAGAACCGGCACCGGCGCGACATCGCGGTCCATCTCGTCAACGCGCTCGCGCCGCGCGACCCGGCCGTTCGCATCCTGGGCCAGCGCCGCAGCCCGGACCAGTCGTCGTGGCGTCTGGACTTCGTGCTGGAGAGCCCGGGCATCTGAGCGCGATGGGATCTTTCCGACGCCATTGCGTTTCGCCGCGGCGGCGTCGGGCCCGGGTCGCCGACGTGTCGTGCTTCGCGGCCGCACGCGCCGGCCGGACTGTCGACGCGTCGCGCGCGGTCGGTATGCTGTCGCGATGTCCGCCCCCGCCGATTCCCTGTTGACGCGACTGGTCGCGCGGGCCAGACGCATCCGCCGCGGCCATGTCCTGGCGGGACTGGTGCTTGTCGGCTCCCTGTTGCTGGTCGTGCTGTACGCCCAGGGCGCCAGCGAGCGCGAACGGCGCCTGGCCGAGGCCAGTTTCGTTGCCGATGCCGAGCAACTGGCCGAGTTCGTGCGCCAGCGCCTGCTGCAGTACGAATTGAGCCTGCGCGGCGGCGTCGCCCTGCACGGGGCAGCGGTCGAATCCCAGGTCGCGCGGCAGTGGCGCGGCTATGTCGAAGGCCTCGACGTCGAGCGACGGTTGCCGGGGTTGATGGGCCTGGGCTTCGTTGCCTACCTGGACCCGCCGGCGCTGCGGGCCCTGCAGCTGCGCCTGCGCGAGGAGAGCGGGACGCTGTTCACCGTCACCCCGCGGGGCGTGCGCGACCACTACGGCGTGGTCGTCTACTTCGAACCGGAGATACCGGACAGCCACGGGATCATCGGCTTCGACAGTTACAGCGATCCGCTGCGGCGGGCGGCGATGGACGCGGCGCGGGACAGCGGCGAGGTGCGGCTCAGCGCGCCGGTGCGGCTGTACGCGCCGGGCACGACCGGCAGTCCCGGTGTGCTGATGTACGCGCCGGTCTATCGCGGCGGTCCGCAGCCGCAGTCGATGGCAGCCAGGCACGCGGCGATCTCGGGCTGGGTCTATGCGCCGTTCCGCAGCGACGGGTTCCTCGACCGCTCGACGATCCCCATGCGTCCGGACGTTGCGTTCCGGATCGTCGATGTCGCCGCCGATGGCAGCGAGCAGCCGGTACTCGCGTCCAGCGGCTATCTGGATGCGGCCGCCCATGCCGACGACGTCCGCGCCAGGGTGGTCCACAGCATCGACCAGACGGTGTACGGCCGCAGCTGGCGCTACGATTTCCAGCGGCTGGCGCCGGTGTCGAGCAGCGGCATGCGCGACCTGCAGGCCACGCTGCTGGCCGGGGTGCTGGCATCGGTGCTGCTGTTCGCGGTGGTGCTGTCCCTGGCGCACACGCAATCTCGCGCCGAAACCCTGGCGCACCGGCTCAGCGCGTCCTACCGGCGCAGCGAGCAGCGGTTCCGCAATGCGATGCAGTATTCGGCGATCGGCATGGTGCTGCTGGACCGCAACGGCGCGATCGCCGAAACCAATCCGGCCATGGCGGAGATCGCCGGGGTGAGCCAGGCGGTGCTGACCGGGACATGGTTTCACCGCTATTTCGTGGACGGCAACGACGAGCCGGGCCGCACACGCGAGCAGCAGGCGCTGCGCGAAGGCGTGTATCGCACCACGCGCCGCCTGCGCCGGCGCGACGGCGACATCCGCGAAGTGCACCTGGCCTCGACCCTGCTGCCCGGCGAGCACGGCAGCGATGTCGTGCGTCTGGTGCAGGTCGAGGACGTGACCGAGCGCGTGCGTGCCGAGGCGCAGGTGCATGCGCTCAACCGCACCCTGGAGTCGCGCGTCGAGCAGCGCACCCGCGAGCTGACCCAGGCCAACCACGAGCTCGAATCGTTCGCCTACATCGTCTCGCACGACCTGCGCGCGCCGCTGCGCAGCATCGAGGGATTCGGTCGGCTGCTGTCCGAGCGCTACCACGACGCCATCGACGCGCAGGGCCGCGATTACCTGTCGCGCGTGCGCAACGCCGCCAATCGCATGGACGCGCTGATCGACGCGCTGCTGGCGATGTCGCGGATCACCCGCGGCGGGTTCACCCGCGCCCGGCTCGACATCAGCGCCCTGGCGGAGGAAGTGGTGGGCGAACTGCGCCAGGATGCGCCCGGGCGCGAGGTCGAGGTGGTGATCGCGCCGGGACTGACGGCCGACGGCGATGCCGCGCTGGTCCGCAACCTGCTGCAGAACCTGATCGGCAACGCCTGGAAGTTCACGTCCGGGACCGCGGATGCGCGCATCGAGCTTGGCTGCGAGGCCGGGGCCGATGGCGCGCCTGTGTTCTTCGTCCGCGACAACGGCGCCGGCTTCAACGCCGATTACGCCGGCAAGCTGTTCCGGCCGTTCCAGCGCCTGCACCGCGAGGACGAATACAAGGGCCACGGGGTGGGTCTTGCCTCGGTGAAGCGGATCGTCGAGCGCCACGGCGGCAGGATCTGGGCCGACGGCCGTCCGGGCGAGGGCGCGGTGTTCCGCTTCACGCTGGGCGGCGAGGCCGCGCCGGGCGGCTGAGGCGGGTCCGCCGCAGTCTGGCCGCCGTCACGCGTCCTTGTTGTGGCGCCGCATGACCCGCTGTTTGTCGCGGGCCCAATCCCGGTCCCGTTCCGCATCGCGCTTGTCGTGCTTCTGCTTGCCCTTGGCCAGCGCGATCTCCGCCTTGATCTTGTTGCCCTTCCAGTACAGCGCGGTCGGCACGACGGTGTAGCCGTCGCGCTGCACGCGGCCGACCAGGGTGTCGATCTCGCGCCGGTGCAGCAGCAGCTTGCGCGTGCGGTGGGCGTCGGCGACGACGTGCGTCGAGGCCTGGATCAGCGGGGTGATCTGCGCGCCGAACAGGAACAGTTCGCCATTGCGGATGATCGCGTAGCTCTCGCCGATGTTGGCGCGGCCCGCGCGGATCGCCTTCAGTTCCCAGCCCTGCAGCGCCAGGCCGGCCTCGTAGCGGTCCTCCAGATGGTATTCGTGGCGCGCGCGCTTGTTCAGCGCGATGGTGCCGGTGCTGTTTCCTTTATCCTTGGCGCTCTTCTTGCTCATCCCGCCATTGTCCCCGAAGCAGGTCTGCCAAGCGAGCCATGCCCAGAATCGAACGTAGCGCCCTGGTCGGGCAATCCCCGGAGCGCATGTTCGCACTGGTCAACGACGTCGCCGCCTATCCGGCGCGGTTCGGCTGGTGCGAGGCGGCCGAGGTGCTGGAAAGCAGCGATTCGCGCGTGGTCGCGCGTCTGGACCTGGGGCTGGGCGCGCTGCGTACCTGGTTCACCACCGAGAACACCCTGGATCCGCCGCACGCGATCGACATGCAGCTGCGCGATGGGCCGTTCCGCGCGCTGAGTGGCCGCTGGACCTTCGATCCGCTGGGCGGGGACGGCTGCAAGGTCACCCTGGTGCTGGAGTTCGAACCGAAGAGCCGGCTGCTGCGGCCGGCGCTGACCCTGGGCTTCCAGGGCCTGGCCGACCGCATGGTCGACGATTTCGTGCGCGTGGCCGAGCGCGCATCGGCCTGAGCCCCGCTCCGGATACGGCGATGCATATCCATATCGAGGTGATCCTCGCCTGGCCCGACCGCTACCGGTGCGAACGGTTCGAGTTGCCGGCGGGGGCGACGGTGGCCGATGCGCTGGCCGCCTGGCGCGCACGCACCGGCGCGCCGGACGACGCGCTGATCGCCGGCCATGCGGTGTACGGCGTGCGCGCCACGGCCGCGACGGTGCTGCGCGACGGCGACCGGCTGGAACTGCTGCGGGCACTGCAGGCCGATCCCAAGGACGCCCGCCGGCGCCGGGCCCTGAAACGCGAAACGCCCTGACGGACAGGGCGTTTTCCGGTTCATGCCAGGGGCGGGGCGGGGCGCCCGGCCGCTCAGCGGCGGCCGCGTTCCTTGGGCAGGTTGCCGAACTTGCGCATCTGCGCCGCCAGTTCCTCGTCGCGCTTGGGAAAGTATTCGCCTTCCCAGCGGGTCACGGCGTCGTTCTCGAAGAACACGGTGAACGTCTTGATCTCGGTCCGGCCGCGACGGTCGACGCGCTCGCTGCTGGTGTAGTCCCAGCGCTGGTGGTGGAACGGGTCGGCGATCGACGGGGTGCCCAGCAGCGCCTCGACCTGCGCCTTGCCCATGCCGGCCTGCAGCTGCTCGACCGCCGACTGGTCGATCAGGTTGCCCTGATAGATCGGCTGCTTGTAGACGATGCCGCAGCCGCTGGTGACGAGGGCGAGGGCGGCGACGAGAATGAGCTTCTGCATGACGGGAATGCGGGACCGGGAATGCGAGGATCGGGCGATGATACACTCTGCGCCACGCCGCAACCGCGAGACTGGCAGCTGGCGCTAAACCATGTGTGAACAGCCAGTGTGGCGAATGGAGACGTGATGGAATCGCTCGATCTGCGCAAGGCCGGACTCAAGGTCACCCACCCGCGGATGCGGATCCTGCAACTGCTCGAGCAGCGCACGCCGCGGCAGCACATGACGGCCGAGGACATCTACCGCCAGCTGCTGGAACAGGGCGACGAGATCGGCCTGGCGACGGTCTACCGCGTGCTGACCCAGTTCGAGGCCGCCGGCCTCGTGCTCAAGCACAATTTCGAAGGCGGCCACGCCGTCTATGAACTCGACCGCGGCGGCCACCACGACCACATGGTCGACGTGGACACCGGCAAGATCATCGAGTTCGAAAGCGCCGAGATCGAGGAACTGCAGCGGCAGATCGCCGAGGCGCACGGCTACATCCTCGAAGAACACTCGCTGGTGCTCTACGTCCGCAAGAAGCGCTGATCGGGTTGCAGTCGCGGGCCCGGCCCCGCGGGCGTGGTTTACCACGCGTGAGACGGTGACCCGCGCGCAATCGAAGATCGCCTGCAGGCCGTAGGTCGGGGCCACGCCCCCGACGCCGCATGCCCTGGGTGCCGTGCGCGTCGGCCGCGTGGGGCCGACCTACGGGTTCAGGGCCACATGCCCGGACCTGGGCGAAGCATCATCGCGAATCCAGGCTCTCCAGCAGCTTGCGCGCCGCCGCGCGCGCTTCCTTGCTGACGTCCACGCCACCGAGCATCCGCGCCAGTTCCTCCGTGCGTTCACCGGAGGCCAGGCGCGTGACCAGGCTTTCGGTGGTGCCGTCCCGGGTGGTCTTGTGCACGCGGTAATGCGCATGGCCCTTGGCGGCGACCTGCGGCAGGTGGGTGACGCACAGGACCTGGCGGCTGTCGCCGAGCGCGCGCAGCTTGCGGCCGACGATGTCGGCGACCGCACCGCCGATGCCGGAGTCGACCTCGTCGAAGACCATCGTCGGCACCGCGTCGTGGCCGAGCGCGGCGACCTCGATCGCCAGCGAGATGCGCGACAGCTCGCCGCCGGAGGCGACCTTGCGCAATGGCCGCGGCGGCTGCCCTGCGTTGGCCGAGACCAGGAACTCGACGCGTTCGGCGCCCTGCGGGTCGGGGCGGTCGCCGTCGACCGGCTCCAGCGCGACCTCGAACGTGCCGCCGCCCATGCCCAGTTCGTGGATCAGCGCGGTGGTGGCCTTCGACAGTGCCCTGGCGGCCTTCGCGCGCGCCTTGCCCAGCGCGTCCGCGGCGCGGCGCCAGTCCGCGGCGGCGGCGGCGATGTCGCCGTCGAGCCGGCGCAGGCGCTCGTCCATGCCGTCGAGCTGTTCGAGTTCGCCGGCCAGCCGCGCCTGCACTTCGCCCAGTTCCTCCGGCGTGACCCGGTGCTTGCGCGCGAGTTCGTGCAGCCGGCTGAGCCGGCGTTCCAGTTCGTCGAGCTGGCCGGGGTCGATGTCGAGGTCGTCGCGCACCTGGCCGAGCAGCCGGGTGGCCTCGTCGAGCTGGATCGCGGCGGCGTCGAGCATCGCGTCGACCTCGCCGAGCCGCGGCTCGTGCGTGCGCATCCGGTTCAGGTCGTTGCGCAGCCCCTGCAGTGCCTGCGGCAGGCCGACCGCGTCGTCGCCGCCCATCCGCAGCAGCGCGGCATCGCACGTCTCGATCAGGCCGGCGGCGTTGGCCTGGCGGCGGTGCGCGGCATGCAGCTCGGCGATCGCCCCGGCCTCCAGCGACTCGCCGTCCAGTTCGTCGAGCTGGTGACGCAGCCAGTCGCGCCGCTCGCCGACGTCGCCGATCCGCGACAGCGTCTCGCGTTCGTCGTGCAGCGCGCGCCAGCGAGCGGCCGCCGCGCGCACCGGCGCGAGCAGGGGGGCGTTCCCGGCCTGGGCGTCGAGCAGCGCCAGCTGGCTGGATTTCGCCAGCAGCGCCTGATGTTCGTGCTGGCCATGGATCTCGACCAGGTGGCCGGCCAGTTCCGCCAGCTGGCCGATCGTCGCCGGCCGGCCGTTGATCCACGCGCGAGAGCCGCCGTCGGCGCGCAGGGTGCGGCGCAGCTGGCAGGACATGTCGTTGTCGGGCGTGCCGTCGTCGAATTCGTTGTCGCGCAGCCATTGCAGCGCGGGCGCGGCGTCGTCGAGGGCGAACTCGGCGTGCAGTTCCGCGCGCTCGGCGCCGTGGCGGACGATGCCGCTGTCGGCGCGCTGCCCGGACAGGAAGCCGAGCGCGTCGACCAGCAGCGACTTGCCGGCGCCGGTCTCGCCGGAGATGACGGTCAGGCCGGGGCCGAACTCCAGGTCGGAGCGGGTGGCGACGGCGAAATTTCGGATGGCGAGGTGGGTGAGCATCGGCTGCGGATTGTGCCTCGGCGGACCGGCGACGGATAGCCGGACGCGGGTGTCGCCGGATTGAACGGTGAGCGGTGCGGGACGGCGCGGCGCTGGATAACCCACCGGCGTCGCAGCGGCCGAGACCGCACCGGGCGCGGGGCGACGCCGCAACTCCCTTGCATCGCGGTCGGCGCGCCCGTATACCGCATCCATGCCCAACGATCCCGCCCATCCGCTCGACCCCCGCGCGCGCCAGCTGCTGCGCACGCTGATCGCCCGGCATATCGACGACGGCGGCCCGGTCGGCTCGCAGACGCTGGCCCGCCACGCCGGTCTCGACGTCAGCGCGGCGACGATCCGCAACATCCTGTCCGATCTCGAGGAGGCCGGCCTGCTGTCGTCGCCGCATACTTCGGCCGGGCGCGTGCCCACCGCGCAGGGCTACCGGGTGTTCGTCGATTCGCTGCTGCAGGTCCGGCCGCTGCCCGAGCAGGAGCTGTCGCGGCTGCGCGGGGAACTGGCCGGCGGCGGCCAGCAGTCGCTGCTGGGCAGCGCGTCGGAGCTGGTCTCGGCGATGACCCGCTTCGTCGGCGTGGTGTCGGTGCCGCGGCGCGGACAGGTGGCGTTCCGGCACATCGACTTCGTGCCGCTCGATGGCCAGCGGGTCATGGCGATCCTGGTGTTCGCCGACCACGACGTGCAGAACCGCATCTTCCAGACCCGCTGCGCGCTGGACGCCGGCGAGCTGGAGCGGGTGGCCAACTACCTCAACCAGAACTTCGCCGGCCGGCCGCTGGACGAGATCCGCACCGCCCTGCTGCAGGACCTGCGCAACGCCCGCGACGAGATGGAGGCGCTGCTGTCGCAGACCGTGGAGCTGGCCGAGCAGGCGCTGGCGCCCGGCGACGACGACATGCTGCTGGCCGGCCAGAACCGGCTGATCGGCGTGCAGGACCTGTCGGACCTGGACCGGCTGCGCGAGCTGTTCGAGGCCTTCGCCCGCAAGCGCGAGATCCTGCAGCTGCTCGAGCGCACGATCCACGCGCCGGGCGTGCGCATCTTCATCGGCGAGGAAACCGGGCTGGCGCCGCTGGAGGGCATGTCGCTGGTGACCGCCCCGTATTCGGCCGGGGGCCAGGTGCTCGGCGTGCTCGGGGTCATCGGTCCGACCCGGATGGCCTACGAGCGGGTGATCCCGGTGGTGCAGGCCGCCGCCAGCGTGCTCGGCGCCGCCTTGAATCCCGAGCGGCCAACCCCATAGCAGCCGGGTCGGCGGCGCGAAGACCGCCAGGGAACCCGTCATGACGCAGTACAACACCGATCCGAACCAGACCGATCCGGCGGCCGGCGACAACGCCGCGGGGACGGAGGAAGCCAGGCTGGCCGAGCAGGTCGAGCAGCTGTCGGCCGAGCTCGAACAGCTCAAGGCCCAGACCCTGCTCGAACGCGCCGACCTGGAAAACCAGCGCAAGCGCCTGGGCCGCGAGGTCGAGACCGCCCGCCGTTTCGCCAACGAACGTCTGCTCTCGGGTCTGGTCCCGGTGTTCGATGCGCTCGAGGCCGGCCTGGCCAGCGCGCCGGAGAACGACCCGCTGCGCGCCGGCGTCGAGCTGACCCTGCGCGAACTGGTCAAGGCCACCGAGGCGCACGGCCTGACCACGGTCGCGCCGGCCGCCGGCGAGCCCTTCAACCCGGAGCACCACCAGGCGATGAGCATCGTCGACGTGCCGGGCGTGGCCCCGGGCGCGGTGGCCCAGGTATTCCAGAAGGGCTACCTGCTCAACGACCGCCTGCTGCGTCCGGCGATGGTCGTCGTGGCCAAGGCCGACTGAGGCCGCGCCGGCCTGCGCGCGGCGGGCAGGCCGATGCGCAACAGCGCTTGAACGCGACCGCGCCCATCCCCAGATCACGGACAGCGACGGCACGGCCGTCACCCGAATTCAACACAACCAGACCACTTTCACAGGAACCACTGCAATGGCAAAGATCATCGGCATCGACCTCGGCACGACCAATTCGTGCGTGGCGATCATGGACGGCGGCAAGGCCAAGGTCATCGAGAACAGCGAGGGCGACCGCACCACGCCGTCGATCGTCGCCTACACCAAGGACGGCGAAGTGCTGGTCGGCGCGAGCGCCAAGCGCCAGGCCGTCACCAACCCCAACAACACCTTCTTCGCGGTCAAGCGCCTGATCGGCCGCAAGTTCAAGGACGCCGAAGTCCAGAAGGACATCGGTCTGGTCCCCTACAAGATCCTCGAGCACGACAACGGCGATGCCTGGGTCGCGACCAGCGACGGCAAGAAGCTGTCGCCGCAGGAAGTGTCCGCGCGCATCCTCGAGAAGATGAAGAAGACCGCCGAGGACTACCTGGGCGAGAAGGTCACCGAGGCCGTGATCACGGTGCCGGCCTACTTCAACGACTCCCAGCGCCAGGCGACCAAGGACGCCGGCAAGATCGCCGGCCTCGACGTCAAGCGCATCATCAACGAGCCGACCGCGGCTGCGCTGGCCTATGGCCTCGACAAGTCCGGCGGCGACCGCAAGATCGCGGTCTACGACCTCGGCGGCGGCACCTTCGACGTGTCGATCATCGAGATCGCGGAAGTCGACGGCGAGAAGCAGTTCGAGGTGCTGGCCACCAACGGCGACACCTTCCTCGGCGGCGAGGACTTCGACAGCCGCGTCATCGACTACCTGGTCGACGAGTTCAACAAGGACCAAGGCATCGACCTGCGCAAGGACCCGCTGGCGCTGCAGCGTCTGAAGGACGCCGCCGAGCGCGCCAAGATCGAGCTCTCCAGCTCGCAGCAGACCGAGGTCAACCTGCCGTACGTCACCGCCGACGCGTCGGGCCCCAAGCACCTGAACATCAAGCTGACCCGCGCCAAGCTCGAAGCCCTGGTCGAGGACCTGATCAAGAAGTCGATCGAGCCCTGCCGCGTCGCGCTCAACGACGCCGGCCTGCGCGCGTCCGACATCAACGAGGTGATCCTCGTCGGCGGCCAGACCCGCATGCCCAAGGTGCAGCAGGCCGTGGCCGAGTTCTTCGGCAAGGAACCGCGCAAGGACGTCAACCCCGACGAGGCCGTGGCGATCGGCGCGGCGGTGCAGGGCGGCGTGCTGGCCGGTGACGTCAAGGACGTGCTGCTGCTCGACGTGACCCCGCTGAGCCTCGGCATCGAGACCCTGGGCGGCGTGTTCACCAAGATCATCGAAAAGAACACCACGATCCCGACCAAGGCCTCGCAGACCTTCTCCACCGCCGACGACAACCAGTCGGCCGTGACCGTGCACGTGCTGCAGGGCGAGCGCGAGCAGGCCCGCTTCAACAAGTCGCTGGCGCGCTTCGACCTGACCGGCATCGAGCCGGCGCCGCGCGGCATGCCGCAGGTCGAGGTGTCGTTCGACATCGACGCCAACGGCATCCTGCACGTGTCGGCCAAGGACAAGAAGACCGGCAAGGAGCAGAACGTCGAGATCAAGGCCGGTTCCGGCCTGTCGGAAGACGAGATCCAGCGGATGGTGGCCGACGCCGAGGCGCACCGCGAGGACGACAAGAAGTTCCATGAGCTCGTCGCCGCGCGCAACCAGGCCGATGCGCTGGTCCACACGACCCGCACCGCGATCAAGGACAACGGCGACAAGCTGCCGGGCGACCTCATCGGCCGCGCCGAAGCCGCGCTGGCCGATGTCGAGACCGCGATGAAGGGCGACGACAAGGGCCAGATCGAGGCCAAATCGAAGGCGCTGGAGGAAGTCGCCCAGCAGCTGTTCGCGGCTGCGGGCGCGGCGGGCCAGGCCGAGGCCGGCCAGGCCGGCAGCGAGGCGCCGAAGTCCGACGACGTGGTGGACGCCGAGTTCACCGAGGTCAAGGACGACGAGAAGAAGTAGGGCCGGGATTCGGGCCCGAACTCGGGACTCGGCGGCAAGGTCCGCCGGGTCCCGTTGTTTCTGGGCCCTTCGATTTCCCGTCCACCTGGAGAATAGCGTCGTGTACCAGAAGCCGTTGATTGTTCCCAGTCCCGAGTCCCGAATCCCGAGTCCCGCAGCATGAGCAAACGCGATTACTACGAAGTCCTCGGAGTTGCCCGCAACGCGAGCGAGGACGAGCTGAAGAAGGCCTATCGCCGCTGCGCGATGAAGCACCATCCCGACCGCAACCCCGGCGACCATGCCGCCGAGGTGGCGTTCAAGGAGTGCAAGGAGGCCTACGAGGTGCTGTCGGACGGCGGCAAGCGCCGCATGTACGACCAGCATGGCCACGCCGCGTTCGAGCACGGCATGGGCGGCGGCAACGCCGGGCCCGGTTTCGGCGGCGCCGACATGGGCGACATCTTCGGCGACATCTTCGGCAACATCTTCGGTGCCGGCGGTGGGCGCGGTGGCCCGCGTCGCGGCGCCGACGTCGGCTACGTCATGGAACTGGACCTCGAGGAGGCCGTTGCCGGCGTCGAGAAGCGCATCGAGCTGCCGACCCTGGTCGGCTGCGGCGAATGCGACGGCACCGGTTCCGAGGATGGTCGCCGCGAGACCTGTTCGACCTGCGCCGGCCGCG
This sequence comes from Proluteimonas luteida, assembly GCF_021191695.1. Taxonomy (GTDB): domain Bacteria; phylum Pseudomonadota; class Gammaproteobacteria; order Xanthomonadales; family Xanthomonadaceae; genus Luteimonas; species Luteimonas luteida. The sequence continues at coordinate 331,488 of NZ_JAIWPT010000001.1, forward strand.
GCCAGGTGCGCATGCAGCGCGGCATCTTCACCATGCAGCAGACCTGCCCGCATTGCGGCGGACAGGGCCAGATCATCGCCAACCCCTGCCGCAGCTGCCACGGCGCGGGGCGGGTGGAAGAGGAGAAGGTGCTGTCGGTGAAGATTCCGGCCGGCGTCGATTCCGGCGACCGCATCCGCCTGTCGGGCGAAGGCGAGGCGGGTCCGGCGGGTTCGCCCCCTGGCGACCTGTATGTCGAGGTGCGGGTGCGCGAGCATGCGATCTTCCAGCGCGACGGCGACGACCTGCACTGCGAGGTGCCGATCCGGATCTCGCAGGCTGCGCTGGGCGATACCGTGCGGGTGCCCACGCTCGGCGGCGAGGCGGAGATCCGCGTGCCGGCCGAAACCCAGACGGGCAAGGTGTTCCGCCTGCGCGACAAGGGCGTCAGGTCGGTGCGCAGCCGCTCGACCGGCGACCTGTACTGCAAGGTCGTCGTCGAGACGCCGGTCAACCTGACCGCCCAGCAGCGCGACCTGCTCGACCAGTTCGAGGCGACCTTCACCGGCGACAACGCCCGCCGGCATTCGCCGCGATCGAGCACCTTCGTCGACGGGGTCAAGAGCTTCTGGGAACGCATGACGTCCTGATCGTCGTCGGCCTGTATTCGTCCTGCGCAACGCCCGGCCAATGCCGGGCGTTGTCGTATGGCGTGCACCACAGGCATCCGTCGCATGCGATCACACGCGCCGATACGGAGGCAGGGCGGGTTTCGGGCCGCCACGCCGGTCCATGCGGCTGAGGGTGCTTCCGGCGAGGCGACGGGCGCCCAGGGCGCTGGTGGCCGCAGGCCGTTGTCTCGGTTGAGGGAAGACCCCGTTTCCAGTCCTGTGCGCAGTCGCGAAAATCGGCCGTTACCCACCGTTGACGACGCGCCGCGGATCGCCTAGCCGGCGGGTTCTCCACAGCCGGTGTGGATCATCGGATGACAAAACTGTGGATAAGCGTCGCCAGGCCGCATCACTGCCGGCGTCGTCCGGGCTGGCGATATTTTGTCCACTTCGCGCCTGCCACGCATTCGCGCCTGTTGACCTGCGCACACGGTTGCGCATCGCGGGTCGGTGCCGGTCGCCTCGACGCATTCGGGGGTGAAGGCGGCGCTTGACCGTCCCCCGGGTTCCTGTCAGCCGGTGCGTCATCCACAGCCGGTGTGGATGATCCGATGACAAAGATGTGGATAAGCGCCTCGGGGCCGCGCCAGCAGTGGCGTGCCAATTGCTGGCGAAAAAACCGCCAGTCGCGCGATATGCGGCCGACGGCGTGCTTGACTTGCGCAAGTCGCCGGTCGCGGCTCCCGTCGGTGGTTGCGCCGGCATCGGCCGACGCACGCCGATGGAACACTCAGTCGCGGACGAGGCCGCCATCGACGACCAGGTTCTGGCCGGTGACCGCGCGCGACCATGGCGAAGCGAAGAACAGCACCGCATCGGCGAACTCGGCCGGCGTGGTCACGCTGCGCAGCGGCGTGTTCGCGGCGATGTAGTCGAACACCGCCTGGGGTGTGGCCGCGCTGGCGTCGGTGGTGCGCAGCAGGCCGCCCGACAGCATGTTGACGGTGATGCCGTCCGGGCCGAGGTCGCCCGCCAGCGTGCGGGTCAGCGACAGCAGCGCGGCCTTGGCGGCGGTGTAGTCGTGATACGGCACCACCGGGTTCTGGAACAGGTTGGTGCCGATGTTGATGATCCGGCCGAAGCCGGCCGTGCGCATGCCGGGCAGGGCCGCCTGCGTGGTGTTCAGGGCGGCGCGCACGCTGCCCTGGAACTGCGTAGCGAAATCCTCCCAGCCGATCGCGTCCGCCTTCGCGCGCGCATCGCCATTGAACGAGAAATCGGCCAGTGCGTTGTTGACGACGGTGGTGACGTCGCCATCGAAATGCGCCGATGCCTGCGAGAACAGCGCGCCGACCTGGGCCGGGTCGGTGACGTCGGCCGGCAGGGCGATGGCGCGCGGGCCGATCTGCGCGGCCAGCGCTTCGGCGGCGTCGCGACTGCGGCGATAGTTGACGACGACGCGGGCGCCTTCGCGGGCGAAGGCGGATGCGATCTCGTGGCCCAGGCCGCGGCCGGCGCCGGTGACGAGGACGATCTGGTCGGACAGCTGCATGTGGCGGGCTCGCGGCAAGGAAGGGAAGGGCCAAGCGTAAACCGCCACGTGCGGCCGGAAGCCGATACCGAGCGGCAACGCGGCGACGGGCCATGTCCAGGCGCGCCGTTGCCGGATCCGGGTTCCCCGGCCCGGCTGCAGACATCGCGGATGGGCATGCGGCCGCCGGCGCGGCGATAGAATGCGGGCATGACCACGCCACGACCTTCGCAGACTCCCCCCGCCGGCATTAGGTGCCGCGTCCGCCTTTGCACCGACCAAGGCGTGTCCGCATGAGCGCGCCGTTGCGGATACTGGTGCACGGCGCATCCGGGCGCATGGGGCAGGCGTTGCTGCGTCTGGCCTCGGCCCGTGACGACCTGGACGTGGTCGCCGCGGTCTCGGGTCGCACGCCGAAGCAAAGGGTCATCGACGGCGTGCCGTACTTCGGTGCGTCGGAACTCGGCGGCGCGCCGGCGTTCGATGTCGCCATCGATTTCAGCCTGCCGCGCGGCTTCGACGCGCTGCTCGCGCTGTGCCTCAAGCGCGGTGCGGCGCTGGTGTCCGGCACCACCGGGCTGGACGACGCCCAGCGCGAGGCGCTGCAGGCGGCCGCCGCGCGGATCCCGGTGCTGTGGGCGTCCAATTTCAGCCTCGGCGTCGCCGTGCTGCAGGACCTGGTCGCCCGCGCGGCGGCCGCGCTGCCCGACTGGGATTGCGACATCGTCGAGGCGCACCACACCCGCAAGCTCGATGCGCCGTCGGGCACCGCGCTGACGCTGGGCGCGGCGGCCGCCGGGCAGGGCGCCACGCCGCGCTATGCGTCGATCCGCGCCGGCGACATCGTCGGCGAGCATCTGGTCCAGTTCACCGGCCCCGGCGAGCGCATCGAACTGGTCCACCGGGCCAGCAACCGCGACATCTTCGCCAGCGGCGCGCTGCACGTCGCGACCCGGCTGGCGGGACGTGAACCGCGTCATTACGCGGTCGCCGAACTGCTCGGCCTGGGCGACGCCTGAACGCATCGTCCGGTCGGCCACAGGCGCCGGATCGCTGGCGTCGGATGGCCCGCATCGGTACAATTCCCGCTCGCCTGAACCCCCAACCTCCGGACCGGTCGCCACCGCTCCGGCGGTTTCCTGCAACCTGACGTAGGCGAAGACCTCGTGACAGATTCCGCAATCCTCGTCCTTGAAGACGGCACCGTGTTCGAGGGCGTTTCCGTGGGCGCCCCCGGCCTGTCGGTCGGCGAAGTGGTGTTCAACACCGCGATGACCGGCTACCAGGAAGTGCTGAGCGATCCCTCGTATGCGCGCCAGCTGGTGACGCTGACCTATCCCCACATCGGCAACACCGGCTGCACCGACCAGGACGATGAAGCCGCCAGGGTCTGGGCCTCGGGCCTGATCGTGCGCGACGTGCCGCGCCGCCCCAGCAGCTGGCGCAGCCAGGTCGCGCTGCCCGAGTGGCTGCGCGCGCGCGGCATCGTCGCGATCTCCGCGATCGACACCCGCAAGCTGACGCGCCTGCTGCGCGATCGCGGGTCGCAGAACGGCGCGCTGATGGCGGGCGACGACATCGACGTCGACCGCGCGGTCGAGGCCGCACGCAAGTTCCCCGGCCTCAAGGGCATGGACCTGGCGAAGGAAGTCACGACCGCCGAGCGTTACGCGTGGAGCGAAGGCCAGCTCGACCTCGACAGCGGCGTCTGGGCGAATGCCGCGCCGAAGTTCAAGGTCGTCGCCTACGACTACGGGGTCAAGCGCAACATTCTGCGCATGCTGGCCGAGCGCGGCTGCGAACTGACCGTCGTGCCGGCGCGCACGCCGGTCGACGAGGTGCTGGCGCTGCGGCCCGACGGCGTGTTCCTGTCCAACGGCCCAGGCGATCCGGAGCCCTGCGACTACGCGATCGATGCGATCCGTACGCTGATCGCGCGCAAGCTTCCGACCTTCGGCATCTGCCTCGGCCATCAGCTGCTGGCGCTGGCCGCCGGCGCGCAGACGATGAAGATGCCGCACGGCCACCACGGCGCCAACCATCCGGTGCAGGACCTCGACAGCGGCAAGGTGCTGATCACCTCGCAGAACCACGGCTTCGCGGTCGACGAGTCCACGCTGCCGGCCAATGTCCGTGTGACCCACCGCTCGCTGTTCGACGGCACCAACCAGGGCATCGAACTGACCGATGCGCCGGCGTTCTCGTTCCAGGGCCACCCCGAGGCGAGTCCCGGCCCGCATGATGTCGCCCCTCTGTTCGACAGGTTCGTTGCGCTGATGGAGGCGCGTTGACATGCCAAAGCGCACCGACATCCAGACCATCCTCATCATCGGCGCCGGCCCGATCGTCATCGGCCAGGCCTGCGAGTTCGACTATTCCGGCGCACAGGCGTGCAAGGCGCTGCGGGAGGAGGGCTATCGCGTCGTGCTGGTCAACAGCAACCCGGCGACGATCATGACCGACCCGGAGACCGCCGACGCGGTCTACATCGAGCCGATCAACTGGCAGACGGTCGAGAAGATCATCGCCAAGGAGAAGCCCGACGCGCTGCTGCCGACGATGGGCGGCCAGACCGCGCTGAACTGCGCGCTGGACCTCGCCGACAACGGCGTGCTCGAGAAGTACGGCGTCGAGCTGATCGGTGCCAAGCGCGAGGCGATCCGCATGGCCGAGGACCGCGAGCTGTTCCGCGTGGCGATGGGCGAGATCGGCCTGGAGTGCCCGAAGGCCGAGGTCGCGCATACGCTGGAGGAAGCGCTCGACATCCAGACCCGGGTCGGCTATCCGACGATCATCCGCCCGAGCTTCACCCTCGGCGGCTCCGGCGGCGGCATCGCCTACAACCGCGAAGAGCTGGTCGACATCGTCACCCGCGGCCTGGAACTGTCGCCGACGACCGAGGTCCTGGTCGAGGAGTCGGTGCTGGGCTGGAAGGAGTTCGAGATGGAAGTGGTCCGCGACACCGCGGACAACTGCATCATCGTCTGCTCGATCGAGAACCTCGACCCGATGGGCGTGCACACCGGCGACAGCATCACCGTCGCCCCGGCGCAGACCCTGACCGACAAGGAATACCAGCGCCTGCGCGATGCGTCGATCGCGGTGCTGCGCAAGATCGGCGTCGATACCGGCGGCTCCAACGTGCAGTTCGGCATCAGCCCGACCACCGGCCGCGTGGTCGTCATCGAGATGAACCCGCGCGTGTCGCGTTCGTCGGCGCTTGCCTCCAAGGCCACCGGCTTCCCGATCGCCAAGGTCGCGGCCAAGCTGGCGGTCGGCTACACCCTCGACGAGCTGAAGAACGAGATCACCGGCGGCAAGACCCCGGCCTCGTTCGAGCCGTCGATCGACTACGTGGTCACCAAGATCCCGCGCTTCGCGTTCGAGAAGTTCCCGCAGGCCGACGCGCGCCTGACCACGCAGATGAAGTCGGTCGGCGAGGTCATGGCGATGGGCCGGACCTTCCAGGAATCGATGCAGAAGGCGCTGCGCGGCCTGGAGACCGGCAAGGTCGGCTTCGACCCGACCGGCCTGGACCTGGGCGACGAGGACGATCTGGCGACGCTGCGCCGCGAGGTTCGCGAACCGGGTCCCGAGCGCCTGTTCTACCTGGCCGACGCGTTCCGCGCAGGCCTGTCGGTCGAGGACGTCTACGGCCTGTCGTTCGTCGATCCGTGGTTCCTCGACCAGATCGAGGAGATCATCGCGACCGAGGCCGAGGTCGCCGCGGCCGGCATCGACGCGCTCGACGGCAAGCGCCTGCGCGCGCTCAAGCGCATGGGCTTTTCCGACGCGCGGCTGTCGCAGCTGGTCGATACCGACGAGCAGGCGGTCCGGGCGCTGCGCCGCGCATTCGGCGTGCGCCCGGTGTACAAGCGCGTGGATTCCTGCGCGGCCGAGTTCTCGACCGATACCGCCTACCTGTACTCGACCTACGAGGACGAGTGCGAGGCGCAGCCGACCGGCCGCGACAAGATCATGGTGCTCGGCGGCGGCCCGAACCGCATCGGCCAGGGCATCGAGTTCGACTACTGCTGCGTACACGCGGCGCTGGCGCTGCGCGAGGACGGGTACGAGACCATCATGGTCAACTGCAACCCGGAAACCGTGTCCACCGACTACGACACCTCCGACCGCCTGTACTTCGAGCCGCTGACGCTCGAGGACGTGCTGGAGATCGTCGAGGTCGAGCAGCCCAAGGGCGTGATCGTGCAGTACGGCGGCCAGACCCCGCTGAAGCTCGCACGGGCGCTGGAAGCCAACGGCGTGCCGATCATCGGCACCTCGCCCGACTCGATCGACCTGGCCGAGGACCGCGAGCGCTTCCAGAAGCTGGTCGACGAGCTCGGCCTGAAGCAGCCGCCGAACCGTACCGCGCGCAACCCCGAGGAAGCGCTGGTGCTGGCGCGCGAGATCGGCTATCCGCTGGTCGTGCGCCCGAGCTACGTGCTCGGCGGCCGGGCGATGGAAGTGGTGCATGCCGACAGCGATCTCGCGCGCTACATGCGCGACGCGGTCAAGGTGTCGAACGACTCGCCGGTGCTGCTCGACCGCTTCCTCGACAACGCGGTCGAGGTCGACATCGACGTCATCGCCGACAAGGATGGCGAGGTGCTGATCGGCGGCGTCATGGAGCACATCGAGGAGGCCGGCGTGCATTCGGGCGACTCCTCGTGCTCGCTGCCGCCGTACTCGCTCTCGGGCGACGTGCAGGCGCGCCTGCGCGAGCAGGTGGTCGCGCTGGCGCGCAAGCTCAAAGTCGTCGGCCTGATGAATACCCAGTTCGCGGTGCAGACCGACGACGCGGGCGTCGAGACGATCTTCCTGCTGGAGGTCAATCCGCGCGCCTCGCGCACGGTGCCGTTCGTGTCCAAGGCGATCGGCCTGCCGCTGGCCAAGATCTCGGCGCGCTGCATGGCCGGCAAGACGCTGGCCGAGCAGGGCGCGACGACCGAAATCGTGCCGGAGTACTACTCGGTCAAGGAAGCGATCTTCCCGTTCGCCAAGTTCCAGAACGTCGATCCGATCCTGGGGCCGGAAATGCGCTCCACCGGCGAGGTCATGGGCGTGGGCCGCAGCTTCGGCGCGGCGTTCGCGCGCGCGCAGGAGGCGGCCAGCATCCGTACCCCGCCGACCAGCGGCAAGGTGTTCGTCTCCGTCCGCGATCCGGACAAGCAGCGCGTGCTGCCGGTCGTGCGCGACCTGGCCGGGCGCGGCTACGCGATCGTCGCCACCGCCGGCACGGCGAAATGGCTGCGCGCGCACGACATCGCCTGCGAGCAGATCAACAAGGTCATCGAGGGCCGGCCGCACGTCGTCGACCTGATCAAGAACGGCGAGATCGCCTACATCGTCAACACCACCGAGGGCAAGCAGGCGATCGCCGACTCGTTCTCGATCCGCCGCGAGGCCCTGCAGCACCGGGTGACCTATTCGACGACCGTTGCCGGCGCCAAGGCCCTGCTGCATTCTCTGGCCTATCGCGGCACCGGACCGGTCTGGTCGCTGCAGGAGCTGCACGCGCAACTGCGCGGTGCGGCGGACACCCACGAAACGACCTGAAGGAGGGCGCCATGCGGGCACCCATGACAACCAAGGGCGCGCAGCGGCTGCGCGCGGAACTCGACGAGCTGAAGTCGGTCAAGCGGCCGGCGATCATCGAGGCGATCGCCGAGGCGCGTGCGCACGGCGATCTCAAGGAGAACGCCGAGTACCACGCCGCGCGCGAGCAGCAGAGCTTCATCGAGGGCCGCATCAAGCAGCTCGAGGGCGAGCTCTCGCATGCCGACGTGATCGACGTCAGCAAGCTCAATGCCGGCGACAAGGTGGTGTTCGGCGCGACGGTGACGATCGCCGACGTCGAGACCGACGAGGAGAAGCGCTACCAGATCGTCGGCGACCTCGAGGCCGACATCAAGCAGGGCCTGATCGCGATTTCCTCGCCGGTCGCGCGCGCGCTGATCGGCAAGCTGGAGGGCGACAGCGTCAGCATCGACGCCCCGGCGGGCACCCGCGAGTACGACATCGTCAGCGTCGAATATATCGGCTAGTGACGCGGGCGACGTTCCTGCTGCCCGCGGCAGCGCGCTTCGGCGCCCAGCGCCCGGCGCCGGACCTGCTGCGGGTCCTCGGTCGCGCCGACATCGCGCGCGCCGGTCCCGGACGTCGGGCGCAGCTTGCGCGGCAGGTCGACCTGCCGGCGGGGGCGTGGCCGATGGCGGCGCTGTCGCGGCAGGTCGACGCCGGCGACGGCGACGCGGCGGACAGCCAGTGGCTGCGCGCCGATCCGGCGTGGCTGCGCCCGGACATCAACGGCGTGCGCTTGATGGCGCATGGCGAGACGCTCGGCCTGACCCGCGCCGATTGCGATGCGCTGCTGCCGGCGCTGAAACCGCTGTTCGGCGACGCCGGTTTCCGGCTCGATGCGCCGGTGCCGTCGCGCTGGTACCTGCGGCTGCCCCGCGGCAGCCGCCTGCCAGCATTCCCCGATCCGGCCGAGGCGCTGGGCACCGACCTGTCCGAGCATGACGGCGACGACGGCATGCTCGATGGCGGCACGCCCGAAGCGCGGCGCTGGCGGATGCTCGCCAGCGAGGCCCAGATCATCCTGCACAACCACCCGTGGAACGCGGCGCGTGCCGTCGCCGGCAGGGCGCCGGTCAACGCGTTGTGGTTCTGGGGCGGAGGCGCCTGGCCGGATGCCGGGGTGCACGTGCGCAGCCGGCATGGCCACGTCTACACCGTGGATCCGACCTGCCAGGCGCTGGCGGCCGCCGCGACGGATGTGCAGCCGCTGCCGCCGGCCTGGCCTGGCGGCGCCGGCGACGCGCTGTTCGATCTCGCCGGGCTGCGCGACCTGCGCCAGTTGGAAACGCAGTGGCTGCGCCCGGCGCTCGCCGCGCTCGGGCGCGGCGAGCTGGCTGCGCTCGAGCTCGACGACGAGGACGGCCGCGTGCTGACGCTGGCGCGCTGGCACCGGCTGCGGATCTGGCGCCGGCCGCTGGCCGGCAGCGCGGCGTGAACGTGCCGACCGGGCGCGTGCTGATCGATAGCGCGCTGATGGACAGCGCGCCCGTCGGCGACGCAGCGCCGGCCGGCATGCCGACGATCCGCCGGCGCGACTGCGAGGTCGGCGACGGCTGGCCGGAGTCGGTGCCGCCGCTGCTGCGGCGGATCTACGCCGCGCGCGGCGCGCATGACGCCGACAGCGCCCGACCGCGGCTGGCCCGGCTGCTGCCGCCCGACGCGCTGACCCACATCGATGCCGCGACCGCGCTGCTGGCCGAGGCGATCGCGGCCGGCCGACGGATCCTGGTGGTCGGCGATTTCGACTGCGACGGCGCCACCGCGGTCGCGGTCGCGGTGCGCGGCCTGCGCATGCTCGGCGCGGCCGACGTGGTGCACGCGGTGCCCAACCGGGTCGCGCATGGCTATGGCCTGTCGCCCGGACTGGTCCAGTCGCTGGCGCCGCTGCTGCCCGATCCCGGGCGGCCCGGCGTCGGACCTGGACAGCCGCTGCTGGTCACCGTCGACCATGGCATCGCCTGCCATGCCGGCGTCGCCGCGGCGAAGGCCCAGGGCTGGCGGGTGCTGGTCACCGACCATCATCTCCCCGGTGATGCCTTGCCGCCGGCTGATGCGGTCGTCAACCCGAACCTGGCCGGCGACGGGTTCGCCAGCAAGGCGCTGGCCGGCGTCGGCGTGATCTTCTATGTGCTGCTGGCGCTGCGCAGAAGGATGCGCGAGGCCGGGGCGTTCGCCGATCATGTGGTGCCGGACCTGACGACGCTGCTGGACCTGGTCGCGGTCGGCACCGTCGCAGACCTGGTGCCGCTGGACGCGAACAACCGCGCACTGGTGGCCGCGGGCCTGCGCCGCCTCCGCGCCGGGCAGGGCTGCGCCGGGTTGCGGGCGTTGATCGAGGTCTCCGGCCGCGAGGCCGCGCGCCTGAGCGCCGCCGACATCGGCTTCGCGATCGGACCGCGGATCAATGCCGCCGGCCGGCTCGAGGACATGGCGATCGGCATCGCGTGCCTGCTGGCCGACGACATCGGCCAGGCGCGCGAACTCGCCGGCCTGCTGCACACGATCAACGCCGAGCGCCGCGCCGTGCAGCAGGCGATGCTCGACGATGCCGAGGCCGCGCTGGCGCGGCGGCCCGCGGTCGATCCGCTGCACGCCGGCGTGTGCCTGTTCGATGCCGACTGGCATCCGGGCGTGGTCGGCCTGGTCGCCTCGAAGATGAAGGACGCGCTGCATCGCCCGGTGGTCGCGTTCGCACCGGCGGACCCCGACAGCCAGCAGCTGCGCGGCTCGGCGCGTTCGATCCCCGGCCTGCACATCCGCGACGTGCTGGCGGCGGTCGACAGCGCGCATCCGGGGCTGATCGAGCGCTTCGGCGGGCACGCGATGGCCGCCGGCCTGAGCCTGCGGCGCGAGGCGTTCGACGCGTTCGCCGATGCCTTCCGGCAGACGGTCGCAGCGACGCTCGACCCGGCGCTGCTGCGCGCGGAGATCGTCACCGATGGCGCGCTGGCGGCGGCCGAGTTCGACATCGCGCATGCGCTGGCGCTGCGCGACGGCGGGCCATGGGGGCAGGGCTTTCCGGAGCCGCTGTTCGACGGCGAATTCGACGTGCTGGACTGGCGCGTGGTCGGCCAGCGCCATCTGAAGCTGACGCTGTGCCCGGTCGGCACGCGGCTGCGCATCGACGCGATCCATTTCGGTGCGGGGCAGGGCGTCGTGCCCGCTGCCTGCGAGCGCATCGCCTACCGGCTGACACCGGACGATTACCGGGGCAACGGCGCCGTGCAACTGGTCGTCGAGCATCGCGAACCGGTAAACAGCCGGTAGGCGCGCCTCCCCGGCGCAATCCGCATACGCCCCAGGGACTGCTGCTTTTATCTGGTTCTTCGCCCGACTGGGGGGGAGGGCGAAAGCTGCCGGGCGCCGTGAGGTAGGGCGGGTCTCGACCCGCTACGTCGGGCGACACAATGGCGGGTCGAGACCCGCCCTACGCGCCGATGTTGGTTCCCGGCGGCGAGGCGTTGAGGCAGGTCGTCGGCTACAGGTCGTTCCCCTGAGTTGGGAGAAGAACCTGTTATCTGTGGGCCGCATCCATGGTCCACACCGGCTTCTCCCCACACGACGCCGCGCTGTCGTTGTAGGCTGTCGGCCGGGAGGACCAGACATGCGGGCGACCGGCGGACCGTGCCGGCCGTCGGCATGGTGCATCGCCAGCAGGAGCCAGCCATGTCACGCAAGCCCGTCGACCCCGTGCCTCCGGGCGCGGTCTCGGAGTCACGCCGCGGATTCCTCCGTCATACCCTGGCCGTAGTGCCGGCCGCGGGACTGCTGGCGACGCCGCTCGCCGGCTGCGCGCCCGACGATGCCGGAGCGGCATCCGCGGAGCGCGCCGCCGACTATGCGCCGCGCTATTTCAACCCGGCCGAATGGGCGTTCGTCACCGCAGCGGTCGACCGCCTGATCCCGGCTGACGACGTCGGCCCCGGCGCGCTGGAGCTGGGCGTGGCCGAGTTCATCGACCGCGAGATGGAATCCGACTACGGCCATGGCGGGCTGTGGTACATGCAGGGGCCGTTCGTGCCGGACACGCCGCCGACGCTCGGCTACCAGTTGCGTTTCACCCCGCGCGAGCTCTACCGCAGCGGCATCGCCGCGGTCGACCGCTGGTGCCGGGCGCAGCACGGCGGGCCGTTCGCGGAACTCGACGACGCCGGCCGCGACGCGGCGCTGTCGCAGCTCGAGGCCGGCAGCGCCGAACTCGACGGCGTTCCCGCGCAGGCCTTCTTCGCCCTGCTGCTGCAGAACACCAAGGAGGGCTACTTCGCCGATCCGATGTACGGCGGCAACCGCGGCATGGGCAGCTGGAAGATGATCGGCTTCCCCGGTGCCCGCGCCGATTTCATGGACTGGGCCGAACAGCCGGGCGCGGTCTATCCGTTCGGGCCGGTATCGCTGCGGAGGGAGGGCTGATGATCACGATGAAGCCTGTCGACGCGGTGCTGGTCGGGTTCGGCTGGACCGGCGCGATCATGGGCATGGAACTGGTCGAGGCCGGCCTGGAGGTGCTGGCGCTCGAGCGCGGCGAGTTCCGCGACACCCAGCCCGATTTCAGCTATACGAAGATCATCGACGAGCTGGCCTACGGCATCCGCGGCCGGCTGTTCCAGCCGCTGGCCAGGGAAACGGTGACCGTGCGCCACCGCGTCGGCGACACCGCGGTGCCGTACCGCCAGTACGGCTCGTTCCTGCTCGGCAACAACGTCGGCGGCGCCGGCGCGCACTGGAACGGCCAGCACTACCGGCCCTCGCCGGAAGACCTGAATCTCCGCAGCCATGTCGTCGGCCGCTACGGCCGCGGTTTCCTGCCGGATGACATGACGATCCAGGACTACGGCATCGGCTACGACGAGCTGGAGCCGCATTTCGACCGCTTCGAGTACCTGTGCGGCACCTCCGGGCGCGCCGGCAACCTGGGCGGGGAGATCCGCGACGGCGGCAATCCGTTCGAGGGGCGCCGCAGCCGCGACTACCCCAATCCGCCGATGGCCGATACCTACGGCGCACGGCTGTTCGCAGACGCCGCGCGCGAGGTCGGCTACCACCCGTTCCCGCAGCCTTCGTCGAACGCCTCGCAGCCCTACACCAATCCGCTCGGCGTGCGCCTGGGGCCGTGCAACTACTGCGGCTACTGCGAGCGGTTCGGCTGCTTCATGTATTCCAAGGCGGCGCCGCAGACTACGATCCTGCCGGTGCTGATGCAGCGCGAGAACTTCCACCTGCGCACCGGCAGCCACGTCACCCGGGTCAACCTGGATTCCGACGGCAGGCGCGCGACCGGCGTGACCTACATCGACGCGCAGGGGCGCGAAGTGTTCCAGCCGGCCGGGATCGTGGTGCTGGCCGCCTACCAGCTGCACAACGTGCGGCTGATGCTGCTGTCGGGCATCGGCACGCCGTACGACCCGCAGACCGGACAGGGCGTGGTCGGCAGGAACTATGCCTACCAGATGATGAGCGGCATCAGCGTGTTCTTCGACAAGGACGTGGCGATCAATCCGTTCATCGGTGCCGGCGCCGGCGGCATCCAGATCGTCGACGATTTCAATTCCGACCACTTCGACCATGGCCCGCACGGCTTCGTCGGCGGCGCCTACATCTATGGCGGCCAGACCGGCGGCCGGCCGATCCAGCAACTGTCGGTGCCGCCCGGCACGCCGGCCTGGGGCGCGCAGTGGAAGCGCGCAGCGCGTGACCACTACCTGCACACCACGTCGATCGGCGTGCACGGCTCGGTGATGTCCTACCGCGACCGCTACCTCGACCTCGACCCGACCTACAAGGACGCCTTCGGCCTGCCGCTGCTGCGCATGACCTTCGACTGGCACGACAACGAATACCGGATGTCGCGGTTCGTCACCGAACGCGCCGAGCAGATCGCCAAGGCGATGCAACCGGCGCAGTACGCGGTCAGCCTGAAGAAGCCCGGCGACCATTACGACGTGCGCGTCTACCAGAGCACCCACACCACGGGGGGCGCGATCGTCGGCACCGACCCGTCGACCAGCGCGCTCAACCGCTACCTGCAGAGCTGGGACGTGCACAACGTGTTCGTCATGGGCGCGTCGGCGTTCCCGCAGAACATCGGCTACAACCCGACCGGCCTGGTCGGCGGCCTGGCCTATTGGTCGGCCGCCGCGATCCGCGACCGCTACCTGGCCGATCCCGGCCCGCTGGTGCAGGCATGAGCGCGCGTCCGCGTTCCGCCCGCCACTGGCGCCGCCGGTTGCCGTGGCTGCTGGCCATCGCCGCGGTGGGGCTGCTGGGCGCCTGGCAGGCGCCGCGACTGTTTCCGGCCGGCGGCGATGCCGCGGCAAGCCTGCAGGTGCCGGTCACGCCGGCACTGCTCGCGCGCGGCGAATCGCTGGCGCGGATGGGCGACTGCGTCGCCTGCCACAGCGCACCGGGCGGCGAGCCCTTCGCCGGCGGCCTGCCGCTGGCATCGCCGATCGGGGTGATCTACAGCACCAACATCACCCCCGATCCGGACACCGGCATCGGCGGCTACAGTCTCGGCGATTTCGAGCGCGCGGTGCGCCGCGGGGTCACGCCGGACGGTACGCCGCTGTATCCGGCGATGCCGTTCCCCTCGTATGCGCGGGTCAGCGACGAGGACATCGCCGCGCTGTACGCATATTTCCGGCACGGCGTGGCGCCAGTGCGGCAGGACAACCGCAGGACCGGCATCCCGTGGCCGCTGTCGCTGCGCTGGCCGCTGGCGTACTGGCGCGCGCTGTTCGCACCGACGCCGGCGCAGGCCCTCGCGCATGCGCCCGGCTACGAGGATCCGGTCGTCGCGCGCGGCGCCTACCTGGTCGAAGGGCTGGGCCACTGCGGCGCCTGCCACAGCCCGCGCGCGCTGACGCTGCAGGAGAAGGCGTTGCACGACGATCCGGCGCGACGGTTCCTGGGCGGCGGCAGCGCCGACGGCTGGGTCGCGCCCAGCCTGCGTGGCGAGGCGCTGACCGGTCTGGGCGGCGTGTCGGAGGACGACATCGTGCGTTTCCTCGGGACCGGGCGTACCGACACCACCGCGGCCTTCGGCGGCATGGCCGACGTGGTCCAGCACAGCACCCAGTACGTCGGCGACGACGACCTGCGTGCGATCGCCCGCTACCTGAAGACGCTGGCGCCCGCGCGCGAGGAAGCGCCGTTCGTCGCCGATCCGGCCGTGGCGCAGGCGTTGCGGGGTGGCGATGCCAGCGCACGTGGCGCGCAGGTCTACGTCGACAGCTGCGCCACCTGCCACCGCACCCATGGCGGCGGCTATGCGCAGGTCTATCCCGCGCTGGCCGGCAATCCCGCGGTCAACGGCGACGATCCCTCGTCGCTGGTGCGCATCGTGCTCAACGGCGCGATCATGCCGTCGACCCGGGGCGCGCCGACCCAGTTCGCGATGCCCGGGTTCGGCGACCGCCTC
Organism: Proluteimonas luteida; assembly: GCF_021191695.1. Taxonomy (GTDB): domain Bacteria; phylum Pseudomonadota; class Gammaproteobacteria; order Xanthomonadales; family Xanthomonadaceae; genus Luteimonas; species Luteimonas luteida. The sequence continues at coordinate 346,612 of NZ_JAIWPT010000001.1, forward strand.
AGCGATGCCGAGATCGCCGACGTGGTCAGCTTCATCCGTGGCAGTTGGGGCAACCGTGGCGCCGCGGTCGGCGTGGCCGAGGTGCGCCGGCTGCGCGCGAAGCTGCCGGCGCAGACGCCGATCCAGGGCGTCATCGATCCGCGCACCGCCGCCGATCTCGGCGCCGCGGTTCCGGCCGACGGCACCGGCGAAGTGCCGACGGCGACGCACTGAGCGGACACCAGGTTCTTCGTCCAAGTGGGGGCGAACGCTGCAACCGGGAACTGGTTGCAGATGGCCATCTTGTCGTCCCGGGTGCGGCGAGGGGGGCTGCTTCATCTGCGAAGACAGGCGCGAGGCAGGTCCCCGCGTGTCGGTGACGACAGACTGCTGATGGCGCCCGGCTGCAGGCGCGGTTCGCCGGGCGCCAGTCGCATGCGATCCGCGGGCCGATCGAAGGTAGGGCGGGTCTCGACCCGCCGTGCGGATCGATGCGAGGGCGCAAGACCGGCCCCTGCGCGCGGTCCGGACTACCGCATGCGGGAGCGCCGGCGTAACCGTGCGGCTCCGGCGTTCGCTCGACGCCTGGCAGCGGGCGCCGGATGCGCCGCGGCGGCCAACCGGCCGCCGCGACGTGGAACATCGTCCGACCCGATTCTCAGTGCGCCGCCGCCGGTGCCGCGGCGCGGCGGCGGCCATGGCCGGTCTCGTGCATGAACAACGCCAGCACGATCGCGACCACCACGCCCCCGACCAGCGGCAGGAACGCCTGCTGGAATTCGTGCAGGCTCAGCGACGTGCCGGGCGCGGACGGCACCATCAGGTGCGAGATGAAGGGCGACATGACGCCGGTGGTCAGGAATACCAGGAAATTCATCACGCCCGCCGCTGTGCCCTTGACCTGCGGCGGGTTGGCCTCCTTGATCATCGCGAACGGGATCATCGCCGCGCCCGAGGCGATGCCCATCACCAGCGGGATCGAGAACTTCGGGAAGGTGCCGGGCGGCAGGTAGATCGCCGCCAGGCCGCTGGCGAGCAGCAGCAGCGCACCGCCGACCAGCACCGGCTTGCGCCGGCCCAGGCGGTCGGAGATCCAGCCCAGCAGCGGACAGCCGATCACCCAGCCGATCGGCACCATCGCCGCGTCGGACGCGGCCACCGCCATCGGTACGTTCTCGCCCTCGTGCAGGAACGCGGTGGCCCAGACCAGCGCGCCGATCGTGGTCGGCACGAACAGCAGGCCCCCGGTGATGCCGGCCAGCCAGCTCTGCGGGTTGCCGAACACGGTGCGGAACGGCCGGACCACCGACGACAGCGACAGCGCGCCGTGGTGGTCGGCGCTGTCGCCGCTGTCGCGCGGCAGGATGATCCAGGTGCCGATGGCGAGTACCGCGCCGAGCACCGCGAACGCGATCCACACGCTCTGCCACGGCACCTGGAAACTGCCGGCGGGATCGATGGCCATGTGCACCGGCTTGGAACCGAACGCGGCGCCGGCCATGCCCAGGCACTGGGTGAAGCCGACGAAGATCGCCAGCATGCGTTCGGGCAGGTAGCGTCCGGCGATGTAGGACGCGCCGATGAAGGCGAAGATCGCGCCGATCGCCTGCAGCACGAAGCCGATCATGCCGGCCGCCTCGCCACCCTGGGCGAAGATCACGCAGCCGATCGCGACCACCGCGATGCCGTAGGGAATGGTGCGGTGGGCGCCGTAGCGGTCCAGCAGCACGCCGGCGACCAGCGCCATCAGCGCGTAGGCGACGTAGTAGGCCGAGATCATTGTGCCGATGTGGTTGCCGCCCCAGGCCGCGGTCAGCTCCTCCTGCATCACGCCGGGCGCCGAGCGCACCGCGTACTGGTAGAAGTAGAAGATCGCGCACAGCAGCCAGGCGGTGAAGTAGGCGGGCTTGAGCGAGGTGGGGTTGCCGGTGACCGGCGCGGCGGTTGCGGCGGGAACGGCCGCAGGCGCACCTGCCGCCTGGCCGGGGGATTGCGTTGTGGACATGGCGATGTACTCCGGGAGGAGGCGGGGCGGTGCCTTGGCGACGCCCCGCAGTGCGCTCAGCGCACCGGCTGCGGCGGGCGGGCGTTGGCGGCGGCGACGCGCTTGCCCCAGGAGATCAGGTCGGAGGTGCAGTCGTCGCGGTCGATGACCACCTCGATCAGCACCGGGCCGCCGGTATGCGACCGTGCGGTCTCGATGGCCTTGGCCAGTTCGCCGCCGCTGGTCGCGCGCAGGCCCAGGCCGTTGCCGTCGTCGGCGTTGAACGCCGAGATCAGGCCCGCGTAGTCCCAGTTCTTGACGTTGTTGTAGGGACCGTCGTGGATCTCGACCTCGATGGTGTAGCCGTGGTTGTTCATCAGGAAGATCAGCACCGGCAGCTTGCGGCGGATCATCTGCGCCACTTCCTGCGCGGTCAGCTGGAACGAGCCGTCGCCGATCAGGCCGATGACCTTGCGCTCCGGTGCGCCGACCGCATAGCCGAACACCGACGGCACCGACCAGCCGATATGGCCCCACTGCATCTCGACCTCGAAGCGGGCCCCGCCGGGCAGGTGCAGCTTGAGCCCGTTGAACCAAGAGTCGCCGGTCTCGGCGAACACGGTGCTGTCGGGCGTGACCAGCGGACGCAACTGGCGGACGAACTCGGCGCGGGTGAGCTTGGCCGCCGGCTCGGCAGCGGGTTCGGGCACCGGCTCGCTGCGGATGCGGGCCAGCTCGGTCATCGTCGCATCGCGCCGTTCGACCTTCCTTGCCAGCGCGGAGACGAATTCGCGCAGCTGTACGCGGCTGAAGTCATGGCCGGGCAGGGTGACCCGCTGCAGGTCGGCGACGATCGACGTGGCCGGCGACGGCTGGGCGGTCCAGCCGACCGTGGAGTAGTCGTTGAACACCGTGCCCAGGCACAGCACGCCGTCGGACCAGTCGACGATCTCGCGCGCCCCCGGCGCGCTGACCTCGCCCCAGTAGATGCCGGCGAACTGCGGATGGTCCTCGGGGAAGAAGCTCTTGGCCGCGGCCATCACCGCGACGGCGCAGCCCAGCGACTCGGCCAGGGCGACGGTCTCCTGCTCCGCGCCCGCCGCGCGCAGCTTGCTGCCGACCAGGATCACCGGCTTCTGCTTGCCGGCCAGGAACGCGGCGGCGGCGTCGACCGCGGCGGCCAGGGTGTCGGGGTCGCTGGCCTCGGGGCCGGTGACCGCGCTGATCGGGCCCGGCTCGGCGCACGCGGCGGCCGACAGGTTGCAGGCGATCTCGATGTAGGCCGGCTTGCGCTCGCGCAGCGCGGTGCCGATGGCGTGGTCGATCAGGGCCGGCGCGTCTTCGGCCGAGGTGATCGAGACCGCGGCGCAGGTCAGCTTCTTCGCGATCTCCAGCTGGTAGCCGAAATCGTGGGTGCCGATGGTGTGGTGCAGCAGGTGCTGGCTGGCGCGGTCGTTGGTGTTGGGCGCGCCCGAGACCAGGATCACCGGCAGGTTCTCGGCGTAGGCCCCGCCGATCGCGTTCAGCGCCGACAGCGCACCGACGCTGAAGGTCACCACGGCCGCCGCGGCGCCGTTGGCGCGGGCGTAGCCTTCGGCGCTGAAGCCGCAGTTGAGTTCGTTGGAACAGTAGACCTGCTCCAGGCCGGGCTGCTTGAGCAGCTCGTCGAGCAGGACCAGGTTGTAGTCGCCGGCGACGGCGAAATGATGCTGGAGGCCGATCTGGGAAAAGCGCGTGGCGAGGTAGCTGCCAACGGTGGTCATGGGATTGCTCCATGCGGGTGTTCGACCATGCGCCCGGTGCCGGGACCGGGCATTGATCGAGATCAATGGCCCCGGCGCCGCGGCCATCCGGCGTTCACCGACGCAATGGCCGCGTGAATGGCTATCATCTGCGCCGTGAAACTGAACGGGCGCAGCCTGCGGCCCGCAGGTCCATCAGGAGAATCCCCTTGAAGTCCATCTCGATCCTTGCCGCCGCATTGCTGGCGGGCGCGGTTTCCGCTCCCACGCTGGCCGCGCCTCCCGCGTCGCTGGCGGTAGACAGCCAGGTCCGCGGCGAGATCACCACGGCCGACGCGGTCAATTATTCCGACGGGTCGCGCAGTAAGCTCTACCGTCTCGACCTGCGCAACGGCCAGGTCGTGTCGTTCGACGTGTCGGGGTCGCTGCGCGCGCGGCTGTCGCTGTTCGACGCCGACAGGCTGGTCTCGAACTCGCGCGAGGGCAGCGACAACGGTGCCTCGCTGGTGGTGCGCGCCAGCGGCAACGGTCCGTACCTGCTGGCGGTCAGCGGTGCGGACGCGGACGCCTTCGGCCCCTATACGCTGAAGTCGACGACGGTCGAACCCTACGACGGCAGCGTGCTGCGCAAAGGCGCCAGCATCAGCGACTGGACCGACCGCCCCCGGCAGCTGCCGCTGCAGGTCGACAGCGAGGCGCTGTACACCATCGACATGCAGTCCGACGACTTCGACGCCGTGCTCAGGATCGAAGGCAACGGCGTTTCCACCAGCAACGACGACGGTGGCGAGGGCAGCAACGCGCGGCTCAACGTGGTGCTCAAGCCCGGCCGCTACACCCTGACCGCCGACGGTTACAGCGATCGCATCAACGGCCTCTACCGGCTGTCGGTGGTCGAGCGCGACATTCCCGCCGGTGCGCTGGCCGGCGGCGGCACGATCGCACTCGACAGCGAGTCCACCGGTTTCCTGCAGGGCACGCCCGCGGTCTATCGCTTCACCCTGCCGCAGCGCCGGCTGGTCACCATCGACATGCGCAGCAGCGAGTTCGACTCGGTGCTGAAGCTGACCGGAAACGGCGTGGAGCGCAGCGACGACGACGGTGGCGAGGGTCTCGATGCCCGCATCGTGGCGCCGCTGGATGCCGGCGAGTACAGCATCGAGGCCAACGCGCTGTCGGACGCGGCAGGGATGTTCACCCTGTCGCTGGCCACCAGCGGGATTCCCGAAGGCACCGGTGGCGGTGCGTTGACGGTCGACCGCGCGCCGACCAGCGCCACGCTGCTGCCGGGTGCGAGCGACCGTTACACGGTCAGCATCCGCCGCGCCGGCGACTACGTCATCGACATGACCTCCGATGATTTCGACAGCCACCTGCGCCTGTCGCGCGACGGCCGCGAGGTGGCGAGCGACGACGACGGCGGCGGTGGGCTGAATGCACGCATCGCGCAACACCTGGAAGCCGGCGACTACGTCATCGAGGCCGGCGCCCTGGGCGGCGACGGTGACGGCGGCTACCGGATCGGCATCGCGCGTCGCTGAGCAGCGCGCAGGCGGCCGTGGCGTCGCACCGGCAGTCCCGACGGCCGTGGCCACGGCCGTCGGGGCTCGTTGCGACACCCGGCATCTCGCCGCCCCTGTGCGGGCGTGCACGATGCGGAATTGCTAGAATCTCCGGTTTTCCGGGGGCTTCATCCCATGATCGAACTCAATCCCGTGCGCCAGCGCATCGTCGACCTCAAGGGTCGGCTGGATGCGCTGAGGGGGTATCTTTGACTACGACGCCCGTCGCGAGCGTCTGGAGGAAGTCGAGCGCGAGCTCGAGGACCCGAACATCTGGAACGATGCCGAGCGCGCCCAGGCCCTCGGCCGCGAACGCTCGACGCTCGACAAGACCGTCAACGGCATCCGCGATCTGAACGAAGGACTGGCCGGCGCCAGCGAACTGCTGGAACTGGCCGAGGCCGAGGACGACGAGGAGACCGCGAACGCGGTCGTGGCCGACGTCGAGCGGTTCGCGCGCGACGTCGACAAGCTCGAGTTCCAGCGCATGTTCTCCGGCGAGATGGACTCAGCGGCGGCATTCGTCGACATCCAGGCCGGCGCCGGCGGCACCGAGGCCCAGGACTGGGCCGAGATGCTGCTGCGCATGTACCTGCGCTGGGCCGAATCGCGTGGCTGGAAGACCGAACTGATGGAAGTCAGCGGCGGCGACGTCGCGGGCATCAAGTCGGCGACGGTGCGGGTCGAGGGCGAGTTCGCCTATGGCTGGCTCAAGACCGAGATCGGCGTGCACCGGCTGGTGCGCAAGTCGCCGTTCGACTCCGACAACCGCCGGCACACCAGCTTCACCTCGGTGTTCGTGTCGCCGGAAGTCGACGACAACATCGAGATCGACATCAATCCGGCCGACCTGCGCACCGACGTCTACCGCTCGTCCGGCGCCGGTGGCCAGCACGTCAACAAGACCGAGTCGGCGGTGCGCATCACCCACATCCCGACCAACACCGTGGTCGCCTGCCAGACCGGCCGCAGCCAGCACCAGAACCGCGACACCGCGATGAAGATGCTGGCCGCCAAGCTCTACGAGCTGGAACTGCAGAAGCGCAACGCCGAAAAGGACGCGCTGGAAGCGACCAAGTCCGACATCGGCTGGGGCAGCCAGATCCGCAACTACGTGCTCGACCAGAGCCGGATCAAGGACCTGCGCACCGGCGTGGAGCGCAGCGACACCCAGAAGGTGCTCGACGGCGACCTGGACGAGTTCGTCGAGGCGGCGCTCAAGTCCGGCCTGGAGGCCGGAGCCAAACGTGTCGATGCCAGCTGAGTGTTTTTGCCACGGATTTGCGCGGAGACACGCGGATTCAAGGCAAAGCCAGGTGCGCAACCGGTAATGTCATCGCGCGCGGAAATGACGGGGTCGCGTAGCCCCGGTCTTCCGCTCCTATCCGCGTCATCCGCGTAGACCCGCGGCCAATACCTGATTTTTAGAGACTCCCATGACCCAGCAGCCCGTCACCCCGCCATCCGCCGACGACAATGCCCTGATCGCCGAGCGCCGCGGCAAACTGGGCGCGCTGCGCGGGCAGGGCATCGCGTTCCCCAACGACTTCCGCCGCCGGGACGAGGCCGGTGCGCTGCAGGCCACCTATGCGGATGCGGAGCGCTGGACCGGCGAGGCGCTGGAGGCTGAGGGTACGCGGGTCGCCGTCGCCGGCCGGCTGGTCGCCAAGCGGGTCATGGGCAAGGCCGCGTTCGCGCAGATCCAGGACGTCAGTGGCCGGATCCAGCTGTTCCTGCAGTCGACGGCGCTCGGCGAGCGCTACGACGCGTTCAAGGGCTGGGACGTCGGCGACATCGTCGGCGCCGAAGGCACGCTGATGCGCACCCGCACCCGCGAGCTGTCGGTCAAGGTCGACGGTCTGCGGCTGCTGACCAAGTCGCTGCGGCCGCTGCCGGACAAGTGGCATGGACTCGCGGACGTGGAGCAGCGCTACCGCCAGCGCTACGTCGACCTGATCGTCTCGCCCGAGGCGCGCGAGGTCTTCGTCAAGCGCTCGCGGATCATCGCCGCGATCCGCCAGTGGCTCGACGCGCGCGGTTTCCTCGAGGTCGAGACGCCGATGATGCACTACATCGCCGGCGGCGCCGCGGCACGGCCGTTCACCACCCACCACAACGCGCTGGACCTGGACCTGTACCTGCGCGTGGCGCCGGAGCTGTACCTCAAGCGCCTGGTGGTCGGCGGCTTCGAGCGGGTCTACGAGATCAACCGCAACTTCCGCAACGAGGGCGTGTCGACCCGGCACAACCCCGAATTCACCATGCTCGAGCTCTACGAGGCCTACGTCGCCTACGGCGAGATCATGGACCTGACCGAACAGCTGATCCGCGACGTCGCGGTGCAGGCGGTCGGTACCACGGCACTGGAATGGGACGGCAACGCGATCGACGTCGGCCCGGCGTTCCGGCGCTGGAAGCTGGAGGAGGCGGTGCGGGAGCTGAACCCGGAGATCTCCGTCGCCGACTGCCGCGACCGCGAGGCGCTGGCCGCGCATTGCGCGCGGCTGAAGATCCCGGTCAAGCCCGGCTACGGCTGGGGCAAGCTGCTGCTGGAGATCTTCGAGAAGACCGTCGAGAGCGGGCTGATCCAGCCGACCTTCATCACCCATTATCCGGTTGAGGTCTCGCCGCTGGCGCGCGAATCCGACGGCGAGCCGGGCATCACCGACCGCTTCGAGCTGTTCATCGGCGGCAAGGAGATCGCCAACGGCTTCTCCGAGCTCAACGATCCCGAGGACCAGGCGGCGCGCTTCCGGGCCCAGGTCGAGGCGCGCGAGGGCGGCGACGACGAGGCCATGCACTACGACGCCGACTATATCCGCGCGCTCGAGGTCGGCCTGCCGCCGACCGGCGGGCTCGGCGTGGGCATCGACCGGCTGGTGATGCTGCTGACCGGCTCGTCGTCGATCCGCGACGTGCTGCTGTTCCCGTACATGCGGCCGCAGCATGACGCCTGAGGGCGGTTTTCGCCCTTCACCGCCATTCCCGCCGCATCCAGACCTCCGGGCTTTCCGGTCGGCGCCGGCCATCCGCCCCGGCCGGCTGGCTGGCGCGGGGATTGCTTCACGTTAAGATCGGCAGACGACGCTGCCCGGACAGCGTCCGGCAACGGGAGGAGGGGCTGCAATGAACATCGTCATCGTCGATGACCAGACGTCCGCACGGACCATGCTGCGGCATATCCTCGAGGACATCAGTCCCGAACTCGACGTGTTCGATTTCGGCGATCCCGAGATCGCATTGCGCTGGTGCGACGACAACCGGCCGGACCTGCTGCTGCTCGACTACCGCATGCCGGTGGTCGACGGCCTGGAGTTCGCGCGCCGCTTCCGCCGGCCGCTGCTGCACCGCGACGTGCCGATCGTGCTGGTCACCGTGGTCGGCGACGAGCCGATCCGCCAGGCCGCGCTCGACGCCGGCGTCATCGACTTCCTGGTCAAGCCGGTGCGGCCGCGCGAACTGCGCGCCCGCTGCCGCAACCTGCTGCAGCTGCGGCAGCAGTCGGAGTCGGTCAAGCAGCGCGCCCTGTCGCTGGAACAGCGCCTGCTGGCCAGCATGCACGAGATCGAGGAGCGCGAGCGCGAGACCCTGTTCCGTCTGGCGCGCGCCATCGCCTATCGCGACGCCAGCACCAGCGCCAACCTCGAGCGCGTCGCCGCGGTGGCCGGCATGGTCGCCGAGGCGATGGGCCTGGGCGAGGAGGAGGTGCGGATGATCGAGCTGGCCGCGCCGCTGCACGACATCGGCAAGATCGCGATCTCCGATGCGATCCTGACCAAGCCCGGCCCGCTGACGGCGGAGGAGACCGAGACCATGCGCGAGCATCCGCGGATCGGCTACGAACTGCTGAGCAACAGCCAGAACCGCTTCATCCAGCTCAGCGCGCTGATCGCCCTGCGCCATCAGGAGCGCTACGACGGTTCCGGCTATCCCGACGGCCTGGCCGGCGAGGAGATCCCGCTGGAGGCGCGCATCGTCGCCATCGCCGACGTGTTCGACGCGCTGATCTCGCGGCGCCCGTACAAACGCGCCTGGTCGATCGAGGAGGCGCTGGCCTACATCGCCGAGAACAGCGGCCGCCACTTCGACCCGCGCTGCGTCGAGGCGATGCTGGGCGATCCGCAGCGGCTGCGCGAGATCTGCGCGTTGCACGGCGGTCCCGCCGGGCAGACGGTGCAGTGAGCAGGCGGGGATGATCGCCGTGCTGCGCGGGGCCAGGGACAGGCTGTCGCACCGCCCCGACAGCGAACACGGGCAGGCGATCGTACGCCTGCTGATGCTGTGCGTGATCTACGCCTACCTGCAGGTGGTCGTGGCCGGCAGGGACGAGGTCGCGACGCAACTGCTGATGTCCGAGCGTTACCTGATGGTCGAGTTCGCGGTGGCGTTCGCGATCATCGGCTGGATCCTGTGGCGCCCCGGCGTCTCGCACCCGCGCCGGATCCTCGGCATGGTGGCCGACTACAGCCTGATGGGCGTGGGCATGTTCCTGCTCGGCGACCTGCTGGCGTGGCTGTACGTGGTGGTGATGTGGGTCACCGTCGGCAACGGCCTGCGCTTCGGGCCGCGCTATCTGTACATGGCGATCGCGTTCGCGGTCGTGACCTTCGGCGCGGCGATGGCGCTGACCCCGTACTGGCAGCAGAACCTGTCGCTGGCCTGGGGGCTGCTGATCGGCCTGGTCGCGGTGCCGCTGTACCTGAGCTCGCTGCTGCGCGCGCTGACCGATGCGACCGAGGCCGCCAAGGCGGCGAGCCAGGCGAAGAGCCGGTTCCTGGCCAACATGAGCCACGAACTGCGCACGCCGCTCAACGGCATCATCGGCATGTCCGAGCTGCTGGTCACCACCCAGCTGACCACCGAACAGCGCGACAGCGCGCACGTCATCCAGACCTCGGCCAAGGCACTGCAGCTGCTGGTCGACGACGTCCTGGACATCTTCAAGATCGAGGCCGGCAAGTTCCGCCGCAGCGACAACGATTTCTCGTTGCCGGAGCTGGTGCGCAGCGTGCAGGTGATGCTGCTGCCCAGCGCGCAGGCCAAGCGGCTGGCGTTCGAGGTCGAGGTCGACCCGGCGGTGCCGGCGCTGCTGCACGGCGACAGCAACCAGTTGCGCCAGGTGCTGGTGAACCTGCTGTCGAACGCGATCAAGTTCACCGACCAGGGCGAGGTGCGCCTCGCCATTTCGCTGTGCTCGGCGACCGCGGACGTCGCCCAGGTGCGTTTCTCGGTGCGCGACACCGGCATTGGCATCCCGGCCGAGGCGATGCAGGGCATCTTCGACGCGTTCGAACAGGTCGAGACCGGCCTCGGCCGCCGTTACGGCGGGACCGGCCTGGGCACGACGATCGCCAAGGGCCTGACCGAGCTGATGGGCGGACGGATCCAGGTCGAGAGCCAGGTCGGCGTCGGCTCGCATTTCTGGATCGAGGTTCCGCTGGGCATCGTCGCGGGCGCGGACGGCGACGCCGCCGGCGCCGCGACCGCGGACAACATCATCGCCTTCGCCGATCCCTTCGTACGCCACCGCGCCCGGGTCGCGCCGATGCGCATCCTGGTGGCCGACGACCAGGTCGCCAACCGCATGGTGCTGCGCCGGCTGCTGGAGAAGGCCGGGCATCGACCGCAGGTGGTCGACGACGGCGAGGACGTGCTCGCCGCGCTGGAGGCGCACCGCTACGACGCGGTGATCATCGACCTGCACATGCCCGGCGCGAACGGGCTCGACGTGCTCAAGCAGGTGCGCTTCATGGAGGCCGGCGCCCGCCGCACCCCGTTCATCGTGCTGACCGCCGATGCCACCGCCGAGGCGCGGGAGGCGGTGGAGAAGGCCGGGGCGTTCGCGTTCCTGACCAAGCCGGTGGCCATCGACCGGTTGCTGGAGAAACTGGCGGAGATTGCGCTGGGGCCGGCCGACAAGTCCGTCGCGGCCCCGCAACGGCAGGCGCCGCGCCCGGGCGGGCTGATCTCGCAGCAGATCCTCGACGAGCTGCGGGAGATGGGCCTGGGCGACGAATTCGTGCAACGGTTCCTGGTCGAATGCGCGCGCGATGCGCGCAAGTGCCTGATGGACCTCGAGTCGGGCGCGCAGGCGGCGAAGTGGGACGCGGTGCGCGACGCCTGCCATGCGCTCAAGGGCGCGGCCGGCAACATGGGGGCGATCCGCCTCGCCGACATCGCCTCGGAAGGCATGCGCATGCCGTCCGACCGGCTGGTCAACGAATGGCCGGCGCTGTTGCAGGCATTGCGCCTGCAACTGGAGCAGGCCCTGGCCGCGCTGCGCGAGCGCGGCGACCTGCAGGCGCAGCCCGGATCGGACAACGGCTGATCCGGGCCTTGTCGCCGGGATTCAGCCGGCGCTGGCGGCTTCGCCGATGGCCTGATCGCCCGCGGCGGTGCCGGGACGGCGCAGCTGCGCACGCACCAGCCGTTCCATCACCCGCAGCTGCCTGTCGCCGAGCTGCAGCGCGGTATCGACCCAGATGCGGGTGATGCGCATCAGCTCGTCGTGGGTCACCGGATACGCGCCGTCGCGGACCTGGTGCAGGGCCAGGCGCGCCGCAGCGATGCGGCGGTTCTGGCGGATCACCTCGTGGACGGCGCGGGTGCCTTCGCCCTTGTCGACCAGCACGTCGACGATCCCCATCTGGTGCAGTTCGTCGCTGCTGTACATCCTGCCGTTGAGCATCATCTCCTCGGCGACCTTCGGCGTGGTCTTCTGCACCAGCAGCGAGTAGGCGCCCATGCCCGGGAACAGGCCGAACAGCACCTCCGGGAAGCCCATCTGCACGCCGCGCTCGGCGACGATGGTCTGGCAGGCCAGCGCGAGCTCGAACCCGCCACCGAGCGCGTCGCCCTCGACCAGGGCCACGGTGTGCGCGTTGGGGTGCAGGCGGGTGTGCAGCAGGTGGATGTTGTCGACGCATTCGGTCGCATAGCGCAGCAGGCCGTCGCGGTCGCGGTTGCGGATCAGGCCGGCGAACAGCTGCAGGTCGCCGCCGAGGTTGAAGACATGGGCGTCCGAGCCCAGCACGATGTGCGACAGCTGCGTTTCCGCCTCCTGCGACCTGTCGGAGATCCGCTCGATCGCCTGCCGGGCGAACAGGCGCAGCTCGCGCAGCAGGCCGGGCGAGAAGCACGCGCGGTAGGTCGGATCCGCGAACGCCTGCTGGGCGTGCATGAAGCACCAGTGCGCGTCGTTGGAAGGGTCGTGCTCGATGCGGATGGTGGACAGTGCGGTGGCGCAATCGCGGTGCAGCAGCTCGACGTTGGTCATTGGAAATCCCCCTTGAGAGGGCTTTCGCCAGCCGGGCGTCCGGCGAAAGCCCTACATGTTCATAATTCGCCCGATGCACGCTTCTATGCGCTCAAACGGCGAAAAGGGCAAGGATTTCAATGATCTGGCGCCGACCGTTAAGACGGTTGCCGAAATATTGTGACTTGCGTCACATTTTCATTCCCCGTCGTCGCGCAGCTCCCGGCGCAGGATCTTGCCGACGTTGGTCTTGGGCAGCTCCTTGCGGAACTCGACGATGCGCGGATGCTTGTAGCCGGTCAGGTGCTCGCGCGCGTGCGCCTTGACCTGGTCGGCGGTCAGCGCGCTGTCCTTCTTGACGATGACGACCTTGACCGCTTCCCCGGACTTCTCGTCGGGCACGCCGATCGCCGCGACCTCGAGCACGCCGGGCATCATCGCGATGACGTCCTCGACCTCGTTGGGATACACGTTGAATCCGGAGACCAGGATCATGTCCTTCTTGCGGTCGACGATGTAGAAGAAGCCCTTCTCGTCCATCCGCGCCATGTCGCCGGTATGCAGCCAGCCGTCGGCATCGATCGCCTCGGCGGTGTCCTCCGGGCGCTGCCAGTAGCCCTTCATGACCTGCGGGCCGCGGATGCACAGCTCGCCGACCTCGCCGACCGGCAGCTGCCTGCCGTCCTCGTCCTTGATGCAGGCTTCGGTCGATGGCACCGGCAGGCCGATCGATCCGTTGTACTCGGGCAGCGTCATCGGGTTGATGCAGGCCGCCGGCGAGGTCTCGGTCAGGCCGTAGGCCTCGACCAGTGTATTGCCGGTGACCTGCTTCCAGCGCTCGGCCACGGCGCGCTGCACGGCCATGCCGCCGCCGAGGGTCAGGTGCAGCCTGGAGAAATCGATCTCGTCGAAGCCGGGCGTGTTGAGCAGGCCGTTGAACAGCGTGTTGACGCCGGTGATCGCGGTGAACGGCTCGCGCTTGAGCTCCTTGACGAAGCCGGGCATGTCGCGCGGATTGGTGATCAGGATGTTCTTGGCGCCGAACTTCATGAACACCAGTCCGTTCGCCGTCAACGCGAAGATGTGATACAGCGGCAGCGCGGTGATGATCGTTTCCTGGCCCGGCTTGACGTTGGTGCCGACCCATGCCGACGCCTGCTGCATGTTCGCCACCAGGTTGCGGTGGGTGAGCATCGCGCCCTTGGCCACGCCGGTGGTGCCGCCGGTGTACTGCAGGAAGGCGATGTCATCCGGACCGATGGCGACGTCGGGCAACTGGTGCTTGCGGCCGAGCGCCAGCGTGTCGCGGAAGCGGACGGCGCCGTGGATGGTGTAGTCGGGCACCATCTTCTTGACGTACTTGAGCACGAAATTGACGATCGGCCCCTTGGGAAAGCCGAGCAGGTCGCCCAGCCCCGTGGTGATGACCTGTTTGACCTCGGTGTCGGGCAGCACGTCCTGCACGGTCTTGCCGAAGTTGTCCATGACCAGGATCGCCGCGGCGCCCGAGTCGACCAGCTGGTGGCGCAGCTCGCGCGCGGTGTACATCGGGTTGGTGTTGACGACGGTCAGCCCGGCGCGCAGCACGCCGAAGGTCGCGATCGGGTACTGCAGGCAGTTGGGCATCATGATCGCGACGCGATCGCCCTTCTTGAGCTTCAGCTCGCCGAGCAGGTAGGCGGCGAAGTCGCGGCTGAGCGCATCGAGCTCGCCATAGGTGATCGTCCGTCCCATGTTCGAGAAGGCCGGCCGGTCCCGGTAGTGGGCGATGGCCTCTTCGAGCACCGCGGGGACCGAGCTGTACTGTCCCGGATCGATCTCCGCGGGGATGCCGGCGGGATAGCTCGCCAGCCACGGACGTTGTTCGCTCATGCAATCCTCTCCCTGTAGATTGACGGCCGACACTCGACGCGGTGGCGTACCTGTGCAATTCGAACGATTGGAGCATAGGCTCCAGGGAGTGGCAAGGCGGAGCGCCGCGCGAAAAGTACGGGGATCGTCCCCGCATCTACGGCCGGGGAAACATCGATGAAACCCAATACAGCATGCATGCAGTGGCCGTCGTCGCGGCATGCGCCCGTTGCAGGTCCGATGGCGCGCGCGCTGGCGTCGTGCGTGCTGCTGTTCTTCGTGCTGCTGTCCGGCTGCGCGAAGACGCCACCGGAAGAAGCGCTGCGCGCGCGCGTTGCTGCGTTGCAGCAGAGCCTGGAGGCGCGTGATGCCGCGGCGATGGAGGCGATGCTTGATGCGGACTTCATCGGACCGGACGGCATGGACCGGCGCGATGCGCGGCGCATGGCCACGCTGCTGCTGTTTCGGCAGCAGCAGGTCGGCGTGACCAGCGGGCCGCTCGACGTGCGGCTGCAGGGCGACGACCGCGCGACGGTGGCGGCGACCGTCGCGCTGACCGGCGGCTCGGGACGCCTGCTGCCCGACAGCGCGCAGGCCTGGCGCGTCGAGAGCGGGTGGCGCCTGCGCGGCGGCGACTGGTACATGACCAGCATCGCCTGGACGCCGGCGCTGCGTTGATGTCGACACCGCGCATGCCCGCCGCCGCGTCGCGACAGGCGGGCATGCCGATCGGTCAGGGGCTCGCCCTACGCGGCCTTCCTCGCGGCGAGTTGCCGCAGCACGTAGTGGAGCAGGCCGCCGTGGTGGGTGAGGGCGCATGCTTGCGACGCCCTGCGTCGCGTGCGGCCGAACGCCCGCCGCGCTGCGGCGGGCCGGTCTTCCGCCCGTTTCGGAGTCAGGCGACCTTGCGTGCTGCGAGTTGCCGCAGCACGTAGTGGAGCAGGCCGCCGTGGCGGGTGAGGGCGCATGCTTGCGACGCCCTGCGTCGCGTGCGGCCGAACGCCCGCCGCGCAGCGGCGGGCCGGTCTTCCGCCCGTTCCGGAGTCAGGCGGCCTTGCGTGCTGCGAGCTGACGGAGCACGTAGTGGAGCAGGCCGCCGTGGCGGAAGTACTCGACTTCCTTCGGCGTGAGCAGCAGCACGTCGACCTCGAACCGCACCTCGCTGCCGTCGGCCTTGTGCGCGACCAGCGTCGCGACCCTGGCCTTGCCGTCCTCCAGGCCGAGGATGTCGATCGTCTCCGAGCCGTCGAGGCCGTGGGTCTGCGCGTTCTCGCCGGCGCGGAACTGCAGCGGCAGCACACCCATGCCGACCAGGTTGGAGCGGTGGATGCGCTCGAAGCTCTCGGCGATCACCGCCCTGACCCCGAGCAGGTTGGTGCCCTTGGCCGCCCAGTCGCGTGACGAGCCGGTGCCGTACTCCTTGCCGGCGAACACCACCAGCGGCACCCCGTCGGCCTTGTACTTCATCGCCGCGTCGTAGATCGGCAGCTTCTCCGGTTCGCTGCCTGCCTGTCCGGCGCTGCCGAAGTACAGCGTGTTGCCGCCTTCCTCGCCGCCGAAGAACAGGTTCTTGATGCGGATGTTGGCGAAGGTGCCGCGGACCATGACGTCGTCGTTGCCGCGGCGCGAGCCGTAGCTGTTGAAGTCCGCCGGCAGCACGTCGCGCGACTGCAGGAAGCGGCCCGCCGGCGAATCCTGCTTGATGTTGCCGGCCGGGGAGATGTGGTCGGTGGTGATCGAGTCGCCGAACAGGCCCATCACCCGCGCGCCGCGGATGTCGTCGATCGTGCCGACGTCCATCGTCATGCCGTCGAAGTAGGGCGGGTTCTTGATGTAGGTCGAATCCGGGTTCCAGGCGTAGAGCTCGCCGTCCGGGGATTCGATCGAATTCCAGCGGCTGTCGCCCTTGAACACGTCGGCGTAGTTCTTGCGGAACATCTCCGGCCCGATGGTCCTGGCGATGAAGTCGCCGATCTCCTTGTTGCTGGGCCAGATGTCGCGCAGGAACACCGGGTTGCCGTCCGGGTCCTCGCCCAGCGGGTCGCTGGTCAGGTCGATGTCCACCGTGCCGGCGATCGCGTAGGCCACCACCAGCGGCGGCGAGGCGAGGTAGTTCATCTTGACCTCGGCGTGGATGCGGCCCTCGAAGTTGCGGTTGCCCGACAGTACCGCCGCGACCGCGAGGTCGTTCTCGGCGATGCCCCTGGACACCGGGTCGGGCAGCGGCCCGGAATTACCGATGCAGGTGGTGCAGCCGTAGCCGACGACGTAGAAGCCGAGCTTCTCCAGGTCGTCGAGCACACCGGCCTTCTTCAGGTAGTCGGTGACCACCAGCGAGCCGGGACCGAGCGAGGTCTTGACCCACGGCGCGGCCTTCAGGCCCTTGGCGGCGGCGTTGCGCGCGAGCAGGCCGGCGCCGAGCATCACCGCCGGGTTGGAGGTGTTGGTGCAGGAGGTGATCGCGGCGATCACCACCGAGCCGTCGGTGAGCTCGTGCTCGCCGTCGTCGATGGTGATGCGTGAAATGGGCTTCGCCGCCAGGTGCTCGGCCTGCGGCTGGCCGCCGCCTTCCTTCTCGAAGCGGTCGATCTGGCGGTCGGTCGTGCCGTTGCGGCGCGAGATCAGCGGGACGAGGTTCTCGAGGAAGTTGTCCTGCACGTCCTCCAGCAGCACCCGGTCCTGCGGACGCCGCGGGCCGGCCAGCGACGGGCGCACGTCGGCCATGTCCAGGTGCAGCACGCTGCTGTACTCGGCCTCCGGCGCGCCGGGCTCGTGCCACAGCTGCTGCGCCTTCGCATAGGCCTCGACCAGCGCGATCTCGTCCTCGCTGCGGCCCGACAGGCGCAGGTAGTTCAGCGACTCGTGGTCGATCGGGAAGATGCCGCAGGTCGCGCCGTACTCGGGCGCCATGTTGCCGATCGTCGCGCGGTCGGCCAGCGGCAGGTGCTGCAGTCCGTCGCCGAAGAACTCGACGAACTTGCCGACCACGCCGTGCCTGCGCAGCATCTGGGTGACGGTCAGCACCAGGTCGGTCGCGGTCGCGCCTTCGGGCAGCCGGCCGGTCAGCTTGAAGCCGACCACCTGCGGGATCAGCATCGACGACGGCTGGCCGAGCATCGCCGCCTCGGCCTCGATGCCGCCGACGCCCCAGCCCAGCACGCCGATGCCGTTGATCATCGTGGTATGGCTGTCGGTGCCGAACACGGTGTCGGGATAGGCCCAGGTCTCGCCGTCGCGCTCGGAGGTCATCACCACGCGCGCCAGGTGCTCCAGGTTCACCTGGTGGACGATGCCGGTGTTGGGCGGCACCACCTTGAAATTGTCGAACGCCTTCTGGCCCCAGCGCAGGAAGCCGTAGCGCTCCTTGTTGCGCTCGAACTCGATCCGGCCGTTGATGTCGAGCGCATCCGGGCGGCCGAACACGTCGACCTGCACCGAGTGGTCGATGACCAGCTCCGAGGGAATCAGCGGGTTGATCTGTTCCGGGCGGCCGCCGAGCTTGACCACCGCGTCGCGCATCGCGGCCAGGTCGACCACGCAGGGCACGCCGGTGAAGTCCTGCAGCACCACGCGTGCCGGCATGAACGCGATTTCGGTATCCGGCACCGCCTTGGGATCCCAGTTGGCGACCGCCTCGATGTGGGCGGCGGTCACCGACTCGCCGTCCTCGTGGCGCAGCAGGTTCTCGAGCAGGATCTTCATCGAATAGGGCAGGCGGGCGATGTCGAACCGCGCGCCGAGCCGGGGCAGGCTGGCATAGCGGTAACGGGTGCCGTTGACGTCGAGATCGGTGCGGGTGGCGAAGGAATCGCTCATGGGAGGCTCCTGTGGCTGGCAGCGGACCGGGGCGGGCGCCGCGAAAAGGACATTGTCGTCAATTTGACGTGTTCAGCTTGTTCAGTACCACACCCCGACATTGAGTATGGATGCCAAAGTATGTATGATTCATCCATACCTTCAGTTGGGGACTGCCGTCGTGGAAGCAACCGTCGCCGAGCGTGGACAGATCACGCTGCCCAAGGCGGTGCGCGACGCGCTGGGGCTCAGCAAGGGCACGATCCTCAAGGTCGAGCTCGAGGGTAGCCGCATCGTGCTGCGGAAGAGTGTCGACGATGCGGTGTCGCGCGCCCGCGGCCGTTTCCGGCTGGAGGGCTTCGATTCGACCGACGCGGCGATGCGCGCGGCGCGCGGCCACGACGGCGATGCGGCGCCCGGGAACATGGCGGGCGAGGGCACGGCGGGCGAGGGCACGCCGGGCACCGGCCCGGCGCAAGGCTGACCCGCGATGATCGCCGTCGATGCGCCCGTGCTGGTCGACCTGCTGGTCGACGGCCCCCACGCCGATGCCGCCGAGGCCTGCCTGCGCCAGTACCTGAGCAGCGGCCCGGTCGTGGTCTGCGACGTCTCCCTGTCGGAGATCTGCAGCGCGCTGCAGGACGGCGACGAGACCATGGCCGTGCTCGAGGACATGGGCGTGCGCTTCAGCGCGATCGAGGCCAAGTCCGCGTTGCGCGCCGGCGAGATGCAGCGCCGCTACTGGCGCCGCGGCGACGGCCTGGCGCGCGCGGTCCCCGATTTCCTGGTCGGTGCGCATGCGCTGCTGCAGTGCAACGGCCTGATCACCCGCGACGACGCGTTCTTCCGCACCTATTTCAAGGGACTCAAGCTGATCGTGCCCACGGCCTGAGTTCCCACGCGACCGTTTACCGCCACGACGCTCCCCCGGAGCGCCCGTGCCTTCCCGACGTTCCACCACCCGAAGTTCTGGAGTTACCCGCATGTTGGAAGCCTACAGCCACCACGTTGCCGAGCGCGCCGCGCTGGGAATCCCGCCGCTGCCGCTGACCGCGCAGCAGACCGCCGAAGTGATCGAGCTGCTGAAGTCGCCGCCGGCGGGCGAGGCGGAGTTCCTGCTGGACCTGCTGACCCACCGCGTGCCGGCCGGCGTCGACGATGCCGCCAAGGTCAAGGCTTCGTACCTGGCGGCGCTCGCCTTCGGCACCGAGACCAATCCGCTGATCGGCCGCGAGCGCGCGACCGAACTGCTGGGCACCATGCTCGGCGGCTACAACGTGCATCCGCTGGTCGAACTGCTCGACGACGCCGGCGTCGGCGCGATCGCGGCCGAGGGCCTGAAGCACACGCTGCTGGTGTTCGATGCGTTCCATGACGTCGAGGAGAAGGCCAGGGCCGGCAACGCCAACGCGAAGGCCGTGCTGCAGAGCTGGGCCGACGCCGAGTGGTTCACCAGCAGGCCGGAAGTGCCCGAGAGCCTGACCATCACCGTGTTCAAGGTGCCGGGCGAGACCAACACCGACGACCTGTCGCCGGCGCCGGACGCGACCACCCGCCCGGACATCCCCATGCACGCGCTGGCGATGCTGAAGAACCGCCGCGACGGCGCGCCGTTCGAGCCGGAGGAGGACGGCAAGCGCGGGCCGATCCAGGCGATCCTGGACCTGAAGGACAAGGGCCACCTTGTCGCCTATGTCGGCGACGTCGTCGGTACCGGTTCCAGCCGCAAGTCGGCGACCAACTCGGTGCTGTGGTGGACCGGCGAGGACATCCCCTACATCCCCAACAAGCGCTTCGGCGGCGTCTGCCTCGGCAGCAAGATCGCACCGATCTTCTACAACACCATGGAGGATGCCGGCGCGCTGCCGATCGAGCTCGACGTCTCGCAGATGGAGCAGGGCGACGTGGTCGAACTGCGTCCCTACGACGGCAAGGCGCTGAAGGACGGCCAGGTCATCGCCGAGTTCCAGGTCAAGTCCGAGGTGCTGTTCGACGAGGTGCGCGCCGGTGGCCGCATCCCGCTGATCATCGGCCGCGGCCTGACCGCCAAGGCGCGCGAGTCGCTGGGCCTGCCGGCGACCGACCTGTTCCGCCTGCCGCAGCAGCCGGCCGATACCGGCAAGGGCTTCTCGCTGGCGCAGAAGATGGTCGGGCGCGCGATCGGCCTGCCGGAAGGTCAGGGCGTGCGCCCGGGCACCTACTGCGAACCGAAGATGACCTCGGTGGGTTCGCAGGACACCACCGGTCCGATGACCCGCGACGAGCTCAAGGACCTGGCGTGCCTCGGCTTCAGCGCCGATCTCGTCATGCAGTCGTTCTGCCACACCGCGGCGTATCCCAAGCCGGTCGACGTCAAGACCCACCACACCCTGCCGGAGTTCATCTCCACCCGCGGCGGCATCTCGCTGCGCCCGGGCGACGGCGTGATCCACAGCTGGCTCAACCGCATGCTGCTGCCCGACACCGTCGGCACCGGCGGCGACTCGCACACGCGCTTCCCGGTCGGCATCTCGTTCCCGGCAGGCTCGGGCCTGGTCGCGTTCGCCGCGGCCACCGGCGTGATGCCGCTGGACATGCCCGAGAGCGTGCTGGTGCGCTTCAAGGGCAAGCTGCAGCCCGGCGTGACCCTGCGCGACCTGGTCAACGCGATCCCGCTGTACGCGATCAAGCAGGGGCTGCTGACCGTCGCCAAGCAGGGCAAGAAGAACATCTTCTCCGGCCGCATCCTCGAGATCGAGGGCCTGCCGGACCTGAAGGTCGAGCAGGCGTTCGAGCTGTCCGACGCCTCGGCCGAGCGTTCGGCCGCCGGTTGCACGGTGCACCTGGACAAGGCGCCGATCATCGAATACATCACCAGCAACATCACGCTGCTGAAGTGGATGATCGCCGAGGGTTACCAGGACCCGCGCTCGCTGCAGCGCCGTATCGAGAAGATGGAAGCCTGGCTGGCCGACCCGCAGCTGCTCAAGGCCGACGCCGACGCCGAGTACGCCGCGGTCATCGAGATCGACCTGGCCGACGTGCACGAGCCGATCGTCGCCTGCCCGAACGACCCCGACGACGTGAAGACGCTGTCGGAAGTCGCCGGCGCGGTCATCGACGAGGTCTTCATCGGCTCGTGCATGACCAACATCGGCCACTTCCGCGCCGCGTCGAAGCTGCTGGAAGGCAAGCGCGACATCCCGACCAAGCTGTGGGTCGCGCCACCGACCAAGATGGACGCCGCCGAGCTGACCAAGGAAGGCCACTACGGCACCTTCGGCACCGCCGGCGCGCGCATGGAGATGCCGGGCTGCTCGCTGTGCATGGGCAACCAGGCGCAGGTCAAGGAAGGCGCGACGGTGTTCTCCACCTCCACCCGCAACTTCCCCAACCGTCTCGGCCGCAACTCGAACGTCTACCTCGGTTCCGCCGAGCTGGCGGCGATCTGCTCGCGGCTGGGGCGGATCCCGACCAAGGCCGAGTACATGGCCGACATCGGCGTGCTCGACGCCAGCAGCGCGGACATCTACCGCTACATGAACTTCGACCAGATCGAGGAATACACGGACGTGGCGAAGAACGTCGCCGCCTGAGCGACGGCCGGCGCCTGACGCACGCGACGACACCGCTCCTCGGGGCGGTGTCGTCGTTTCGGGAACACATTCGCTCGATGCCCGGGGACCGCCTTTCCGGCGCAGGCCCGTCAGGGCACCGCGACCGTGGCCATGGGGCGCTACAGGGCCTCGATCATCCTGCGCCGGGCCAGCAGGAAATCCCACAGGCTGCCGCCGAGCTGCCGCCACAGCACCGCCGAGCGCAGTGCGGCCAGCAGCACCGCGCGGATCTCGGCGACGACGTCGGCCTGGCCGAGGTAGTGCGGGTTGCCCTGGACCATGACCTTCGGCCGCAGGTGGCTGACGGTGTCGGCATACAGCGTGCCCAGCGCGGCCAGCACCTCGGGATGGGTATGGCCGAGTTCGTCGGCCTTGGGGCGGATGTCGAGGATGCCGTCGTGGACCTCGGCGGAAATCACCCGGTCTGCGACGAAGCGGCGTTCGAGCTGGATGACCGACAGCGCCAGCTTCGGCAGCAGCGGATCGCTGCCCTGGTTGCCGAAATAGTCGCGCAGCAGCATCAGTCCCGGGACCACGGCCTCGCGGCCGCCGTACACCGCTTCGGGCGATTCGGCGTCGATGCGGAACACGCTGTCGAGCGCGGTCGACAGCACCGTGGCGTCGGCCTGGCCGGTCTCGGCGATCCGTCGGACCTGCTTGAGCGCCTGGGCCAGGCCGGCCAGGGCGAGCACGCGCTGCTCCATCATGCCGCCACCCCGCGCGCGTGCTGCTCGAGCGGGGCGTCGGTACGCGCGATCACCGCGCCGCCCAGGCACACCTCGCCGGCATACAGCACCACCGACTGGCCCGGGGTCACGGCGCGCTGGGGGCGGTCGAAATGGATGTCGAGCTGGCCGTTGTCGTCGATGGTCACGTCGCAGGGTTCCTCGTGTTGCCGGTAGCGGGTCTGGGCGGTGCAGCGGAAACGCTGCGCGGGCGGTGCACCGGCGATCCAGTGCGCGGGTTCGCTGCACAGGCGCGACGACCGCAGGTAAGGGGTGTCGGCGCCCTGGGCGACGATCAGTACATTGTCGCCCACATCCTTGCCGACCACATACCACGGCGCCGCATCGAAGCCGCGCACGCCGCCGATCTGCAGGCCCTCGCGCTGGCCCAGGGTGAAATAGAACACACCCGGATGGGTGCCGACACGGCGGCCGTCGGGCGTGCGCATCTCGCCTTCGCGCGCGGGCAGGTATTGGCCCAGGAACGCGCGGAAGTCGCGCTCGCCGATGAAGCAGATGCCGGTCGAGTCCTTCTTCTCCGCGGTCGGCAGGCCGGCGTCGCGGGCGATCGCGCGCACGTCCGACTTCGGCAGGTCGCCGAGCGGGAACAGCGTTGCCGCGAGCTGTTGCTGGCCCAGCTGGTGCAGGAAATAGCTCTGGTCCTTGCCGCGGTCGCGGGCGCGCAGCAGTTGCCAGTGCGCGCCTTCGCGGCGCACCCGCGCATAGTGGCCGGTGGCGATGCGCTGCGCGCCGAGCTCGCGGGCCGCATCGAGGAAATGCTTGAACTTGATCTCGCGGTTGCACAGCACGTCGGGGTTCGGCGTGCGGCCGGCCGCGTATTCGGCGATGAAATGGGTGAACACGCCATCCCAGTATTCGCGGGAGAAATCGCGGAAGTGGATCGGGATGCCGAGCCGTCCGGCGACCGCGACCGCGTCGCGGCGGTCGTCCTCCGCGCGGCAGGCGCCGCCGGTCCCCGTTCCCTGCTGCGTGTCGTCCTCCGCCCAGTTCTGCATGAACAGACCGGCGATGTCGTTGCCGGCGTCGCGCAGCAGCAGTGCCGCGACCGAGGAGTCGACGCCGCCCGACATGCCGACGATGATCCGCGCGGTCATGCCGGGCCGCCTGTCATGCATTCCCAGCCGAGACCATACGGCACGTACTCATCTCCCCCGCTCGCGGGGGAGGATGGGAGGGGGCATCCCTTCACGATGACCTCGGGACCGCTCATGGCAGCTGCTGCAGTATCGACAGCGGATGGCGCTGGCCCGCCAGGCAGTCGGCGACGGCCTGCCAGACCAGCGGGCTGCGGTGCTGCGGCTGGCGTTGCCGCAGTTCGTCGGGAGTCAGCCACAGCGCGCGCTCGATGCCGTCGTCGAGGGAGCGCCCGGCGTCGTGCGAGACCGGCAGCGCGGCGAAGGCGAAGCGCAGGAAGTGGCGGCCATCAGGCTCGCCGGCGCGCGGCGCCGAAGTCCACTGGTAGGCACCGATGAACGCGGTGAGTTCCACCGTCCAGCCGGTTTCCTCCAGGGTCTCGCGCAGCGCCGCATCGCGTAGCGACTCGTCCGGTTCCAGGTGCCCGGCCGGCTGGTTCAGCACCAGGCGGCCATCGACGCGCTCCTCGACGCACAGCAGCCGGCCGCCGTCGAGCACCACCGTGGCCACGGTGACGTCCGGTTGCCAGAAGCGGCCCTGCCGGAACGTCATCAGAATTCGTCCTGGCCGTCGGACAGGCGCATTTCCATGTTGTCGGCGATCTCCGCCGCGGCGTCGATCGCCTGCTGCAGGCGGGCGCCGTCGGCGTCGTCGTAGAGCTTGACCACGTAGAACAGGATGTCGCCGGCGATCTCCCAGGCGCCGAGCACGTTCTGCTGGCTGTCGCGCAGCAGCATGTCGGCCTGCCCGGCGCTGAGGCCGCCCTCGGGCACGCGCGCCGCCGGCGAAAAGATCTCGCGCACCGCGCCGTCGCCGATCCGGTTGGCGGTGCCGGCGATGAACGCCAGCTGCGAGCGGTTCTCCCGCTGCCAGCCCACCAGGAGCCGGAAATCGCCGTCGTCGTCGACCTCGTAGCCCACGCCCTGTGCGTCCAGGCGTGCGCGCACCGACGCATCGCCCCGCACGGGGGCTTCCGCCGCGGCGTCGGCCGCCTGCGGCGCTTCGTGGGCATGCACGGCCGCGGCACCGGCCAGCAGCAGGCAGGCGAGCGGGGGGCCGAGCAGTGCGGCGCGGGTCGTGGTTCGGCGCATGGCGGGCGTCCGTGTCGTGGGAGCAACAGTCATTTTGACCGTCATGGCCGCAACCCGTCCATCGCCACCGCTTTATAATGAGGCAATGACCCGCAAGCACCAGAACGAGCACGACCACGGCACCGTCGTGGAAACCAGCCGGCCGGAGGTGGCGCCGCCGCCGCTGTATTCGGTGCTGCTGCTCAACGACGACTACACCCCGATGGACTTCGTCGTCGACGTGCTGGTGCGGTTCTTCGCGCTCGACATCGAACGCGCCACCCAGGTGATGCTGCACGTGCATACCCGGGGGCGCGGCGTCTGCGGCGTCTACAGCCGCGAGGTCGCCGAATCCAAGGTCGCGCAGGTGAACGAATACTCCCGGCTCAACCTGCACCCCTTGCTCTGCACGATGGAAAAGGCCTAAAAGGGGGCGGGGCGGGGATGGAAAAGCCGGAACCGGGCCCCATCTAGAATCACAATGATTCCGGAGGCGTCCGCCCCATGTTCAGCAAAGACCTCGAGTACACCATCGGCCAGTGCTACAAGCGTGCCCGCGAGGCCCGCGACGAGTACATGACGGTCGAACACCTGTTGTTCTCCCTGCTCGAAAACCCCTCCGCCGAGGCCGTGCTCAAGGCCACCGGCGCGGATTTCGCGCGCCTGCGCGCGGATCTCGAACAGGCCATCCTGACCTCGGTGACCAAGCTCGCCGACGACGACACCCGCGACACCCAGCCCACGCTCGGGTTCCAGCGGGTGCTGCAGCGCGCGGTCTACCACGTGCAGTCGTCCGGCAAGAAGGAAGTCAGCGGCGCCAACGTGCTGGTGGCGATCTTCGGCGAGAAGGACTCGCACGCGGTCTACTACCTCAACCAGCAGGACGTGACCCGGCTGGACGTCGTCAACTACCTGTCCCACGGCATCGCCAAGAGCGGTGGCGAGGAAGCCGGCGGCGCGCCCGAGGAGACCGGCGCGGTGAAGGGCGAGGGCGACGGCGAGGCCAAGGGCGACGCGCTGGCCGAGTACGCCAGTGACCTCAACGCCGCCGCGCGCGAGGGCCGGATCGACCCGCTGGTCGGCCGCGCCGAGGAGGTCGAACGGACCATCCAGGTGCTGTGCCGCCGGCGCAAGAACAATCCGCTGTACGTCGGCGAGGCCGGCGTGGGCAAGACCGCGATCGCCGAGGGCCTGGCCAAGCGCATCGTCGACGGCGAGGTGCCCGAGGTGCTGGCCGACGCCACCATCTATTCGCTCGATCTCGGTGCGCTGGTCGCGGGCACCAAGTACCGCGGCGACTTCGAGAAGCGCCTGAAGGCGGTGCTCGCGGCGATCCGCAAGCATCCCGGCGCGATCCTGTTCATCGACGAGATCCACACCATCATCGGCGCCGGCTCGGCGTCGGGCGGCACCATGGACGCGTCCAACCTGATCAAGCCGGCGCTGGCGTCGGGCGAGCTGCGCTGCATCGGCTCGACCACGTTCCAGGAATACCGCGGCGTGTTCGAGAAAGACCGGGCGCTGGCGCGGCGGTTCCAGAAGATCGACATCGTCGAGCCGACCGTCGGCGAGACCTTCGAGATCCTGCTGGGCCTGAAGCCGCGCTACGAGGCGCACCACGACGTGACCTATGCCGACGAGGCGCTGCAGGCCGCGGTCGACCTGTCGGTCAAGCACATCGGCGACCGGCTGCTGCCGGACAAGGCCATCGACGTCATCGACGAGGCCGGCGCGCGCCAGCGGCTGCTGCCCGAGGGCGTGCGCAAGTCGCTGATCGACGTCGAGGAAGTCGAGACGATCGTCGCCAAGATGGCGCGGATCCCGGCCAAGCAGGTCAGCGCGACCGACAAGGACGTGCTCGAGCACCTCGAGCGCAACCTGAAGATGGTGATCTTCGGCCAGGATCCGGCGATCGAATCGCTGACCTCGGCGATCAAGCTGTCGCGTTCGGGCCTGGGCAGTCCCGACAAGCCGATCGGCAACTTCCTGTTTTCCGGCCCGACCGGCGTCGGCAAGACCGAGGTCACCCGCCAGCTGGCGCTGCAGCTGGGCATCGAACTGGTCCGCTTCGACATGAGCGAGTACATGGAGCCGCATTCGGTCAGTCGCCTGATCGGCGCGCCCCCGGGCTATGTCGGCTTCGACCAGGGCGGCCTGCTGACCGAGAAGATCGTCAAGACCCCGCACTGCGTGCTGCTGCTCGACGAGGTGGAGAAGGCCCACCCGGACATCTTCAACATCCTGCTGCAGGTCATGGACCGCGGCGTGCTGACCGACACCAACGGCCGCGAGGCGAACTTCCGCAACGTGGTCCTGGTGATGACGACCAACGCCGGCGCCACCCAGGCCGCGCGCCGCTCGATCGGCTTCACCCGCCAGGACCACAGCACCGACGCGATGGAAGTGATCCGCAAGAGTTTCACGCCGGAGTTCCGCAACCGCCTGGATGCGATCGTGCAGTTCGAGTCGCTGGGCTTCGACCACATCCTGCG
The DNA here is from genome assembly GCF_021191695.1 of Proluteimonas luteida. Lineage (GTDB taxonomy): Bacteria > Pseudomonadota > Gammaproteobacteria > Xanthomonadales > Xanthomonadaceae > Luteimonas > Luteimonas luteida. The sequence goes on from NZ_JAIWPT010000001.1 coordinate 373,818, forward strand.
GGTCGTCGACAAGTTCCTGATCGAACTGGAAAGCCAGCTGCACGAGAAGGGCGTCGCGCTGTCGGCCACGCCGGATGCGCGCGACTGGCTGGCCCAGCATGGCTTCGACCCGCAGATGGGCGCACGGCCGATGGCGCGCGTGATTCAGGACAGGATCAAGCGCAAGCTGGCCGACGAACTGCTGTTCGGCAAGCTGGTCGGCGGTGGCCGGGTGACGGTCGAGGTCCGTGACGGCGAACTGGTCGTCGAGGCCCACGCCGAACCGGAGAAGCTGCTGACCGCGACCGTCGAGTAGGAGGCAAGACGCGAGGCGGCCCGGGCCGTCCCGCGTCCCATCCGCATGGAAACGCAAAAAGGCAGCCGCGGGCTGCCTTTTCGTCGTCCTGCGACCCGCTGGGCCGCTTACTTCATCCGGTAGGTGATCCGGCCCTTGCTCAGGTCGTAGGGGGTCATCTCGACCTTGACCTTGTCGCCGGTCAGGATGCGGATGTAGTTCTTGCGCATGCGTCCGGAGATATGCGCAATGATTTCGTGGCCGTTCTCGAGCTTCACCCGGAACATGGTGTTCGGGAGTGTCTCGGAGACCGTGCCTTCGAATTCGATGACGTCGTCTTTCGCCATGCGTCGTGGTTGCTCGTCTGGATGGAGGATGGGAGCGCAGGAGCGGGCGCAGGAAGAAAAAGCGCCGCAGCAAGCCGGGCATTCTCGCACGCGACCCGTTCCGATGCAAAAAACCGCCGGGAGCGGTTTCTGGCATCGCGTCAGCGATGACCCGGAGGGCGGCCGCCACGGACGGCGGGCCGCAAAAAACGGTTCTTCGCCCAAGTCCGGGGAAGACGGTCGTCCGACCTTGCGTAGGTCGGCCCCACGCGGCCGACGTGCGCGGTGCCCGGATTCGCGAGCTCCCTCCGTCGGGGCGTTGCCCCGACCTACGGTCGAGCCCCCGGAATCGGGGACGGGCCGGAACCTTGTTCTTTGCCACGGATCCACGCGGATGTGCACGGATAGAGCAAATACAGAGGCCGAGGCGATGCCACGTCCCCGCTGCTTCTGATCCGCGTCATCCGCGTGCATCCGTGGCCGAACCGCCTTTCTTTGGTTCTTCGCCCAAGTCCGGGGAAGGCGGCGCGGATCTTGAGCGCCCTTCAGCCGGCGAGCTCTGCCGCAGCCTGCCTGCCGAATGCGATGGTCCAGTCCGCGACCGGGGCCGGCGCGTCGACCAGCACGGCCACTTCGGCGGCGAAGCGGTCGCGCGGCCAGCTTGCGGCGCCCAGCCGGGCGAGATGCGGATTGCCCACCTGGGCATCGACCAGCGGCATGCCCCAGGCATGCAACTGCCGCGCCAGCGCCGCCAGCGCGACCTTGGAGCCGCCCGATTCGCCGCTGAACATGCTTTCGCCGAAGAACATGCGGCCGAGCGCGATGCCGTAGATCCCGCCGACCAGGCGGTCGCCGTCGAACACCTCGACGCTGTGCGCATGGCCGGCGGCATGCATGTCGCGATAGGCCGCCTGCATGGACGCGGTGATCCAGGTGCCGTCCTGGCCGCGCCGCGGCGCATCGGCGCAGGCGGCGACCACGGCCTCGAACGCGGTGTCGGCGCGGACCTGCCACTGGCTTGCGCGCAGGTCGCGGCGGAAGCGGCGGGGCAGCCGGAAGGCGGCGGTCTCGAACACCGCGCGGGGATCCGGCGACCACCACAGGATCGGCTGGCCGTCGGAGAACCACGGGAAGATGCCTTGCCGGTAGGCGTTGCACAGCCGCGGTACCGACAGGTCGCCACCGAACGCCAGCAGGCCGTCGGGCCTGCGCAGCGCCATGTCCAGCGGCGGGAACGACGCCAGCGGATCGTCCGCCAGCCGGGGCAGGTGCAGGCTCACGTGGCGCCCTCGGCTGCCCGAAAGGGGCTGTGCGCGGCCAGCGTCGCCGCATAGCCGCGGACCGAGGCCGCCTCCTCGGCGCACCAGTGCCGCAGCGCGTCGCGGAACGCCGGATCGGCGATCCAGTGCCGGCTGTGGACCAGCGTGGGCAGGAAGCCGCGGGCCAGCTTGTGCTCGCCCTGGGCGCCGGGTTCGAACACCCGCAGGCCCTCGCGCAGGCAATAGGCGATGCCCTGGTAGTAGCAGGTCTCGAAGTGCAGGCCGGGCAGGCTGGCGACGGCGCCCCAGTAGCGTCCGTACAGCGTGTCGCCACCGCGCAGGCACAGCGCGCCCGCGATCGGCGCGCCCGCGTGTTCGGCGAGGATCAGCACCAGTTGTCGCGGCATCGTCCGTGCCAGATGGGTGACGAACGCCAGCGTCAGCGCAGGCGAATTGCCGTATTCGGCGAAGGTCTGCAGATAGAAGCGGTGGATCGTCGCCAGGTCCGCGGCGCTGGCCTCGTCGCCGTGCACGACGCGGAAGCGGACCCCGGCGCGCGCCACTTTCGCCCGTTCCTGGCGGATGTTCTTGCGGTGCTTGTGGTCCATCGCCGCCAGGTAGTCGTCGAACGATGTCCAGCCCGCCGCATTGCACCAGTGGTACTGCACGTCGATGCGCGCCAGCCAGTCGGGCGGAAACCCCGCGTCCTCGGCGGCGGTGGGGAAGTTCACGTGCGCCGAGGACAGCCCGTCGGCTTCCGCCAGCGCCTGCATCGCGCGCAGCAGCGCCTGCCGCGCCTCGTCGCCACGCGCCAGCAGTCGCGGCCCGGTGACCGGGGAGTAGGGCACCGCGCACAGCAGCTTGGGGTAGTAGTCCGCGTTGGCGGAATGTCCGAGGTCATCCCGCCGGTCGCGCCCGTACTGCGCATAGGCCCGCGCCCAGGCGTGGTCGAACACGAACTCGCCGTGCGAGTTGTTCTTCAGGTAGCAGGGCGCGGCGGCGACGAGCTGCCCGCCCTGCCACAGCGTCAGATGCCGCGGGGGCCAGCCCCAGTCCGCGCGCAGGCAGCCATGCGCCTCGAGTCCGTCGAGGAACGCATGCGCGACGAAGGGATTGCCGCCATCGTGCAGCGCGTCCCAGTCCGCCGCCGGGACGTCGGCCAGCGCATCGACCACGCGCAGCGTCGGAGCGGATGCGGTCATGGCCCGGAGCGATGCCGTATCGGCCGGCAGTCGTGCACCGCCACGCAGCGGCGTGGACATGCGCCGCCGGGAATGCGGGCGATGCGGGCTGCGTCCCGCGTTCGCATTTCGCGTCCTGCCCCGCTGCTATCCGCGTTCATCCGCGTCGATCCGCGGCAAATGTGGCCTATCCCTGCTGGTCAAGGAAACGCTCGGCATCCAGCGCGGCCATGCAGCCGAAACCGGCCGAGGTGATCGCCTGGCGGTAGTGCTGGTCGGCGACGTCGCCGGCCGCGAACACGCCCTCGACCGAGGTCTGGGTGGCGTTGCCGCCCAGGCCGGAGCGGATCTCCAGGTAGCCGTTGTTCATCGCCAGCTGGCCTTCGAACAGCGTGGTGTTGGGGTGGTGGCCGATGGCGACGAAGAAGCCGTGCACGGCGAGGTCGCGCGTGCCGCCATCCTTGACCGACTTCAGCCGTAGGCCGGTGACGCCGTGCTCGTTGCCCAGCACCTCGTCGACGGTGTGGTGCCAGACCGGTTCGATCGCGCCGGCCTGGATCTTCGCGTGCAGCTTGTCCTGCATGATCTTCTCCGCGCGCAGGGTGTCGCGGCGGTGCACCAGGTAGACCTTGCGGGCGATGTTGGACAGGTACAGCGCCTCCTCGACCGCGGTGTTGCCGCCGCCGACCACGGCCACGTCCTGGCCTTTGTAGAAGAAGCCGTCGCAGGTCGCGCAGGCGGACACGCCGCGGCCCTTGTAGAGCTCCTCGGAGGGAATGCCCAGGTACTTGGCGGTCGCGCCGGTGGCGATGATCAGCGCGTCGCAGGTGTATTCGCCGCTGTCGCCCTTGAGCCGGAACGGCCGCTGCGACAGGTCGGCGGTGTGGATGTGGTCGAAGATCGTCTCGGTGTCGAAGCGCTCGGCATGCGCCTGCATGCGTTCCATCAGCGCCGGGCCCATCAGGCCGTGGGCGTCGCCCGGCCAGTTGTCGACCTCGGTGGTGGTCATCAGCTGGCCGCCCATCTGCATGCCGGTGACGACCACCGGCTTGAGGTTGGCGCGCGCGGCATAGACGGCCGCGGTCCAGCCGGCGGGGCCGGAACCGAGGATCAGCAGGCGGACGTGGCGGGGGCTGGCGGGGCTTGCGGAAGAGGGGCTCATGTATACTCGGAGGCAGTGAAATCGCGGCTTGGCGTGTCCATAGCTTGGCGGTGCGGTCCCCACAAAACAAGGCGCGGCGGCCTCGACAGGCCGGAACGTTGCATCCGTGACACGCCGCCTGATGCGGCGTTTTTTGCTGGTCCGCCATCCGTGGCGGCCGTCCTTCCGGGGCGCTGCCCTGCGTTGCCGGGAGTCGCGCCAGGCCAGGGGTTGCGGGCGATGTCGTTGTGCAGGAGTCGGCGATGCGGATCGGTGTTCCCAGCGAGACCAAGACCCTCGAGGGACGCGTGGCCCTGGTGCCCGCGGCCGCGGGCGATCTGGTCAACCGCGGCCACGAGGTCTGGGTGCAGGCCGGCGCGGGACTGCGGTCCGGATTCGGCGACGAGGCCTATGCCCGGCTCGGGGTGAAGATCGCGCCCGATGCCGCCGCGCTGTACGAAAAGGGCCAGTTGATCGTCAAGGTCAAGGAGCCGGTCGAAGGCGACCTGGCGCTGCTGCGCCCCGACCACCTGCTGTTCTGCTACCTGCACCTGGCGCCGCTGCCGGCGCTGACCCGGCGCCTGCTCGACATCGGCCTGACCGCCATCGCGTTCGAGACCGTGGCGCTGGACGACGGCGCGCTGCCGCTGCTGGCGCCGATGTCGGTGATCGCCGGCAGGATCGCGGTCCAGGTCGGCACCCATTACCTGCACCAGCCGCTGGGCGGCAAGGGCAAGCTGCTCGGCGGCCTGCCGTCGACGGAGCGCGGCCGGGTCGTGGTGTTCGGCGCCGGCGCCGCAGGCGGCGCGTCGGCCGCGCTGGCCGCGGCGGGCGGCGCCAACGTGGTGGTGTTCGAGAAGCGCGACGACCGCCGGGAGCGGATGATGCGGCTGGGCAACAACGTCACCGCGCTGTATCCCTACGACGAGGTCGTCGCGCGCGAGGTCGCCGGTGCCGATCTGGTCGTCGGCGCGGTGCTGGTGACCGGTGCGGTCGCGCCGCACGTCGTGACCCGCGGGATGATGCAGGCGATGGAGGACGGCAGCGTGCTGGTCGACATCGCGATCGACCAGGGCGGCTGCTTCGAGAGCTCGCGGCCGACGACCTGGGAAGCGCCGACCTACGTGGACGCGGGCGTGACCCACTTCTGCGTGACCAACATGCCTGGCGCGGTGCCGCAGACCGCGTCGCAGGCGATCTGCGCGGCGATCCTGCCGTGGGTGGTCACGCTGGCCTCGGGCCGGTGGCGCGACGACCCGGCGCTGCTGCGCGGCATCAACGTCGATGCCGGCCGGCTTGTCCATCCGGCGCTGCAGAGCATGAAACTTTGAAGTAAGATCAACCTTCTAGCACATTTTCCTCAGGTAAAAACGCACGGTGGCACGCCCGCTTTCAGAACGCGCCAAGCGCACGCGCAGCACCAAGGACGCCGCGCAGCCGGCGGCCAGGGCCGCGCCCAACCCCCGTCGCCAGCGCCTGGTGCGCGACATCGCGCTGATCCTGATCGCGCCGCTGCTGCTGTACCTGCTGGCGTGCCTGGTCACGTATTCGCATACCGATCCCAGCTGGTCGACCCAGACCGGCGTGCTGCCGTCGGAGATCCGCAACGTCGGCGGGCCGGTGGGCGCGTGGGTCGCGGACATGCTGCTGCACCTGTTCGGGCTGACCGCCTACCTGCTGCCGCCGGTGCTCGGCGCGATCGCGTGGATCGCCCTGTTCGGCATGGACCAGGACGGCGACGGCCGCGCCGATTTCGGGCCGGCATTGCGGCTGGTCGGCATCGTCGGTTTCCTGGTCTCGGCGACCGGCCTGCTGTACCTGCGCCTGCCGGAACTGCTGCATTACCCCGCCGGTGGCGGCGGCATTCTCGGGCGCCTGGTCGGCCGCTCGCTGTCCAGCGGTTTCGGCACGATGGGCGGCAGCCTGTTCCTGATCGCGCTGTTCCTGATCTCGGTGACCCTGGCCACCGGCCTGTCGTGGTTCGCGCTGATGGACCGCATCGGCGGCTGGGCGATGCGGGTGCCGGCGCTGTTCCGCCGCAGCACCAAGCAGGCCAGCGAGTGGAAGGAAGCCCGCGTGCACCGCGAGGAACGCACCGAGGCGCGCAAGGTCGAGACCGAACTGCGGGCCAAGCGCGCGCCGGTGAAGATCGAACCGCCGGCCGCGCCGCCGGTGGTGGAGAAGAGCGAGCGGGCCAAGCGCGAGCAGCAGATCCCGATGTTCCACGGCGTCAATTCCGATGGCTCGGACCTGCCGCCGCTGTCGCTGCTCGACGACCCCAAGCCGCAGCCCAAGGGCTACGACGAGGAGACGCTGGAGACCCTGTCGCGGCAGATCGAGTTCAAGCTCAAGGATTTCCGCATCGACGTCGAGGTCAAGGAGGCCCAGCCGGGCCCGGTGATCACGCGCTTCGAGATGGAGCCCGCGCCTGGCATCAAGGTCAGCCAGATCAGCTCGCTGGACAAGGACATCGCCCGCGGCCTGTCGGTCAAGTCGGTACGCGTGGTCGACGTGATCCCCGGCAAGTCGGTGATCGGACTGGAGATCCCCAACACCCGCCGCGAGATGATCTATCTCAGCGAACTGCTGCGCTCGAAGGAGTACGACAAGTCGGCCAGCGTGCTGACGCTGGCGCTGGGCAAGGACATCGGCGGCCGCTCCACCGTCGCCGACCTGGCGCGCATGCCGCACCTGCTGGTCGCCGGTACCACCGGCTCGGGCAAGTCGGTCGCGGTCAACGCGATGGTGCTGAGCCTGCTGTTCAAGGCCTCGCCGAAAGACCTGCGGATGCTGATGATCGACCCGAAGATGCTGGAACTGAGCGTCTACGAGGGCATCCCGCACCTGCTGGCGCCGGTGGTCACCGACATGAAGGAGGCCGCCAACGGCCTGCGCTGGTGCGTGGCGGAGATGGAGCGCCGCTACAAGCTGATGAGCGCGGTCGGCGTGCGCAACTTGGCCGGCTTCAACAAGAAGGTCCGCGACGAACAGGAAAAGGGCCAGCCGCTGCTCGATCCGCTGTTCAGGCCGGAGCCGGGCAGCACCGACGCCGCGCCCGAGCTGGAGCCGCTGCCGTACATCGTCATCTTCATCGACGAATTCGCCGACATGATGATGATCGTCGGCAAGAAGGTCGAGGAACTGATCGCGCGCCTGGCGCAGAAGGCGCGCGCGGCCGGCATCCACCTGATCCTGGCCACCCAACGGCCGTCGGTCGACGTCATCACCGGCCTGATCAAGGCGAATATCCCGACCCGCATCGCGTTCCAAGTCAGCTCCAAGATCGACTCGCGCACGATCCTCGACCAGTCCGGCGCCGAAACCCTGCTGGGCCACGGCGACATGCTGTACCTGCCGCCGGGCACCGCGATGCCGGAGCGCGTGCATGGCGCATTCGTCTCCGACGAGGAAGTGCACCGCGTCGTCGAACACCTCAAGCAGTCTGGCCGCGCCGAGTACATCGAGGGCGTGCTCGACGAGGTGCAGACGATGGGCGACGGTACCGTGGTCGGCGCGACCGGTCTGCCCGAGGCCAGCAGCAGCGGTGGCGACGAGAGCGATCCGCTGTACGACGAGGCGGTGAAGATCGTCACCGAGACCCGGCGCGCGTCGATCTCCGGCGTGCAGCGGCGGCTGAAGATCGGCTACAACCGCGCTGCGCGCCTGGTCGAGGCGATGGAGGCGGCCGGCGTGGTCAGCCCGCCGGAGCACAACGGCGACCGCAGCGTGCTGGCGCCGCCACCGCCGCGCTGACGGTGCCCGAGGCTTAACCGCAACCGGCGGTCGACGCCGGTCGCGCGGCGCGTCAGGAACGCATTCAGCCTCACGTTTGCACACTCCCGTTCCATCCGATCCCACTGTCCACCCGAGGCCACCATGCGTTCGATTCTCCGCCAGACCCGCTGGTTCGCCGTTGCCGCCCTGCTGGTGGCCGGCGCCGCCCATGCCGCCGGCGCGCGCGACCAGCTCGACCGGTTCACCCGCGGCCTGCAGGGGCTGGAGGGCCGGTTCTCGCAGCAGGTCACCGATCCCAATGGCCGGGTTCGCGAGGAGTCCAGCGGCAGCGTCGCGCTGTCGGCACCGCGGCTGTTCCGCTGGGAATACGTCAAGCCGTACCCGCAGCTGATCGTCGCCGACGGCACCACGGTCTGGGTCTACGATCCCGACCTGGAGCAGGTCACGCGCCGCTCGCAGGGCAGCGAGGAGCAGGACAGCCCGCTGGCCGCGCTGATCGACCCCGCGCGCCTGGACCGCGACTTCCGCGTCGAGGAGGCCGGCAACGCCGACGGCCTGGCCTGGCTGCAGCTGGCGCCGAAGCAGGCCGACAACGCCGCGTTCCAGAACGCGCGGCTCGGCTTCGCCGAGGGCGGCGGCCTGTCGCGGATGGAAATCCTCGATGCGCTCGGCCAGCGCACCGTCATCAGCTTCAGCGGCTGGAAGCGCAACCCGGCGTTCGCCGCGGACACGTTCCGCTATACCCCGCCGGCGGGCGTCGACGTGGTGGGCGAGGAGTAGGCTCCCGGCGCGCAGCGGCGAGGTCGAACGGCTCGCACGCGCTACCCCGACGCCGTCGCATGGCCTGCGACGGCGTCTTGCTATCGTTGATTCCGTTCCGCCGACCCCGACCGCCGTGGCCCGATCCGCCAATACCTCCGATGCGCTGACCGGCGACCTGTTGCAGGTCGACCGCGACGCGATGCGCCCGCTGGCCGAGCGCATGCGCCCGGCCACGCTCGACGAGATGGTGGGGCAGCGCCGGCTGCTCGCGCCGGGCACCGCACTGCGCCGCTCGGTCGAGTCCGGACACGTCCACTCGATGGTGCTGTGGGGGCCGCCGGGCTGCGGCAAGACCACGCTCGCACTGCTGCTGGCGCGCTATGCCGATGCCGAGTTCAAGGCGATCTCGGCGGTGCTGTCCGGGCTGCCCGAGGTGCGCCAGGTACTGGCCGAGGCCGCGCACCGCTTCAACGGCGGGCGCCGCACGGTGTTGTTCGTCGACGAGGTGCACCGCTTCAACAAGACCCAGCAGGACGCGTTCCTGCCGCATATCGAGCGCGGCACGATCCTGTTCGTCGGTGCGACCACCGAGAACCCCTCGTTCGAGCTCAACTCCGCGTTGCTGTCGCGTTGCCGCGTGCACGTGCTCGAGGCGGTGTCGCCCGACGACATCCACGACGCGCTGTCGCGGGCGCTGGCCGATCCGGACCGCGGCCTGGGCGGTCGCGGGCTGCAGGTCGCCGACGACCTGCTGCGGCTGGTCGCCGTGGCCGCCGACGGTGACGTGCGGCGTGCACTGACCCTGCTGGAGATCGCCGCCGAGCTGGCGGGCGAGGGCGGCGCGGTGACCGGCGACATGATCGAGCAGGTGCTGGCCGACCGCACGCGCCGCTTCGACAAGGGCGGCGAACAGTTCTACGACCAGATCTCGGCGCTGCACAAGTGCGTGCGCAGCTCCAATCCCGACGCCGCCCTGTACTGGCTGGCGCGGATGCTCGACGGCGGCTGCGATCCGGCCTACCTGGCGCGGCGCATGACCCGCATGGCGGTCGAGGACATCGGCCTGGCCGACCCGCGCGCGCTGCAGATGGCGATCGACGCGTGGGACACCTATGAGCGCCTCGGCAGCCCGGAGGGCGATCTGGCGCTGGCGCAGCTGGTGATCTATCTCGCCAGCACCGCGAAATCCAATGCCGCCTACAAGGCGTTCAACCAGGCCAGGCGCGATGTCCGCGAGTACGGTACCCAGGACGTGCCGCTTCACATCCGCAACGCGCCGACGAAGTTGATGAAGGAACTCGGCTACGGCAGCGGCTACCAGTACGACCACGATGCCGAGGGTGGCATCGCGCTCGACCAGACCGGCTTCCCGGACGCCATGGGCGAGCGCGTGTACTACCAGCCGGTCGCCCGCGGGCTGGAGATCAAGCTCAAGGACAAGCTCGACCAGGTGCGCGAGGCGCGCGCCGAGGCGCTGCGACAGCGCGCGGCGGACGGCGATGCCGACGGGTAGAGGCGTGGACCCGTGGCGTGCAGTGCAGGCGCGTCGCTAAGGGACCCATCTTGCGTGGGGTGGCCCAAGCGGCGGACGTGCGCGGCGCACGGGTTCGCGAGGTGTTGCGGACCCGCCGATGCGGCGTGCCGGGCATGGTGGCGTCGGGGGCGTTGCCCCGACCTACGATGGAATCCGGGAAATCGCAGAAGAACCACAAAGAACCGTCTGGAACGGTTTTTGACATCGGGCGAGGTGGCCGCCATGGATGGCGGGCCACAAGAAACGCCCCGGAAAACGGCTGTTTTCCGGGGCGTCGATGACCGCTTGAAAGTGGTGGAGCCAGGGAGGATCGAACTCCCGACCTCGTCATTGCGAACGACGCGCTCTCCCAGCTGAGCTATGGCCCCACGATGGGCGGGGATTATACGGATCCCGTCGGCGTGTCGCCAGCACTTGCGAGCAGCGGCGCCAGATCGGCTTCCAGCTGGCCGCGGCGCCAGCCCGCCAGCGCGCCCGGCCAGTCGTCGCCTTCCATCAGCGCCTCCAGCCAGCGGCGCGAGGCGAGCACGCCATCGGGCAATCCCAGTGCCGCGCTGCGGCGGGCCACGGCCTGCTGCAACTGCTTGAGCCGCTTGCGGTCGGGCTCTTCGCCGCGGGCGAGCGGGGCCTCGTGCTCGTCGGCCAGTTCGGTCGTCAGTGCGTCCCAGATCGCCGCACCCAGCTTGCGCGGCGCCTTGGGGTGCGCATCCAGGCGGGCCTGCAAGGCGCCGATGTCGGCCGGTGGGCTGCGGGCGAGCAGGGTTGCCAGCTCGTTGTCGAGGATCCAGCTGCGCGGACGGTCGTGGGTGCGTGCGTACTGCTCGCGCCAGCGCAGCAGCCGCATCAGCCGCAGCTGGCTGGCGGCATCGAGGAACTGTCCGGCGCGGCCGCCCAGCTGCGGCCAGCGCTCGCCGTCGAAACCCGCGGCGGTTGCGACCATCCGTGCGCAGTCCTCCTGCAGCCACGCGCCGCGTCCGAGCGCATCGATGCGCGCGGCGAGATCGTCGTGCAGGGCGAACAGGTATTCGACGTCGTCGGCGGCGTATTCGAGCTGGGTCGGCGACAGCGGCCGGCGCAGCCAGTCCGAACGCGTCTCGCCCTTGGGCAGGGCGACGCCCAGCGTGTCCTGCACCAGGCGCTGGTAGCCGAGGCCGGCGCCGGTGCCGGCCAGGCCGGCGGCGACCTGGGTGTCGAACAGCGGCGTGGGCACGACGCCGCAGGTATGTCCCAGCGCGACCAGGTCCTCGCTGGCGCTGTGCATGACCTTGACGATCGCCGGGTCGGCCAGCAGCGGGCGCAGGGCCTCGACGATGCCTGGCGCCAGCGGGTCGACCAGCAGCACCTCGATGCCGGAGTCGCGTTCGACCGCGATCTGCACCAGTGCCAGTTGCGGCCAGAACGTGCGTTCGCGGATGAACTCGGTGTCGAGCCCGACACGGGTGGTCACGCTGGACAGGGCGGATTGCAGGGTGGCCGGATCGGCGATCCAGCGTGCGGGAAAGGCTGACATGCGCGACAGCCTAGCGGCGGCGCCGGCCTGCGGCAATCGCGCGCGGGCCGGCACCGCCGGCGGGAAACGCGCGTCGCCGTGTCCGGCACGATGGCTTAATCTGGCCATGTCCGCCGATGGGAGACCGTGTTGCGCGCAGGGAGGTTCACCAGGTTGCTGGGCTGGGCGCTGCTCGCGCTGGCGGCCGGTTGTGGCGGGCGCGCCGGCGACGATGCCGGCGCCGGCGCGGCGGATGGCCGCGTCACCATCAGTGGCGACGACAGTTTCGCCGCCGATCTCAACTGGACGCCGCCGCAGGTCGTGATTGCCGAGGGCGACGAGGACGCGGCGCTCGAACGCGCCAGCCAGGCGCTGGCCGAAGGTGCGCTGTATGCCGATGCCGACTCGGCGATCCCGCTGTACCTCGCACTCGCGCGGCATCCGGCGCAGGCGCGCGCCGCGACCGCCGGACTGCGGCGGGCACAGGCGGCGCTGCTGCGGGCCGGCGATGCCGCGCTCGCGCTTGCCGACGAGGACGACGACGTCGTGGGCATGCGCACCGCGCATCAGGTCGCGGCGGTGGCCCGCAGCATCGCCGCCGAGGACGAGGCGGTGGTGCGCTATCTGGAGCGGGTCGACGACAGCGACCGCCTGTGGGAGTTGAACCGTCGCGGCGAACAGGCATTGCGCGACGGCGATCTCGGCGAGAACGGCGGGGGTGCGCTGGCGGCGTTCGCCGAGGCGCTGGCGCTGCGGCCGGGGCAGCCGCGCGCGATGCAGGGACAGGCCGCGGTGGAAAGCGCGTTGATCCGCCGCGCCGAAGCGGCCGGCATGCAGGGGGATTTCGAGACGGCCTCGCAGTGGCTGGGCCATGCGATGGCGATCCGTCCGGGTTTTCCGACCGTGCCCGATGCCGAGCGCCGCATCGAACGGATGCGCAGCGCCCGCATCGCGCGCCTGCGCGACGAGGGCGTGGCGGCGCTGGAAAAGGTCAACGGCCCGAGCCTGGCGCGCGGCAAGCTGGCCGAGATCCTGCGCATCGCCTCGCCTGGCGACCCGGTCGCCAACGACCTGCGCCAGCGCATCGACCAGGCCGTGCATTACGGCAGCTTCCGGCCCGGGCAGGTGTTCACCGATGCGCTGGAAGGCGGTGCGCGCGGGCCGCAGATGGTGGTGCTGCCGCATGGCGGCTTCATGATGGGCGCACTGCCGGGCGACCCGGACGCGGACGACAACGAGAAGCCGCGCCATGCGGTGCGTTTCGAGCGCGGCTTCGCGATGGCGGTGCGCGAGATCACGGTCGGCGAGTTCCGCCGCTTCGTCGACGCCACCGGTTACCAGTCGCGCGCGGTCCGGCGCGGCTTCTCGATGGCCTACGACGAGCGCACCGGCAATTTCCTGCGCCGCAGCCGGGTCGATTGGCGGTTCGACTACACCGGCCGCCCGGCCGGCGACACGATGCCGGTGCTGCACGTCAGCGCCAAGGACGCGGAAGCCTATGCCGACTGGCTGTCGGCGCAGAGCGGCCGGCGCTACCGGCTGCCGAGCGAGGCGGAGTTCGAGTACGCGTTCCGTGCCGGGACCAGCGAGCGCTATCCCTGGGGCGAGGGCACGCCGCCGGAGAGCGCCGGCAACGTGACCGGTGCGCTGGACCGCTCGCCGGGCGGCCGCAGCTGGGGCAATGCCTTCCCGGACTACGGCGACGGCTACTGGGGGCCGGCGCCGGTGGCCAGTTTCGCGCCCAACAGCTGGGGCGTGCACGATCTGGCCGGCAACGTCAGCGAATGGATGGCCGACTGCTGGCACGCCAACTACCGGCGCGCGCCGGCGGACGGCTCGGCCTGGTTCAACCCCGGCTGTCGCGACCAGGTGATCCGCGGCGGTTCCTGGGCCAGTTCGCCGGCCCAGACCCGTGCCAGCTGGCGGGCACTGGCGTCGGTGGATACCACCAATGCGAGAATCGGCTTCCGGGTCGTTCGCGACCTCTGACCAGCATTCCCGGCGCGCCGGTATCGGAGACAGCATGAGACAGGATCCTTTCGCGCGCGGCCGCCCGCAGCAGACCGGCCGGCCCCGCCGCGGCATCAACTTCCGTTTCATCATCCTGCTGCTGTTCGCCGGCTACGGCGTCTTCTACTACGTGTCCAACCGCGCGGTGGACCCGGTGACCGGCGAGACGGTGCTGATCGACCGCGCGCTGACCGTCGACGACGAGAAGGCGCTGGGGCTGCAGGCCTACGAGGAGATCCTGTCGCAGGAGCGGCCGGCCGATCCGGACGCGCCGCTGTCGAAGGAGGTCCGGTTGATCGCCGAGCGGCTGATCGCCAAGGTCCCGGTGGTCGAGGCCGAACTGGCGCGCGAGAACGGGCTGGCGCCCAGCCGTTTCTCCGAGTCCTTCGACTGGGAGGTCAACGTCATCGACTCCGACCAGGCCAACGCGTTCTGCCTGCCGGGCGGCAAGATGGCGGTCTACAGCGGACTGGCCCCGGTGGCGCAGAACGCCGACGCGCTGGCGGTGGTGATGGGGCACGAGATCGCGCACGCGCTGCTGCGCCACGGTGCCCAGCGGATGGCGCAGCAGCGCCTGACCCAGGTCGGGCAGATGGCCGGCGCGATGAGCGGCATGGATCCGCAACAGCAGCAGATGGTCATGGCCGCGATGGGCTATGGCTACCTGTTGCCGTACGCGCGCAAGCACGAGACCGAGGCGGACTACGTCGGCCTGATGCTGGCGGCGGCGGCCTGTTTCGATCCGCGCGAGGCGGTGCCGCTGTGGGAACGCATGAGCGCGGCCAGTGGCGGCCAGGCGCCGCCCGAATTCTCGTCGACCCATCCCAACCCCGGCACCCGCATCCAGAACCTGCAGGCGCTGATGCCCAAGGCGCTGGAGTACCGGGAGAAATTCTGCGAGGACGCGCAGCGCTGAGCGCGTGGACGCCCGCGGCAGGACTGCCGGAGCGACGACGGGACCGCGGTCGCCGGCTCAGCGGCCGCGGCGGTCGCGGCGCACGCCCGGTTCCGGGCCGGGCTTGTCGTCGGTGCCGGTCTTGCCGCCCGCAATGCCGCCGCCGAGCGTCTTCTGGAACTCCTGCCACAGCTCCATGTTGCGCTCGGTCAGCTGGTTCATCATCGTCCACGGCGTCTGGCCGAGCAGCCCGCCCATCTGCTGGCGGAACTGCTGCTGCTGGTCGAGGAAGACCTGCATCGACCGCTCGAGGTAGTTGCCCATGAAGCCCTGCATCGAATCGCCGTAGAAGCGGATGATCTGGCTCAGCAACTGGGTCGACAGCACCGGTTCGCCGTCGGATTCATGCTCGGAGATGATCTGCAACAGCACCGAACGGGTGATGTCGTCGCCGCTCTTGGCGTCGCGGACCTCGAACTCCTCGCCGTCGACGATCAACTGGCGGACATCCTCGATGGTGATGTAGCTGGAGATCTCGGTGTCGTAGAGCCGGCGGTTCGGATACTTCTTGATGATGCGTGTTGCGCTCATGGAGCAGGCACTCTGGGCATGGTGCCGCGCAGCATGGCCCAGCCCGGGGGGGCTTGCAACTGTACTGAAGGGCATGGAAGGCCGGCCCCCGGCGGCGGCCGCCAGGCGCGGGAAAACGGGGCGAAAGGTGCGCGGAGAGTGGTCATTCACCAGCCCATGTGGTGGCCGCCGTTGATGTCGAGATTGGAGCCGGTGATCCACGCCGCCTCGTCGGCGACGAGGAAATGGACCGCGTAGGCGATCTCCTCGGGCCGGCCGAGACGCCCGGTGGGAATGTCCGCGGCGATCTTGGCGCGCACTTCCTCGGGCACGGCCATCACCATGTCGGTGGCGACGTAGCCCGGCGAGACGGTGTTGACGGTGATGCCGAGCTTGGCGTTCTCGCGCGCCAGCGAAATGGTGAAGCCGTGCATGCCGGCCTTGGCCGCGGCGTAGTTGGCCTGGCCGTACTGGCCCTTGAGGCCGTTGATCGAGCTGATCTGGATGATCCGGCCCCACTTGCGCTCGCGCATGCCCTCGATGACCGGGCGGGTGACGTTGTAGACCGAGTTGAGGTTGGTGTTGATCACGTCCTGCCACTGCGCGACGCGCATCTTGTGGAAGGTGCCGTCGCGGGTGATGCCGGCGTTGTTGACCAGGATGTCGATCGGCCCGAGCTGCGACTCGATGTCGCGCACCATCGCCTCGGCCTGCGCGGGGTCGGTCACGTCGCCGTAGGCGATCGCGATGTCGTAGCCCTGGTCGCGCAGCTGCCGCTGCCAGGCCTCCGCCTTCTCGGCGTTGCGGTAGTTGGTCGCGACCCGATAGCCGCTGTCCGCCAGCCTGCGCACGATCGCCGTGCCGATGCCGCCGGTTCCGCCTGTCACCAATGCCACACGTGCGCCCATCGTTGCCCCCGATCCGGTTCCGCCGCCGATCGCGGCTCCGTGGGGGAGTCTAGTCAGGGTTGGTGACATCGCTGTTGTGCGTTGCAGCAAGTGCGACCGGTACCGATGGCATCCGCGACGGCTGGAATGCGGCGGTCGCGGACCGCAGGAATGCCGGAACCGATTCCGCGGCGGCGACCGCCGCCGGCGCTTGTCCGAGCGCCTGCCACGCCGCGCGCAGCGCAGGCAGCGGATCGTCGGGACGCAAGGGCAGGGCCTGCGACGATTTCGACAGCTTGTGGCCGTGACCGTCGACCACCAGCGGCAGGTGCGCGTAACGCGGCGTCGGCAGACCGAGCCTGCGCTGCAGCAGGATCTGGCGCGCGGTGGAGTCGAGCAGGTCGGCGCCGCGCACGATGTCGGTCACGCCCTGCGCACCGTCGTCGACAACGACCGCGAGCTGGTAGGCCCACAGGCCGTCGGCGCGGCGCAGCACGAAATCGCCGACCTCGGTGGCGACATCCTGCTCGATGCGGCCGAGCACCGCGTCGTCGAATGCGATCCGGCTGCCATCGGGCACGCGCAGGCGGATCGCCGGGTCGGGGCGTGGCGATGCCGCGACGCAGCGGCCGCGATGCCGGCCGCCGTGCATGGCGAGGTCGCTGCGGCTGCAATGGCAGACGAAGGCGTCGCCGGATGCCAGCAGCCGGTCGAGCGCGGCCTGGTACAGCGCGTCGCGCCCGGACTGCCGCACGACCGGCCCGTCCGACCGCAGTCCGCAGGCCTCGAGCATGCGCAGCTGCGCCGCGGCGGCGCCGGGCATCTCGCGTGGCGGATCCAGGTCCTCGATGCGCACCAGCCAGCGCCCGCGGTGATGGCGCGCCATCAGCCAGCTGCCGAGCGCGGCGACCAGCGAGCCGGCATGCAGCGGTCCGGTCGGCGACGGTGCGAAGCGGCCGACATACCCGCTTGCGGGACGAGCATCGACTTGCGGCATCGAAAGGCGAAAACCTGTCTGGGCAATGAACTGGCGCGGGGCCGACACTCTGACACCGCGACGACGGAATTGAAATCCGCGCAGCGGATGCACAGATCTTGCAGGCGCGTTCTTCCGCCTGCGCAGGCGACGACACAGACGACAGACTTCATGTTCAAACGATTCGGCTTGCTCATCATCACCAACCTCGCCGTGCTGGCGCTGGTCAGCATCGTCATGGCGGTCTTCGGCATCGACCCGTCGACCCATGCCGGGCTGCTGGTGTTCGCCGCGGTGTTCGGCTTCGGCGGTGCGTTCGTCTCGCTGGCGATGTCGAAATGGTCGGCCAAGCGCTTCACCGGCGCACAGGTCATCACCCAGCCGCGCAACGAGTCCGAGCGCTGGCTGCTGGCGACGGTGCAGCGCCAGGCGCAGATGGCCGGGATCGGCATGCCGGAAGTGGCGATCTACGATGCGCCCGAGATCAACGCCTTCGCCACCGGCGCGCGGCGCGACGCCTCGCTGGTCGCGGTGTCGACCGGCCTGCTGCGGGCGATGACCCGCGACGAGGCCGAGGCCGTGCTGGCCCACGAGGTCAGCCACGTCGCCAACGGCGACATGGTGACGATGACGCTGCTGCAGGGCGTGCTCAACACCTTCGTGATCTTCCTGGCGCGCGTGGTCGGCCGGGTGGTCGACAATTACCTCAATGGCGGCCGCGACAACGGGGGCGGCGGCATCGGCTACTTCGCCGTGGTGTTCGTGCTCGACATGGTGTTCGGCCTGTTCGCGTCGATGATCGCGATGTGGTTCTCGCGCCACCGCGAGTTCCGCGCCGACGTCGGCGGTGCCGAACTGGCCGGCCGCGCCAAGATGATCGCCGCGCTCGAACGCCTGGCCCAGACCTACGGTCAGAGCACCCTGCCCAAGCAGGTGGCCGCGTTCGGCATCAGCGGCGGCGTCGGCAGCGGCCTGAAGAAGCTGCTGATGAGCCACCCGCCGCTCGACGAGCGCATCGCCGCGCTGCGCAACGCGCCGCTGGATCCGAAGGCGCTGCGCCAGGGCATCGTGGCCTGAGCCTGACCTGATGACGAAAGCCCGCCGAAAGGCGGGCTTTTTAGGTTCTTCCCCGATTCCCGGATTCCCTGATCGTAGGTCGGGGCAACGCCCCCGACGCCAGGAGGAGCGGTGTTTCCGGCCGCGGATGGGCGCGGAGGACGCGGATCAAAGCCGGAGGGAGGACGTGTTCGTCATCGGATTTTCCGGCCCGTGCCGCATCTGCTGCATGGCGGCACGAAAGGGCGATGGATAACGTATCAAACCAACGCCACCGCGGCGGTCACTGTTTTCGCCTTGTCAGCTTTGATCCGCGTCCTCCGCGCCCATCCGCGGCCCAAAAAAGGTTCTTTTCCCAACTCAGGGGGGCGACCTGCAGCCGATGGCCCGCCTCAACGCCTCGACGCCAGGGACCGACCTCGGCCGCGAGGACGCCTACTCGAAGTCGTAGTTCATCTGCGGCCCGGGCGCGGCCAGGAAGTTGCCCTGGACGTAGTCGACCTGCGCCGAGAACAGGATCGTCATGCTGGCCGCGTCCTGCACGAACTCGGCGATCGTGCGGATGCCGAGCTGGCGCGCGCGGGCGGCGATCTCGCGGATGCGTTCCTGCGCCTGCGGATTCTGCGGCAGGTCCTCGGTGAAGCTGCGGTCGAGCTTGAGCAGGTGCGGCTGCAGGTGGGTCAGCAGCTGGAATGAATCGAGGCCGACGCCGAACTGCTCCAGCGCGAAGCGGCAGTCGTAGGCGGCGATCGCGGCGGCGAATTCCTGGGTTGCCTTGAGGTGGGTGAAGACCTTGGACTCGGGCAGCTGCAGGACCAGGTACTCGCCGGGAACCTGGTGCTCGGCCAGCTGCGCGCCGATGAAGCGCGGCAGTGCGTCGCCTTCGAGCGAGGCCTGGCTGATCTTGACCAGCAGCGTGGTCGGGCGGTCCGCGCGCAGGCGCTGGCCGAGCGCGGCGATGGTGCGGCCGACCACGTGCCGGTCGATCTCGGCGAGCATGCCGTTGTCCTCGGCGATGCCGATGAAATGGGACGGGGTGATCAGTTCGCCGTCGCCGCCGTCGAGCCGCAGCAGGGTCTCGTAGACCGGCGCGTTGTCGCCCTGCAGGTTGATGACCGGCTGGTAGTGCAGCACGAAGCCGTCGTTGTCGAGCGCGCCGCGCAGGCGCGCGACCCAGGCCTTGATCTGTTCCTCCTCGGCGCGGTCGACGGCGGAGGGGTCGAAGATCTCGCAGCGGTTGCCGCCGGTCGCCGAGGCCGATTCCAGCGCGCGGGTCGCGCGCGCCAGCACCTGGGCGACGCTGGCGATCTTCTCGCCGATCTGCACGCCGCCGACGCTGATGGTGACGACGCTGGAGCGGGCGCCGATCTCGAACACGTGCGAGGCGAACGCCTCGCGGATGCGTTCGGCGGCCGCCACCGTCGCGTGGTAGCCCTCGCCGCGCAGCAGCACCGCGAGGGTGTGCTCGGCGTAGCGCGCGGTGACCACGTCGTCGCCCAACTGCTGCTGCAGGTGGGTGGCCAGGGCATGCAGCAGTTCGTCGGCGTGGTCGAGGCCGATGTCCGCCAGCAACTGCTGGTGGTGGTCGGGTTCGAGCATCAGGAAGCCGTGCTGGCCGTCGTGCTGGGCGGCGTCGTCGACCGCGTCCTCGAGCGCGCGCAGGAAGGTCGGGCGGTTCAGCAGGCCGGTGACCTGGTCGCGCTGGCGCAGTTCCTCCAGTTCCAGCGCCAGGTCCGGATCGACCAGTTCGCGGCGCCGGAACACCACCTGCAGGCAGGGCTCGCCCTCGTATTGCGCGGTGGTGAACTCCATGGCCGCGGGAAAGGCGTTGCCGTCGATGTCGCGCGCCTCGATCTCGTGCCGGGCCGGCGGCGCCTCGCCGCGGCTCAGGTCCTTGAGCAGCGCCTTGAACGATTCGACGTGCTGCGGCGCGACCATGTCGAGCAGCGACACGCCCTCGACGTCCTCGAAGTCCTCATAGCCGAACATCTCCAGGTACGCGGGATTGGCGCGGATGTGCATGCCCTCGTGGATGTAGGCGATCGGGTCGCGCGAGGAATCGATGAGCGCGTCGCAGCGACGCTCGGTCTCGCGCACGCGCGCTTCGAGCCGGCGCAGGGCGCGCCGCGCGTCGCGGTCTGCCCACTGCTCGCGCACGCAGGCCAGCAATTGCTGCGGCGCGTGCCGCAGCGCCACCGCGCGCGCGCCGGCGAGCAGGGCGTCGACATAGACGGTCTCGTCCAGCTGGTCGACCAGCGCGATCACCGCCACGTCCTTGCCGGTGCCGGCCACGTGCTGCATGACCTCGCGGAACGGGAACAGGGTCGATGCCGTCGCCGCCAGCACCAGGTCCAGCGCCTGGCTGGCGAGCAGCGCGTCGAGCTCCTCCACGTCCGCCGGACGCTGCGGCCGCACCGCGATGCCGGCATTGCGCAGCCCGCTGACGACCGCCTCGGCGTCCTCGACGCGATCGTCGACGATCAGCAGGCGAAGCGGGGCGTCGGTGTGGTTCGACATGCGGGTCTCCGGGGGAAGTGCAGCGTTATGCCACGGGGTGCGGATCGCGTCCATCGCCGGCCGCATGCAATGGGCGCTTGGACACATCGCCCGCGACTTCGCGCACCAGTCGGGGCACGAGATAGCCGGACTGCCGCGCGACCAGCGCGGCGTGCAGGGCCAGCGCCGTCGCGTCCGGCACCTCGAAATGGGCCGCGCCGGCGACGCGGTCGAGCTGGTGCAGGTAGTAGGGCAGCACCCCGGCGGCGAGCCCGCGCTCGGCCAGCGCGGCGAGGGTGTCGACGTCGTCGTTGACGCCGCGCAGCAGCACCGCCTGGTTGAGCACCGTCGCGCCTGCCTCGCGCAGCGCGCGGATCGCGCCGTCGACCGAGGCATCGAACTCGTTGGCGTGGTTGGCGTGCACCACCACGACCACCGGCCACGGCAGGCCGGACAGCCACCGGCACAGTTCGGCGTCGATGCGTTCGGGCAGCACGATCGGCAGCCGGGTGTGGATGCGCAGCCGGCGCACGTGGCCGATGCCGCGCAGAGCGTCGGTCAGTTCCGACAGCTTGCGCGTGGCCAGCGACAGCGGGTCGCCGCCGGACAGCAGCACCTCGTGGATGCCGGGATCGGCGCGGATCACCTCGATGGCGTCGCGCCAGCCGGCCGCGGCCGCCGTTTCCTCGGCATAGGGGAAATGCCGGCGGAAGCAGTAGCGGCAATGCACGGCGCAGCTGCCGGTCGCGACCAGCAGCGCGCGTCCCTCGTACTTGTGGATCACCCCGTGCCCGGCCCTGGCCGCGGCATCGCCGACCGCATCCAACCCGAACCCCGGTACCGGCTGCATCTCCGCGTCCAGCGGCAGCACCTGGCGCAGCAGCGGATCGTGCGGGTCGCCGGGACGCATGCGCGCGACGAATCCGCGCGGCACCCGCAGCGGGAACTGGGCGGCGGCCTCGGCCGAGACCTGCAGGGCCAGGGCCGGCAGGCCGAGCACGGACAGCAGTTCGCGCGGGTCGCGGATGGCCTCGCGCCAGGCCTGCTGCCAGCGGCTCGGCTGCATCGGGGCGGGGGCAGCGGGTATCATGCGGGGTTCTGAATCCAGAGACGGGCGGCGGCATTGCGCCGGCCGGGAACCCCAATAGTGTAGCCGCCCGCGAAGGCGGCCCAGCAGGAGCGAACGATGGCCAGCCTTGGCATGAACGACGTGAAGAACGGGCAGAAGATCCTGATCAACAACGAACCCGCCGTGATCACGGATACCGAATACGTCAAGCCGGGCAAGGGCCAGGCCTTCACCCGGGTCAAGTACCGGCTGATCAAGACCGGCCGCGTGCAGGAAGTGACGATGAAGAGCACCGACTCGGTCGAGGCGGCCGATGTGCTCGACACCGACATGCAGTACCTCTACAGCGACGGCGAGTACTGGCACTTCATGAACCCCGAGTCCTTCGAGCAGGTGCAGGCCGACAAGGCCGGCATGGGCGGCGCCGAGAAGTGGCTCAAGGGCGAGGAGGACTGCGTGGTGACGCTGTGGAACGGCACGCCGATCGCGGTGCAGCCGCCGAACTTCGTCGAGCTGAAGATCACCGAGACCGATCCGGGCGTGCGCGGCGACACCTCGGGCGGCGGCGGCAAGCCGGCCACGCTGGAGACCGGCGCGGTGGTGCGCGTGCCGCTGTTCGTCAGCCAGGACGAGGTCATCAAGGTCGACACCCGCTCCGGCGAATACGTCAGCCGGGTGAAGTGATTGATTCACAGTAATCGTGAAGCGATGCGTGATGAATCAATCATCCCCGCGCAGGCGGGGATCCGATGACGTCCGGATCGTCGGCGACCGCGAAGCGGTGCGTAGCGGATCGGTCATCCCCTCGGCTTTCGACACACGCGGTCCTGCCCAGGCGAAGATCCGAGGACGCTGCCCTGCGTGTCTACTCCACAACCCAACGTCCCTAGGTTCCCGCCTTCGCGGGAACGACGGAACAAAGGTGGCGACATACCGATGACTCAATCCGCGCCCCAATCCATCGACCTGCTGATCGAAGCGGCGCACGTCGTGCCGGTCGAGCCGCATGCGGTCGTGCTCGACGACCACGCGGTCGCGGTGCATCGCGGCGAGATCGTCGCGGTGCTGCCGGTCGCGGAGGCGCGCGCGCGCTTCGCGCCGGCCGAGACCGTGTCGCGGCCGCAGTCGGCGGTGCTGCCGGGCCTGGTCAACGCGCATACCCACAACCCGATGACGCTGCTGCGCGGCATCGCCGACGACCTGCCGCTGAAGGTCTGGCTGCAGCAGCACATCTGGCCGATCGAGGCTGCGGTGATCGGGCCGGAGTTCGTCGCCGACGGCATCACCCTGGCGCTGGCCGAGATGCTGCGCGGTGGCACCACCTGCGTCAACGAGAACTACTTCTTCCCCGACGTGCAGGCCGCGGTCTACAAGCAGCATGGCTTCCGCGCGCGCATCGGTCTGCCGGTCATCGATTTCCCCACCGCGTGGGCATCGAGCGACGACGAGTACTTCGCCAAGGCCGGCGAGGTCCACGACCAGTGGCGCGACGACCCGCTGATCGCGATGGCGTTCGCGCCGCATGCGCCGTACACCGTCAACGACGCCAACTTCGAGCGCGTGCGCATGCTGGCCGACCAGCTCGACGTGCCGGTACACCTGCACCTGCACGAGACCGCGCAGGAGGTCGAGCAGTCGATCCGCGACCACGGCCAGCGGCCGATCGCGCGGCTCGACCGCCTGGGCCTGGTCAACGACCGCCTGATCGCGGTGCACATGACCCAGCTGACCGAGGGCGAGATCCACCTGTGCGCCGAGCGCGGCGTCAGCGTCGTGCACTGCCCGGAATCGAACCTCAAGCTCGCCTCGGGCTTCTGCCCGGCCTGTGCGCTGGAACGCGCGGGCGTGACCGTGGCGATCGGCACCGACGGCGTCGCCAGCAACAACGATCTGGACATGTTCGGCGAGACCCGCACCGCGGCGATCCTGGCCAAGGCGGTCGCGGGCGACGCCGCCGGATTCGACGCATTCACCGCCTTGCGCGCGGCGACGCTGGGCGGGGCGAAGGCGATCGGCTTCGAGCACCTGGTCGGCTCGCTGACGCCGGGCAAGCAGGCCGACCTGATCGTCGTCGACCTGTCGCCGGTCGAGACCCAGCCGCTGCACCATGTGGTCTCGCAGCTGGTCTACGCGACCGGCCGCCAGCAGGTCAGCGACGTGTGGATCGCCGGCCAGCCCAGACTGCGCGAACGCGTGCTGGTCGGCCTCGACCTCGATGCGATCGGCGCCAACGCGCGGCGCTGGCGCGACCGCATCGCCACGATCCGCACCGGCGCCTGACGAGGTTCGCATGACTGCTCAAGACACCCCCCCGCAGGGCAACTACCGCCAGGCCGAATTGGACAAGTTCGGCGCGCTCGCCAGCCGCTGGTGGGACAGCGATGGCCCGCAGAAGCCCTTGCACGCGCTCAATCCGGCACGGCTGGACTATGTGCGCGAACGCGCGCGGCTCGACGATGCCGAGGTGCTCGACGTCGGCTGTGGCGGCGGCCTGCTCAGCGAGGCGATGGCCAGGCGTGGCGCCCGGGTCACGGCGATCGACCTGTCCGAGGACCTGATCCGGGTGGCGAAGCTGCACGCGCTCGAGTCCGGCGTCGAGGTCGACTACCGGGTGCAGCCGGTCGAGGCGCTGGCGGCGGAACGCCCGGGCAGTTTCGACGTGGTGACCTGCATGGAGATGCTCGAGCACGTGCCGGATCCGGCCGCGATCCTGCAGGCCTGCGCGACCCTGCTCAAGCCCGGTGGGCAGCTGTTCGTGTCGACGCTCAACCGCACCCCGGCCGCGTTCGCGCTGGCGATCGTCGGCGCCGAATACGTCGCCCGCCTGTTGCCGCGCGGCACCCACCAGTACAGCGCCTTCATCCGGCCGTCGGAACTGGCGGCATGGCTGCGCGCGGCGGATCTGGCGATCGAGGACGTCAGCGGCCTGATGTACGAGCCCTGGCGCAATGCCGCGCGCGTCGTCTCGCGTACCGACGTCAACTACCTGGCGTGCGCGCGGAAACCCGGATGAACGCGGCGTTGGATCCGGCACGGTTCCCCGCCGGCGTGCTGTTCGACCTCGACGGCACGCTGCTCGACAGCGCGCCGGACATGCTGGCCACGGTCAATCGCATGCTGGCCGCGCGCGGCCGCGTGCCACTGGCGCTGGCCGAAATCCGTCCGCACGTCTCGCGTGGCGCGCGGGCGATGGCGTCGGCGGCGTTCCCGGAGCTCGACCCGGCGCAGGTCGTGGACCTGGTGCCCGAGTTCCTGGATATCTACCGGCAGGAACTGGGCCGCCACAGCCGCGCGTTCGACGGCGTGGAGGACATGCTGGCGGCGCTGGAAGCGGCCGGCACGCCTTGGGGCATCGTCACCAACAAACCGGAGTCCCTGGCGCGCGACATCCTGCCGCAACTCGGCTGGCAGGCCCGCTGCCGGGTGCTGGTCGGCGGCGACAGCCTGGCCGAGCGCAAGCCGCATCCGCTGCCGCTGCTGCATGCCGCAGCGGCGATCGGGATCGGGCCCGGAGACGTGGTCTACGTCGGCGACGATGCCCGCGACATCGTCGCGGCGCGCGCGGCCGGCATGCCGTCGGTGGTCGCGCTGTGGGGCTACCGGCTAGACGGCGACGACCCGGTCGCCTGGCAGGGCGACGCGATGGTCGAACGGCCGGCCGCCCTGTGCGATGCCTCGGCGTGGCCGGCGACCGCATGACCACGGACGTCGCCGGCGACGACGATTTCCTCGGCAAGTGGCAGGCACGCTGGCCCGAGTGGCGCATCGGCATGGCCTTCGTGCCGGAAGCGCAGCATCCGCGGGTGCGGGCCTGGTTCGCGCTGCTCGACGAGCTGGGCGATGCCGCCTGGGGCGGCAGCGACCCGACGCCGGGACTGGCCAAGCTGGCCTGGTGGCAGGAGGAACTACAGGGCTGGGCGAAGCAGGCCCGGCGGCACCCGCTGGCACTGCACCTGTACCGGCTGGATGCCCCTTGGCAGATGCTGGCGCAGGCACTGCGCGCATTGCCCGCGACCCGCGAACACCCCGAGGACGCCGATGCCAATCTCGACCGGCTGCGGGACCTTGCGCTGGCGGTCGCCGCGTGCGAGACAACGCTGCTGGGTACCGGATCGCGTGGCGATGGCGGCGGCCGGCTCAGCACGGCGCCGCTGCTCGCCGCGCAGGCGTTCCTGGTCGGCAGCCAGCCCCTGGCCGGCGCGCTGCTGGCGCGCTGGCCGGCGCGCGACGGCGGCACCCGGCCGCGGCGCATCCACGATGCGATCCTGCAGGCGCGCCTGCAGTCGCTGGCGCGCAATGGCGTGGTGCGCGCGGTGCCGGCACCGGCGATGCTGCTGCGCGGCTGGCGCGCGGCGCGCGGCTGAGTACGGCGCCGGTGGCGGCCGCCGCCGCCTTCGACGGTCGGGCCGCGTCCCCCGTTCCGCGCTAGCATTGACGGATGGGGATCGGGGGCCGGACGCACACGAGGGGGCACTGGTGGTGGCTGCTGCTGGTGCTGGCGGCGTGGCCGGCATGCGTGTACCCGTCGCATCCCGGGGCGCCTGGACGCATCCCGCTGGAGCTTGCGCGCCTGGCGGCCGATCCGCCCGCGGATGAAGTGGTCGCCGGTCTGCACGATGCCGGACTGGTGCCGCAGGCATCGTCGGACGTGCTGTTCGAGACCGCGCGCACGCCCGGCTGGTGGCGGATCGGCGCCGGCACCGACATCGCGGCGCAAGGCGATCCGCACCTGGTGCTGGAAACGCCGCATTCCACGCGCGTGCAGGCATGGCTGCCGGGCGCGGATACCCCAACCGAACACGCACTGCACGGCGCCGCGGCGGACCCGCGCTTCGCCAGGCGCGCACTGGCGATCGCGCTGCCCGGCGGGCTGCAGGCGGGGCAGGCGGTGTGGCTGCGGGTGGATGCGCCGGCCGGTTATCCGATGCCGCTCTCGATCGCGACGCGCGACCGGATCCATCGCGACGACCTGCGCCACGTCGCCTGGCGCACGACGATCCTGGCGACGATGCTGGTGCTGGCACTGCTCGCGCTCGGCTTCTGGTACGGCAGCAACGACCGCAGCTACGCCTGGCTGGCGGGCATGCTGGGTTTCGGCGCGCTCTACCTCGCCGCGATCGGCGGCGAAGCGGAGCACCTGCCAGGCATCGGACCATGGCTCGCCGAATCGGTGCGCGGCCCGCGACTCATGGCCTTCGCCGCACTGGTGTGCAGCAACCTGTTCCAGCAGCGCTATCTGGACCTGCCGCGCAAGCTGCCGTTGCTGAGCCGGACGCTGACGGCAGTGACCTGGCTGGTTGTCGCGCTTGCCGTCGTGGCGCTGCTCTCCACGGCGCCGCTGGTCGCGCTGCTGGGCAATCTGCTGTTGCTGGCATCGGCGGTGCTGGTGCTGGCGGCCGGCCTGCAGCTGGCCTGGCGTGGCGACCGGCAGGCACTGCTGCTGTTCCTGTCGTGGCTGCCGCTGGCCGTGTTCGCGGCGTTCCGGGCGATGGAGCTGAGCAGCGCGGGCGCCGGCGCAGGTCCCGCCTGGCTCGGGCAGGGGCTGGCGGCCAGCTTCGCGCTGGCCGGACTGGTGCTGACCTTCGGCATGACCGAGAAGCTGATCGAGCTGCGCCGCGACCGCGACCTCGCCAGCGCCCGCGCCGATCTCGACGCGCTGACCCTGCTGGCCAGCCGGCCGGCGATCGAGCGCGAACTGCGCAAGGCGGTCGCGCAGGCGCACGCACAGGGCGAGGCGCTGTCGGTCGCCTTCATCGACATCGACCATTTCAAGACCATCAACGACGCGCACGGCCACCCGGTCGGCGACCAGTGCCTGCATTACATCTGCCGGCGGGTCCGCAACCGCATCCGCGCCCAGGACCTGCTGGGACGCTACGGCGGCGACGAGCTGCTGCTGGTCATGCCGCGCGCCGACATCGACGACGCCATCACCACCGCGATGCGCATCCGTGCCGCGG
The DNA here is from genome assembly GCF_021191695.1 of Proluteimonas luteida. GTDB lineage: Bacteria > Pseudomonadota > Gammaproteobacteria > Xanthomonadales > Xanthomonadaceae > Luteimonas > Luteimonas luteida. The sequence goes on from NZ_JAIWPT010000001.1 coordinate 401,438, forward strand.
TGAACTGCCGGCCCGTAACCGTCGAGGCGCACAGCCTCGATTGCAGCCTCAGTATCGGTGTCGCCACGCTGCTGCCGGGCGAAGATGCCGAAGCGCTGCTGCTGCGCGCCGATTCGGCGCTCTATGCCAGCAAGCGCGACGGCCGCGACCGGGTCAGCGCCGATCCGCGACCCGACAGCCCGAGGGCCATCGCATGATCCACACGTCCCGTGCGCCCGATCCCGCCCCCGGCACCGCCGTCGCCGACATCCAGGTGGGCGACATCCTGTTGATGCGCAGCGCCGGCGACTTCTCGGCGGTGGTCGCGTGGCTGGGGGAAAGCCAGTACAGCCATGCGGCGATCGCGACCGGGCCCGATACCGTCGCCGAGGCGATCACCGCCGGGGTGCTGACCACCCGCATCGACGAGCTGCTGCAGTTGGACATCGAGCACATCGACCTGTACCGCCCCTGCGCCCATGACGGCACGCCGTTCGACGATGACGATCGTGCCAGCATCGCCGCGTGTGCCGGGACCTACCTCGGACATCCCTATGCGAAGTACGGGCTGGTGGTGCTGGGGATGTGGTCGGCGCTGCGCAATGCCGGCGAGATCCCGGTGGCATGGCAGGCGGCCGTGAACCTGGCGCTGCGTGTGCTGCTCGACGACGGCGGCAGGACCCTGATCTGCAGCGAGCTGGTCTATCGCAGCCTGTCCGAATGCCAGGTCGAGCCGGTGGGGCGCCTGCGGCCGCGGATCCTGCAGCGCACCCCCAATCCGCTGCCGTTGCCGGACGTCGATCCGGTCAAGCTGATGCAGGAGATCGCGCACATGCTCGGCTGGGACAAGGCCCGTGCCGATGCCGGCCTGCTGGCAACGGCCGGCGATGTGCAGGCGACCGCGCAACTGCACGCCCGGGCCCGGGCGATGCTCGGCCTGCCCGCCGCTGCCGATGACGATATCGATGGTGGGGCACGCTTGTTCGCGGGTAAGGAACCGGTCGAGGACCCCAGGCCGGTTCCGCGGCTGGTGCGGCCGCGCGAGTTCGAGGTCAGCCCGTCGGTGCGCCTGGTCGGCCGCCTGAAGTAGCCGGGCCCGCAGCCGCGCGCGTCGGCCGCGTGGGGCCGACCTACGCAGGGCTGGACTTTGGAAAATAACCATGAAAAAGGAGCGGCCGAAGCCGCTCCTGTTCCGTTTCCATTGCCGCCTGTCGTCAGAACTGCACGGAGAAGCGGGCGTTGGCGCCGTGGTCGCGGGCTTCGTCGGACAGCACGCCGCTGTAGCCGAGCTCCAGCAGGCTGTTGGCCGAGGTGCGCGCGGCGATGCCGAGCTCGACCAGGGTCGCCTCGTCGGTGATCGCCGGACTGCGCGCGCTGTACCAGTTGCTGCCGTCGAACGACAATGCGGCGGCGCGAACCTGGTCGCCGCCCGCGTAGCGATAGCCGACGTTGCCGCGCAGGCTCAGCCAGCTCTGTTCCTGCGCCGACCCCCGCAGGTTGACGTTGAAGCGCAGGCCGGCGGTGCCCAGGTCGACGCGCGTATCGCCACTGCGGCCCTGCAGCGCGGCCGCGTCGCCATCCTCGACGAAGGCGTCGTGGTCGAGCTCGACGTGCGCGTACTGCAGGTAGGGCTCCAGTTCCCAGACGTCGTTGCCGAAGCGGTAGCCGACTTCCGCGAAGGCCTGCCACGCTTTCGCGTCGTAGCGGCTGTGCACGCCCTCGGAATAGCCGGCGAAGGCGATGTCGCGCTCGATGTCCAGTTCGTGCCAGGCGTAGGTGTAGCCGGCGCGGACGCCGAGGCCACCCCAGGCCTGGCTGCCGTAGACGCCAATGTGCCGGGTATCGGCATCGCCCTTGGAGCCGCGCTGACGAACGTCGAAGTCGGTGCTGCCGACGCCGCCGAATGCGCCGAAGCGCCAGCCGCCGTCGAGCTGGTGGTCGATGCCGACCAGCGCCGCAGTGCCGGAGTACTGCGTGCGCGCCGCATTGCCGTCACCGGTGATGCGTCCACCCTGGCGCTGGACCTCGACCCAGGCGCCGGTGTTCGCATCCGCATCGCGCTGGCCGCGGAAACCGTCGTGGCCGCTCGACGCACGCGCCAGCGCGGCGTCACGGACCAGCCGCCCGCTGTCGAGCAGGACCTGTTGCGCACTGGCATGGATTTCGCCCGAGAGCTGGTCGAATGCACCACGCGCCTGTGCCTCGGTGAGCTGGGTCAGCGGCACCAGCAGGCCCTGGTCGTCAGGCAGCGCGTCCAGCGCCGCGGCGGTGGACAGCTGGTTGAAGCTCTGCGCGGCACTGGCCAGCGCCGCGCCGCGCGTCACGCCGATGTCGATCGCATCGGCGCCGTAGAGCAGCGACAGCGACAGGAACGGCGACACGCCGGAGGCGTCGAGGGTGTCGAACTCGCCGTCGACGCCGCCATCGGCGGACAGGATGCGGTACTGCTGCCCCAGCAGGTAGGTGCCGGGCAGACTGCTCGCCAGCAGGGTGCCGCCCAGCAGGTTCGCCGTCCCGGTCACGTACAGCAGGTCGGCCTGGTCCGGCGGCAGCAGTTCGGCGATGAAGGTCGCGTCCGCGGTCTGGGTGTAGTCGCCGTCGACGGTGAGGGTGCCGATCGAGTTGCCCGGTGCGATGGTGCCGGCGACCCGGGTATCGCCGAGCGTGCCGCTGCCGCCGAGCGCGCCGTCGACCCCGATGTGCGTGGTACCGCCGCCGACCGTGCCGTTGACGATCGCCAGTCCGTCGGAAACGGTCAGGTCGCTGCCGTCGAGGCTGCCGCCGACCAGCAGCGTGCCGCCGTCGACATGCACGTCGCCGGCCAGGGTGTTGGCGCCGTCGAATTCCAGCAGGCCCCCGGTCACCGTCGCGCCACCGAAGCTGTTGTCGCCGGACAGGCGCAGCCAGCCGGCACCGGCCTTGGTCAGGTGGCCGGGGCCGCCGATGTCGTTGGTCCAGTCGTCCCAGGCATCGCCTTCCCAGACCTTCAGGCCGCCCGCGGCGGTGTCCATCACCACCTCGGTGTCGACGCGCAGCAGCCCCGGGCCTTCGATGGCCTTCTCCAGGTTCAGCAGGCCCCAGCCGTAGATCTCGTCGACACCTTCCTCGCCGAGATCGGTCGCGGTGGTCAGCATGACGTCGCGGACCTGGGCGCCGGTGAGGTAGGGGAAGCGCTCGAACAGCAGGCCGAGCGCACCGGTGACGTGCGGCGCGGCCATGGAGGTGCCGGAGTAGTCGGCGAAGCCCGGCAGGCCTTCGCGGCTGTCGAACCCGTAGCGCAGGTTGCCGGCTTCGTCGATGAACCAGTCGCCCGCGATCGCGTCGTCGCCGTCGTACACGGTCGAGGTGATGCCGGTGCCCGGTGCGGCGATGCACCACTCGGCGGTCACGCCGCATTTCATCGAGCGTTCGCTGAGCGCGAGATCCTGGTCGAGGTTGACCACGCTGACCCAGTACTGCTCGATGTCGGGGAAGATCATCGGCAGCGACGCGGGTGCCGACGCATGCGGGCTGGCCTCGGGGCTGGGATTGACGCCGCTGTTGCCGGCGGCCACCACCTGGATCATCCCGGACTGGCGCGAGGCCTCGGCCATGTGCCCGAATGTGGCCGCGATGTCGGGAACGCTCATCAGCGCATCGTGGTACAGCGCGACTTCCTCCGGGGTATACGCGGTGTAGGTGTAGCCCCAGCTGTGGTTCATCGCCTGCACGCCATGGTCGATGGCCTGCTCGTACATCTGCGCGAACGCGGTGCTGTCGGCGCCGGTGCCCAGCGTCGTGCACTGTCCGAGGAAAATGCAGGGGATGTCGACGACGGTCAGGCTGTCGTTGAACAGCCGCGCCGAACTCAGGTCCGCGCCGAACGCCACGCCGTGCATGCCGCTGCCGTCGCGGTTGGCCGCGATGGTGCCGGCCACGTGGGTGCCGTGGCTGTTGAAGGAGTAGAACGTGTTGCCCCAGAGATGGTCGTTGTCGGGATGCGGAAACAGGGGCGCCAGCTCGGGATCCCAGTACTCGCCATCCACGGCGACCTGGTCGCCCTCCGAATAGAAGCAGGCATCGGGGCCGGCCAGCACCGTCGCATCGCTGCAGCGGCTGCCGTCGGCCAGCAGCTCGGCCATCGTGATCGAACGGTGGTCCTTGCCGGCGAACTCGGGATGGTCGAAGCCCGCGCCGCTGTCGAGCAGGCCCAGCCGCACGCCAGTGCCGCTGAGGCCGCGTGCATAGGCGTGGTGCGCGTTGATGACCTCAAGGCCCCAGTCGGCCTGGAATTCCTCGTTGATCCATGCGTCCGGGTCGGTCGGATCGCCAGGCGTGTCGGCATTCGGTGTCGCGGTCACGCCCACGGTCGCAGCGGACGCAGGCGACGGATCCCGGCGTTGCCAGCGGCGGCTGAAGCCATCCGCGAGCGGCTGCGCGCTGAAGTCCGGGGCGCGATGGGCGCCGGCAGCGCCGGTTTCGAAGACGGAGGCCACGGCACCGGCGATCTGCGCGCCACGGTTGCTGGTGGTGTCGACGGCGAACGCAGGTGTGGCGGCAAGGGCGAGCAGTCCACCGGCAATGGCGGTGGCAAGACGGGAACGCTTCGCGGCAGTCCGGGACGGACGGCGCATGCGTGGGGACAGCACTTCGGTCATCTTTTTCTTCCCTGGTGGATACGAAAACGGGTGACCATGACGCGTCACCCGGCTGCGGACCTTAGGAAAAGAAGTGTTCAGCTCGCGTGCAAGCTGATGAATCCCGGCGGAATTATCGGACCTCGGTCACAGTTACCTGCAGCATCAGTGGAGTCGACCGGCCCGGGCGCTGCACGTGCACGTTCCAGTGTCCCGCCTGTTCCGGCGCCTGCAGCACGACGCGCCCGTGCTCGTCGGCAACCACCCGCTGCCCGGAGGCTTCGACCACGCTGCCGGGCGGTACCTCGCCTTCGATCCGGCTGCCGGCCTGCACGCGCAACGGAATGCGCACGCGCGTGTTGGCGACCTCGCTTCCCGGGCTGACGGGGGACGGCATGGAAACCTCCCGCGCAGCAGGTGCCTGCTGCGGAACGATGGATGTATTGGATGCGCTGGTGCGTGCCGGCGCTGCGGGTGCGCAGGCGCCGAGCAGCACCGGCATGGCCCACGTCAGCAGCAGCCGGGACGAACGCAATGACGATGGCGTGGCGCGGAAGCTCATCGCGCGACCGTAGCAGACGGCGGATGACGGCAGCCTGCAGTGTCGTGATGCGGACGCAGGGTCGGAACCCTGGGAGCTGACGGGAGCTGCCCCCGGCTTTGCCACGATCATGTTGCGCCCTCATCCGCCCCTTCGGGGCACCTTCTCCCGCGAGCGGGAGAAGGGAAGGGCGAATGAGCGGCGGCCTGTGATGCCGAACGCGCCGCCGCGCGTGGGAAAGGCGAACGACAGGGACAGCACGACTCAGCGTTCAAGTACCAACTGCGGATCGATCCGCACGTCGAACCGCGCCAGTCGAACAACGGGTGGCCTTCCATGCCGAACGCGCCGCCGCGCGTGGCAAAGGCGAACGACGGGGACGCCGCTGCTCAGCGCTCCAGAACCAGTTGGGGATCGATCCGCACGTCGAACCGCGCCAGTCGAACAACGGGTGGCCTTCCATGCCGAACGCGCCGCCGCGCGTGGGAAAGGCGAATGACGGGGACGCCGCTGCTCAGCGCTCCAGAACCAGCTGGGGATCGATCCGCACGTCGAACCAATTCATCCCCCAATGCAGATGCGGCCCCGTCGCGCGCCCGGTCGCGCCGACGGCACCGAGTACCTGGCCCTGCTGCACGCGGTCGCCCGGTTTCACGTCGATGCGCGAGAGGTGCAGGAAGTTCGAGCTGATGCCGTGGCCGTGGTCGAGCAGTACCGTGCCGCCGGTCAGGTAGAGGTCGGGCCGGGCGAACGTGATCACGCCGGCGGCCGGCGCCTTGACCGGGGTGCCGGTCGGCGCGGCGATGTCCATGCCCGAATGCGGCGCGCCGGGCTGGCCATTGTACGAGCGCGCGCGGCCGAAGCGGCCGCTGATGCGGCCCTCGACCGGACGGATGAAACCGTTGCCGAAGTCGACCCGGTCGTCGTCGCGCACGCGCGCCTCGGTCACCTGGGCCTGTTCGCGGCGGATGCGTTCGGCGATCGCCGGCGGTGGATTCACGGTCGCCGGCGGGACGCCGTTGACGTGTTCGACCGGCCAGTCGCGCGGGGTGATCGCGATCGACGCCGTGTCCTGGCGCCCGTCGGGACGGCGCACGTCGATCCGCACCGGTCCGGCCTCGTCGCGGCCGATGCCGAGCACGACCGTGCCGTAGCCGCTGACCCGCAGGTTGCGATCGCGATAGGTGACCCGGCTGCCGGCGGGGACCTTGCCGACGACGAGGCTGCCCTGCTGGACCTGCGCCGGGAAGCGCAGGTCGTCGGACGCTTGCGCGGAGACGGCGGAACACAGGAGCAGGGCGGTGGCCAGCAGCAGGCCGGTGGGCAAGCGCATCATCGTCATCGCGGTCGTCGTCAGGGAGGATCGGGCCGCGTCGCTGCGGCTGGCGGCGGGCGTGGGCCTCAACGCGCGAACGCCAGCCGCTGTCCGGCCGGGTCGCCGACCAGTCGGCTGCCATCCCAGGCGAGCCGGCCGTTGACCCAGGTCGAGGCGATGCGCGAGCGGAACGTCGTGCCTTCGAATGGCGACCAGCCGCACTTCGACAGTACCTGCTCACGGGTCACCGTGAACGGCGTGTCCTCGACCAGCACCAGATCGGCGAAATAGCCCTCGCGCAGGAAGCCGCGTTCGGCGACATCGAACAGCTGCGCCGGTGCATGCGCGAACTTCTGCACCACGCGGGTGATGTCGAAATGGCCCTCGTGCACGCATTCGAGCGCGGCCACCAGCGCGAACTGCACCAGCGGCAGCCCGCTCGGCGCACGCGTATAGGGGTTGTGTTTCTCCGCGAGCGTATGCGGCGCATGGTCGGTCGCCAGCACGTCGATGACGTCGTCGGCCAGGGCCCGCAGCAGCGCTTCGCGGTCGGCGGGATCCTTGATCGCCGGGTTGCACTTGATCAGGTGGCCGAGGCGGGCGTAGTCGCGGCGGTCGAAGCGCAGGAAGTGGATGCAGGTCTCGGCGGTGATGCGCTTGCGCAGCCGGCCGTCGGCGTCGACCAGCGGGCCGGCCTCGAACAGCGCCAGCTCGTCGGCGGTGGAGATGTGCAGCACGTGCAGGCGGGTGTCGTGGCGGCGCGCCAGCGACAGCGCCAGCTGCGTCGACTTCATGCAGGCCTCGCGCGAGCGGATGTCGGGGTGGCATTCGGCGGGGATGTCGTCGCCGTACCTGGCCACGTACTGCTTCTGCAGCGCGTCGATCATCGGCGTGTCCTCGCAGTGCGTGATGATCGGCACCGGGGTTTCGCGGAAGATCGCGTCCAGCGTTTCGGGGTTGTCGACCAGCATGTTGCCGGTCGAGGCGCCCATGAACACCTTCACGCCCGGCGCGGTCAGCGGATCGAGCGTGCGCACGTCGTCGAGGTTGTCGTTGCTGGCGCCGAGGTAGAAGCCGTAGTTGGCGCGGGCGCGGCCGGTGGCGCGGTCGTACTTGTTCTGCAGCGCCGCCGCATTCAGTGTCGGCGGGCTGGTATTGGGCATGTCCATGAAGCTGGTCAGCCCGCCGGCGACCGCGGCGGCCGACTCGCTGGCCATGTCGGCCTTGTATTCCAGTCCCGGCTCGCGGAAGTGCACCTGGTCGTCGATCATGCCCGGCAGCAGCCAGCGGCCGGCGGCGTCGACCACGGTCTCGCCGGGCCGCGCGGACAGGCCGCCGCCGATCGCGGCGATGCGGCCGTCGGCGCCGATGCGCAGGTCGCCCTCGGTGATCCGGCCCTCGTTCACGAGGCGGGCATTGAGGATCAGGGTGTCGGTCATCGCTTGGACTCCTGTTGCGGCATCGGCACCGGGTCGTGTCCGCCCGGATGCAGGGGGTGGCAGCGTCCGAGCCGTCGCGCCGCCAGCCAGCCGCCCTTGAGGGCGCCGTAGCGGGCGATGGCGATCATCGCGTACTCGGAACACGTGGGATGGAAGCGGCAGCGCTGCCCCAGCATCGGGCTGATCCAACGCTTGTAGCCGCGCAGCAGGACAATCAGGAAGCGCTCGATCACGACAGGCCGGCGGGGGCGATGAACTGGGCAGCCGGTTGCGGTTGCCGCTGCGGGGTTTGCAGGGTATAACACCCCGCTTCCCCGTCCAAGGGAATGACAAGGAACGCAGCACGTGGCAGTCAAGAAAACCGCGAAGAAGGCCGTCAAGAAGGCCGCCAAGCCCGCCGCCAAGGCGCCTGCGAAGCCCGTGGCCGCGAAGAAGGCGGCTGCATCCAGGCCAGCGGCCGGAAAGGCGGCGGTGAAGAAGGCTGCCGGCAAGTCCGCGTCGAAACCGCTGGCCTCGAAGGCAGCGACGAAACCGGCTGCGAAGAAGACGGCCGCCAAGCCGGCGGTCGCCGGGAAGGCTGCCGCCCGGACATCCGCACCGGCCGCCGCGAAGAAGCCCGCGAAGGCTTCGACCCCGAAGGCGGCGGCGAAGAAGCCGGCGCCGGCAACGAAATCCAGCAAGGCCGCGCCGGCCAAGGCTGCTGCGAAGACCGCAGTGGCGAAGCCGGCCGCGCCCGCAGCTGTCGCGAAGAAGCCTGTCGCCAAGAAGGCTGCGCCGGCCAAGTCGGTGTCCACCAGCGCGACGGCCAAGCCCGCGCCGGCGAAGACGGCATCGGCCAAGACAGCGGCGGTGCCGACCCCGGCCGTCCAGAAATCCGCGGCGCCCACGCCGCGCGCGCGTCCCGCCGGCAAGGTCGCCGTCGCCGTCGTCGCGCGCCCGGCCGAGCCCGCACCGAAAACCAAGGTGAAAGTGGTGTCGTACAAGACTGATGAAGAAACCGGCCGTCCCATCGTGCCGGCCGGTTACAAGCCCTCGGCCGACGAGGAGTACATGAGCCCGCTGCAGCTCGAGTACTTCCGCCAGCGCCTGCTGCAGTGGCGCGCGGATCTGGTCGAGGAATCGAAGCAGACGATCGAGAACCTGAAGGACGAAGTGCGCGACGTCGGCGACGAGGCCGAGCGCGCCACCCGCGAGACCGAGAACTCACTGGAGCTGCGTACCCGCGACCGCTACCGCAAGCTGATCGGCAAGATCGACAGCACCCTCAAGCGCGTAGATTCGGGCGAATACGGCTACAGCGTCGATTCGGGCGAGGAGATCGGCCTGGACCGGCTCGAGGCGCGCCTGACCGCCGAGCGCACCATCGACGAGCAGGAGCGCTGGGAGCACCTGCAGAAGCAGATGGGGGATTGATCGGGAAGCGGTAATTGGTGATTCGTGATTCGAAGAAGCGAATCACGATCGCAGACGGATCTGCTCCAGAATGAAGCCCGCCATTGGTGGGCTTTATCGTATCCGGTGAACCTGCTTTTCCGAATCACCAATCACCAATCACGGCCGTCAATGCAGCTCCCGCAGGTCCAGCCGCCGCAGCTTCGGCGCCTTCTTCGCGGTGACCGCGACCACGCCCATGGTGACGAAGCCGCCGAACACGACCGCGGGCACCAGGCCGAGCAGGCGTGCCATCGAGCCCATGTAGAAGGCGCCGATCTCGTTCGACGAGCCGACGAACAGGCCGTTGATCGACGACACCCGGCCGCGCATGTGGTCGGGCGTGGCCAGCTGCATGATCGTCGAGCGCATCACCACCGAGACGCCGTCGCACATGCCCGACAGCAGCAGGAAGAACGCCGACAGCCAGAACAGCGTCGACAGGCCGAAGCCGATCATGCAGGCACCGAATCCGGCCACGGCGATCAGCAGCACGCGCCCCGCGTTGTGCTGGATCGGATGGCGGGCCAGCCAGATGCCCATCGCCACCGCGCCCAGCGCCGGGGCACCGCGCAGGATGCCCAGGCCCTCGGGCCCGTAGTGCAGGATGTCGTGGATGAACGCCGGCGCCAGCGAGATCGCGCCGCCGAACAGCACCGCGAACATGTCCAGCGCCAGCGCGCCGAGCAGGATCTGGTGGCCGAACACGAAGCGGGCGCCCTCGGCGATGCTGGCGAAGATCGGGTCGCGCTGCGGTTGCCGTGGCGGTTCGCTGACCTGCATCCGCGCCAGGAACACGACCACCGCCAGCGCCAGCAGCGCGGCCAGCACGAACACGCCGGGAATGCCGATCGGCTTGATCAGCGCACCGCCGATCGCCGGACCGATCACCAGCGCGCTCTGGAACACGATGCTGCCCAGGCTGGCGCCGCGCGCGTACTGGGTGCGCGGCAGGATCCGCGCGAACAGGGCGTTGTAGACCGGGCCGAGGAAGGCCCGCACCATGCCGGTCAGCATGATCGGCAGGTACAGCAGCCAGACGCCGCCGCCGATGGTGCCCAGCACCATCAGCGCCAGCAGCAGCGGCGTGACCGCCAGGCCCGCGGCCGCCGCCATGCCCAGCCGCCGGCGCGGCAGCTGGTCGACCAGGTAGCCGGCGAACGGCGCGACGCAGAAATACGGCAGCACCTCGGCCAGGCCGATCAGGCCCAGCATCCATGGGTTGCGGGTCTGCTCGTAGATGTACCAGCCGACGGTGACCGCGACGATCTGGTAGGACAGGATCGTGCAGATGCGGTAGCCGAGCAGTGCGCGGAAATCGCGGTTGCGCAGCGGCGCCGCGCGGCTGTCGTCGTGGTCGTCGGCCGGGGGCTGGTGCGGGTCGTCGGGTGCGCTCACTGCAGGGCGGTCTGCGCGCGGGCCCGGATGAAGGCCAGCAGCGCGGCGAGGCCGTTGCTGCGGGTCGGCGACAGGTGCTTCGCCAGGCCGATGTCGCCGATGTAGCTGGCGTCGGTCGCGACGATTTCCTGCGCGCTGCGGCCCGAATAGACGCGCAGGGCGAGATAGATCAGGCCGGAGACGATCGCCGAGTCGCTGGCGGCGGCGAAATCGAGCCGCGTCGCGTCGCCCGACGGCACGATCCAGACCATCGACTGGCAGCCGTGCAGGCGGTGTTCCTCGGTCTTCCACTCATCGGGGAACGGCGGCAGCTTGCGGCCCAGGTCGATCAGGTACTGGTAGCGCTCCGACCAGTCGCCGAAGAAGGCGAACTCCTCGGCGATGGCGCGTTGCGCCTCGGCGGGCGTGGGTTCCAGCGGGAAGGGGGAGGGAGGCGATTCGCTCACGACAGGCGGTACCGGTTGCGGGGGGCGCATCGCGGCGGTGCCGCGAGCCCAAGCCCGTAATTTTGACGGAAGCGGGCGAAAAAGGCCCGTCACGGTGCAGCGCGGTTGCCGCCGATGCAGGCATCCGGCTGGCGCCGCGCCCCGGATTGGCCTGCATGCCGCATCATCCGTGTCCGACGTCCCGCGCTGTACGGTGTCGTGACCATCGTCCCCCCATCCAGGACCTGCCATGGCGAATGCGCTCGTCTGGTTCCGCAACGACCTCCGGCTCGACGACCATCCCGCCCTGCGCGCCGCGCTGGAGGCCGGGCTGGCGCCGGTCTGCGTCTACATCCACGCGCCGGACGAGGAGGGCGACTGGGCGCCCGGCGCGGCCTCCGATGCCTGGCGCCACCGTTCGCTGGCCGCGCTCGATGCCGCGCTGCGCCGGCGCGGCAGCCGGTTGCGGCTGTTCCACGGGCCGACGCTGCCGACGCTGCGCACCCTGGTCGACACCTGCGAGGCGGAGGCGGTGTTCTGGAACCGGCGCTACGAACCGGCGATCGAGCAGCGCGACGCGAAGATCAAGCGCGCCCTGCGCGGCGCCGGCGTGCGCGCCGAAAGCCACGACGGCGCGCTGCTGTTCGAGCCGTGGACGCTGGCGACCGGGCAAGGCGGGCCGTACAAGGTGTTCACCCCGTTCTGGCGCAAGGCGCTGGCATCGTGGCGGCTGGCGCCACCGTGGCAGGCGCCGGGCGTGTTGCCCAAGGTCGAGGCCGGCCCGCACGGGGTCGCGCTCGACGACCTGCTGCTGCGTTCCGCGCACGACTGGGACGCCGGCTTCTGGCCGTCGTGGACGCCGGGCGAGGCCGGGGCGCACGAAATGCTGGAGGTGTTCGTCGACGGCGCCCTGCACGGCTACCGGCAGGGCCGCGAGCGGCCCGACCAGGCCGGCACCTCGCGCCTGTCGCCGCACCTGCATTTCGGCGAGATCGCGCCGTGGCGGGTGGCCGCCGAGCTCGAGACGCTGCGCAGTGCAGGCACCGGCGCCGACATCGACGCATTCGTGCGGCAACTGGGCTGGCGCGAGTTCGCCCACCACCTGCTGCACCATTTCCCGACCACGCCCTCGCACAACTTCAATCCGCGCTTCGACGGCTTCGCCTGGGCGCGCCGCAACGAGGCCCAGCTGGCCGCGTGGCGCGCGGGCATGACCGGCGTGCCGATCGTCGACGCCGGCATGCGCGAGCTGTGGCAGACCGGCTGGATGCACAACCGCGTGCGCATGGTCGTCGGCAGCTGGCTGTGCAAGCACATGCGCATGCACTGGCGCGAGGGCGCGCGCTGGTTCTGGGACACCCTGGTCGATGCCGACCTGGCCAACAACACCCTGGGCTGGCAGTGGATCGCCGGCACCGGTGCCGATGCCGCGCCGTATTTCCGCGTGTTCAATCCGGTGACGCAGGCGCAGAAGTGCGATCCCGACGGCCGCTACATCGCCCGCTGGGTGCCGGAACTGGCCGGACTGCCGGTGCCGCTGCGCTTCAGCCCATGGGAGGCGCCCGCGCAGCTGGCGCGCATTGCGCCGGACTATCCGCGCCGGCCGATCGTCGACCTGGCCGCCGGCCGCGATGCCGCGCTCGCCGCCTATCAGGCGACGCGCTGAGCCGGGCGCTCGGCCGGGTTGCCCCAACTCTTCCTGAATAGGCGGCGCGGCCGTCACTCCGCATGCATTGCCGGCGGGGTAACGTCGGCCGCGTCCACTCGGTGCACGGCCAGTCCGTCCACCGCGCCATTCGTCCGACATCACATGTCATACAGGAGATCCGACCATGGGCAAACCGATCACAGCCCGTTCGACCAGCATGATCACCACCGCGATCGCAGGTGCCCTGCTGCTCACCAGCTGCGCCAGCTACACCGGCCAGACCAATGCCCCGGACGATCCCAACCGGACCCGCAACAACGCGCTGATCGGTGCCGGCATCGGTGCCGTCGCCGGCCTGCTCAGCGGCTCCGACGCGACCGAGCGCCGCCAGCGCGCGATGGTCGGCGCGGGTGTCGGCGGCCTTGCCGGTGGCGCGATCGGCGCCTACCAGGACCGTCAGGAAGCCGAACTGCGTCGCCAGACCCAGGGCACCGGCATCCAGGTCGACCGCGAGGGCGACGTCATCAAGCTCAACCTGCCCGACGGCGTGACCTTCGACTTCGGCAAGGCCGATCTCAAGGCGCAGTTCTACCCGGCGCTCAACAACGTCGCCCGCACGCTGCAGGAGTACGACCAGACGATCGTCGAGATCTCCGGCCATACCGACAGCGTCGGCAGTGATGCGGTCAACCAGCGCCTGTCGCAGCAGCGTGCCGATGCGGTGGGCAACTACCTGATCGGCCAGGGCCTGCTGCGCCAGCGTTTCGAGATCGTCGGTTTCGGCAAGACCCGCCCGGTCGCCGACAACAGCACCGAGCAGGGCCGTGCGCTGAACCGCCGCGTCGAGATCCGGGTGATCCCGCTGCAGTCGTAAGCGCGGCAGTCCATGTCGATGAGAAAGGCCGCGCCCGTCGCGGCCTTTTTCTTGACTGGTCTCCGGGCAGGAGACAAGACGCCTCATGCGTTCTTCTGTCGTCCCGGGCGCGGTCCTGGCGTCCGGGGCGTTGCCCCGACCTCGAGAAATCCCGGGAACCGGGAAAGAACCGGCAGATGACTGCCAGCCTCGCATTTAGGCGACCGGCTGCGGCGCCTGCGCCTTGGCGCGGCTCAGCAGCGCGTGCAGCATCTCGGTCGACAGCCCGTGCAGCACCAGGCGGAAACCGGCGCGCAGCGTGGTCAGCGGCACCAGCGGATGCTTGTTGTTGAGGAACACCAGGTAGTCCGGCCGCTGCAGCAGCGTGGCGGCATAGATGCCGACGATCTCGTCGAGCTGCAACGAGTTGGTCGCGCGCCAGAAGTCGTTGTCGGTCAGGAACAGCTGGTAGACCGGGGTGTAGACCTCGATCGCGGTCTGCAGGTCGATGAAGTTGGTCCAGCGCCGCGGCATGTCCTCCAGCCGCAGCCCGGGCTGGCGGATCATCGAGAAATCCAGCTCGGCCGGTGGCCGGATCGGCTGGCCGCCGAGTTCGCGGTTGAGGTCGATGATGAAGTTGAACAGGTTGAGGTCGTGCTGCAGGAACACGTCGTCGCGCAGCGCGGCGATGTCCGGCGGGCTCAGCGGGTGCGACGGCAGTTCGCGGTCGGGCAGGGCGTTGCGGCCGATGAAGGACAGCACCTGCGAGCCGAGGTGGAAATGCCGGAGGATCAGCCAGTTCGCCTCCGGGCTGACGAAGGTGGCCATGCCCCAGACGATGGTGCGGTGCAGCCACTTCGACGAGGTGAAGCGCTTCGGCAGCACGATCTTCAGCAACTGGATCATCACGATCGACAGCCTCGCCAGCGGCCGCACCACCGGCAGCACGAACTGGCGCGAACGCGACGCGGCATCGGTCAGCCAGGCGCGCTTGACGTCGTCGGCCAGCGGCCCGCTGGCGTCGAGGTACAGCGCCAGCCACGGATTGGGATCGCGCGGATCGTGCGCGGCGTTCAGCCAGTCCTCGGTCCTGCTCATCGCGTCTTCCTCGTAGCGCGCTGCTCGTGCCTGCTCTGCCGGAAAGCCTCCGGCGCCGTGTCCGGTGGAGCGATCCCCGCTCCACGGTCCGCGGCGCTCAACGGATCATCGCCAGCTGCCGCGCATACAGTACCGCCACATGGCGGGCATCCTCGAGGATCTCGTCGGCCGCCTCGCGCCCGCCGATGCCGATCGCGACCTCCAGCGCCTGCAGCCAGCGCTGCAGGTGGGCGACGTCGTTCTCGCCGTGGTAGGCGAGGAAGCGGAAGCTTTTGCCGAGCCAGCCCAGGCGCTGGCGCAGCAGCGGCAGCAGCGCCGGCACGATGCGCTGGCCGGTGCCTTCGATGATGTACATCGCGCCGAGCAGGCCGACCGCGTCCGGCTGTGCCGCGCGCGCGTGCAGGTAGGCATTGAGCGCCTCGCCGCCGGGGTTGCGGCGCAACGCGTCCAGCGATGCGACCCGGCCGCCGGCGTTGCGGTAGTCCTCGAACAGCACGTTGTAGTCGTACTGTTCGTCGTCGGCGTGGTGGTGCACGGTCTCGCGCAGCACCGCGTACTTCGGCGTCAGGTGGTCGGCGGCCTCGCGCATCCACAGGCTGCCTTCGCGGACCTGCGGCACCCATTGCTCCATCCAGCCGACGTAGTCGGCCTTGCCGACGCTGCCGTCGAGGATCCGGCGCACCAGCGGCGTCCGCCAGACCCGGCTGCGGTAGTCGTGCCAGACCAGGGCCAGCTCGCGCAGCAGGCGCGCGACCTCCGGCAGCTGGGTGTCGGGATCGGCGCTGTGCGGCGGAGGCGGCAGGTCGTCGGCCCCGGCTGCGTCGGCCGCCGGCGCCGGGGTTGCGGCCGCTGGCGCGGGGGGCCGGGACGCTGTCGCATCGCCGGCCTCGACGACGGTCAGGGTCGCGAAGGCCACGCTGAACCGGCCCGACTCGGGGACGAACAGCAGGATCCGCTCGCCCGGTCGCGGCTGCCGCTCGCGCAGGAAGTCGTGCAGCATCGTGAAGATCGACGCCGAGCCGAGGTTGCCGCGGAAGGCGAGGTTGCTGTACCAGCGCGCTTCCGGGATCTCCAGCTGCGCCAGCTGCAGGCAGCGGCGCACCACCGGGGCGAATTTCCGCGACGAGTAGTGGCACAGGAAGTGGTCGATCGCGGCCGGGTCGACGATCCCGGCCTCGGCCAGCTGCACGTACTCGTGGGTGGCGACGTCGAACAGCTGCGGCAGCAGGCGGATGTCCTGGCGCAGCAGCATCGCGCCGTCGGCGTCGGCGGCGCTGAAGTCGGGATAGTCGCCCCAGCGGCGGCCGCCGGCCGACAGGCCCGCCTGCATGCACAGCGGCAGCTCCCCGGAGAACGACTTGAGGTGCAGGTGGTCGAGCCGCAGCGCGATGCCGGCCACGGGCAGGTTGCGCGACAGGCGCCATGCGCCGGCGCCGTCGGACAGCATCCAGCGCAGGAAATGCGCGTCGAAGTCGGCGTTGTAGCCGGCCGGCGCGAAGCGCGAGCGCTTGAACAGCCGCGACGGGAACTCGGCGGTGGCGACCACGGCCTCGCGATGGCTGCCGGCCTGCAGCGCCAGCGCGGCATGGTGCAGCGCGGCCATGCCGGATGCGCAGACGCCATGGTGGCTGGCGGCGGTCATCGCCGGCGCGCCGAGTTCGGCCTGCACCTGGTTGGCGAAGCCGGGCAGGATCAGGTCGCCGCAGGACGAGGCCGCCGCCAGCAGGTCGATGCCGGCGAAGGCGGACGCATCGGTGCCGATGCAGTCGCGCACCGCGGCCGCGGCCAGCTGCGCGGCGCTGTGGGTACTGTTGCCGTCGGTGTCGAGGGCGTAGTGCCGGGTATGGATGCCGTTCTCGCCGAGGATGCGGCGCTTGATCCGCGGCGACATCGCGTTGAGCGGGGCGATGTAGTCGTCGATGCGGTCGTTGCCGACCGGATCGCCGGGGAAATACGCGCCGGTCGCGGTGACGTAGACATCCTCGAATCGCATGGGCCAGCCTGAAGGGAGAGGGGAGGCTGTTATACCCGAGGGCGCCGGCGGCGGCGCAGCGGCGTCACCGGCACGTCAGAGCGGCAGACCGCCGGCGCCGGAGAGATGCTCGTACAGGATGAAGCTGCCGATGCCGACCAGGATCAGGCCGCCGACGATCTCCGCGCGCCGGCCGGCAATGGTGCCCAGCGCGCGGCCGAGCATGATTCCGGTGGTCACCATGACCAGCGTGCAGATGCCGATGACCGTGGCGACCAGCCCGATGTTGACGTCGAGGAAGGCCAGGCCCACGCCGACCGCCATCGCGTCGATGCTGGTGGCGAAGCCGGTCGCGGCCAGGTTCCAGAACCCGTGGCGCTGCGGCGGTTCGGGATCGTTGCCCTCGGCCTTCAGGCCGGCATGGATCATGCGGCCGCCGAGCACCAGCAGCAGGACGAAGGCGATCCAGTGGTCCCAGGCGGTGATGTAGGCGGCGGCCGCCAGGCCCAGCGCCCAGCCGACGACCGGGGTCAGTCCCTCGATGACGCCGAAGATCAGGCCCGCGCGCAGGGCATCGGGAAAGCGCGGGGTCTGCATCGCGACGCCCTTGCCGACGGCGGCGGCGAAGGCATCGGTCGACATGGCGAAGCCGAGCAGCAGGATCGAAAGCAGGGACATGGGAACTCGCAGGCCGGGGCGGGGACGGACAACGGCATGCCGGCACGCCCAACCTCCGTTGCGCCGGAATACCGCTGGTCTCGCCAACCTGGACGGGTGACCTGCGCCACGGCCGCAACGGACCGAGTGTGTTGACGCAGGTGCTTCCGCGGTGCGGAAGCCGGCTACTCCCCAAGGGGTGGCGCATGCTAGCAGCGACGCCCGGGGAATGCACACATATAGCATCATGTATGTCTTATAGGACTTTGAAAAACAACAAGCAGAAAGCCTGAATGCAAGGCTTTTCCGGCCCCCTGCCCAAGGCGCCGGCAAGGAAATGCTGGCGTGCGATTCCGCCATGGAGTACATATGTACTCCATGATCGATCCCGCTTCCCGCCGTCGCCGCATCCTCGACTTCATCCGGCAACGGGTCGCCGTGCAGGGCCAGCCGCCGACCCTGGCGGAGATCGCCGCGGCCTGCGGCCTGGCCTCGCGCGGGGCGGCCCGCAAGCACGTGCTGGCGCTGGCCGAAGCGGGGCTGATCGCCGTCACCGCCGGGCAGGCCCGGGGCATCCGTCCGGTCGGGGGAACGCAGGCGCTGCTGCAGGTCCCGGTGCTGGGCCGGGTCGCGGCCGGCCTGCCGATCGGCGCCGATGCCGGCCTCTCCGACACCCTGGCCCTCGATGCGCGCACGTTCTCCCAGCCGCCCGACTACCTGCTGCGGGTGCAGGGCGACTCGATGATCGACGACGGCATCCTCGACGGCGACCTGGTCGGCGTGCGCCGCGCGGCCGATGCGCACGACGGCCAGATCGTCGTTGCCCGTCTCGATGGCGAACTGACCATCAAGCGCCTGCGGCGGCGCGGCGGGGTGCTGCAGCTGCTGCCGCGCAATCCCGCCTATGCGCCGATCGAGGTCAGGGCCGACCAGGCGTTCGCGCTCGAAGGCGTGTTCTGTGGCCTGGTGCGCCGCGGCTGACATGGTCGCCGTGGCGGCACTGGATGCGCTGTTCGACGACCGCCGGCTGTGGAAGGGGCGGCCGCATGCCGCGCCGCCGACCGGCGCCCAGCCGAGCGGACACGCCGCGCTCGATGCCGCGTTGCCGACCGGCGGCTGGCCGGAGGCGGCGCTGACCGAACTGCTGCCCGAGGCCGACGGCATCGGCGAACTGCAGCTGCTGTGGCCGGCGCTGGCACGGCTGTCGCGGGCCGGCGAACGGCTCGTGCTGGTGGCGCCGCCCTACCGGCCGTTCGCGCCGGCCTGGCAGGCGGCGGGCATCGACCTGCGGCAGTTGCACGTGGTGGTGGCCGACGACCCGCGCGATGCGCTGTGGGCCACCGAGCAGTGCCTGCGCTCGGGCAGCTGCGGCGCGGTGCTGTGCTGGCCGCCCGCGGCCGACGACCGCGCGCTGCGGCGGCTGCAGGTCGCGGCCGAGACCGGGCGTACGCTGGCCTTCGCCACGCGTCCCGCGCATGCGGCGCGCAATCCGTCGCCGGCCGCGCTGCGGATCGCGATCGACGCCCGCCCGGCGCAACTGCGCATCCTCAAGTGCCGCGGTGGACTGGCGCCGCCACGGCCGCTGCCGTTGCCGGCGCTGGCGGGCGGGTGAGCGGCGCATGCGCTGGGCCTGCATCCTGCTGCCGCAGCTGGCGCTCGACGCCGTGCTGCGCCGCCGCCGCGACGCCGCGGACACGCCGCTGGCGCTGGTCGCCGGGCCCGCGCAGCGGCGCGTGCTGCATGCGGTGAACCCGGCGGGCCGCGCGCGCGGCCTGCGTCCGGGGCTGACGCTGATGGCCGCGCGGGCACTGGCCGCCGACCTGGTCACGTTCGACCACGATCCCGACGCGCCGGCGCACTGGCAGCGGTTCCTCGCCGCCTGGGCCTACCGCTTCAGTTCCCAGGTCAGCCTGGCATTCCCGCATGCGCTGGTGCTGGAGGTCCAGGCCAGCCTCGGCCTGTTCGGTCCCTGGCCGCGGTTCGAGGCGCGGCTGCGCACGGAGCTGGACGCACTCGGCTTCCGCCACCGCATCGTCGCCGCGCCGCATCCGGCGGCGGCGCGGGCATTGGCCAATGTCCATGACGGCCTGGCGATCGCCGATGCCGGGGCGATGCGCGCGGCGGTCGCGGCATTGCCGCTGCGGCGCGCCGGCTTCGCGCCCGAGGTCGCCACCGCCCTGTCCCGGATGGGGCTGCGACGGGTGGCCGACGTGCTGGCCCTGCCGCGCGCCGGGCTGGGACGACGTTTTCCGGCCGACGTGCTGCGGCATCTGCAGCGGATCAGCGGCGAGGCGCCGCTGCCGCTGGCCTGGTACCGGCCGCCGGACCGTTTCGATGGCCGCGTCGAACTCGGCTTCGAGGTCGAGTCGCACCAGGCGCTGCTGTTCCCGCTGCGCCGGTTGACCGCGGACCTGGCCGCCTACCTCGCCGGCCGCGACGGTGGCGTGCAGCGTTTCGAACTGCGGCTGCAGCACGAGCACCATGCCGACACCGTGGTCGGCGTCGGCCTGCTGGGCACCGAGCGCGAGGCCGGCATGCTGCTGGAGGTCGCGCGCATGCGGCTGGAACGGGCCGAGGTGCCGGCCCCGGTCCGCGGCCTGCGATTGATCGCCCGCGAACTGCCCGCGTTCGCACCGGAACACCGGGAACTGTTCGATGCCCGCCCGCAGCAGTCGATGCCGTGGGAACAACTGCGCGAACGCCTGCGCGGGCGGCTCGGCGACGCGGCGGTGCAGGGGCTGCAGGTGCATGCCGACCATCGCCCGGAACATGCATCGCGGCCGGCGTCGTCGCAGGCACCGGCCGGGACGAGCGCGCAGCCGCCACGTCCGGGCTGGCTGTTGCCGCAGGCGGTCCCGTTGCGCGCCGCGCCGCTGCGGTTCCTGGCCGGCCCCGAACGCATCGAAAGCGGATGGTGGGACGGCGACGTGCGCCGCGACTACTACCGCGTCGAGACCCGCCAGGGGCAGCAGGCCTGGGTGCACGCGGCGCCCGGGGCGACGTCGGAGTTCATGCTGCACGGCCTGTTCGCATGAGCGCCGGCGATGCCGCGCCGGCCTATGCCGAACTGCACTGCCTGTCGGCCTTCAGCTTCCAGCGCGGCGCCTCGACCGCGGACGAACTGTTCGAGCGCGCCCATGCCCACGGCTACCGCGCGCTGGCGATCACCGACGAGTGCTCGCTGGCCGGCATCGTCCGCGCGTGGCAGGCCGCGCGCCGGGTCGGGCTGCCGCTGGTCGTCGGCAGCGAGCTGCGCCTTGCCGACGGCCCGGCCTGCGTGCTGCTGGTCGAATCGCTGGCCGGCTACCAGCGCCTGTGCGGGCTGATCACCCAGGCGCGGCGGCGCGCCGACAAGGGCGACTACCGGCTGCTGCGACGGGATTTCGCCGGCGGCACCGACGGGCTGCTGGCGCTGTGGCTGCCCGGGGCGGTGCCCGACATCGCCGACGGCGGCTGGCTGCAGGCGCTGTTCCCGCAGCGCGCCTGGCTGGCGGTCGGGCTGCACCTGGGCCCGGACGACGCCGCGCGGCTGGCGCAGCTGCAGGCGCTGGGCGCGCGGCTCGACATGCCGCTGGTCGCCGCCGGCGACGTGCACATGCATGCGCGCGGACGGCGTGCGCTGCAGGACACGCTGACCGCGATCCGGCACCACGTGCCGGTGGCGGAGGCGGGCACGCGCCTGTTCGCCAATGGCGAACGCCACCTGCGGCCGCGTGCCGTGCTCGGCGGGCTGTATCCGCGCGCGCTGCTCGACGAGAGCGTGCGCATCGCCGCGCGCTGCCGCTTCGACCTCGGTTCGCTGCGGCCGCTGTACCAGTACCCGCGCGAGCTGGTGCCGGCCGGGCACGATGCGGCCAGCTGGCTGCGCAGGCTGGCCGACGAGGGCCTGGACCGGCGCATCGCCAGCGGCGCGCTCGCCAAGCCCGGGGAGATCGACCGCGTCCGCACGCAGATCGACCACGAGCTCGCGCTGATCGCGCGCAAGGGCTACGAGAACTACTTCCTGACCGTGCACGACATCGTCGGCTTCGCCCGCGGCCGCGGCATCCTGTGCCAGGGTCGCGGCTCGGCGGCGAACTCGGTGGTCTGCTTCGCGCTGGGCATCACCGAGGTCGACCCGTCGCGTTCGCAGCTGCTGTTCGAGCGCTTCATCTCCGCCGACCGCGACGAGCCGCCGGACATCGACGTCGATTTCGAGCACGAGCGGCGCGAGGAGGTCATCCAGTACGTGTTCGGCCATTACGGCCGGCACCGCGCCGCGCTGGCGGCGGTGGCCATCACCTGGCGCGGCGCCGGCGCGGTGCGCGAGGTCGCCCGCGCGCTGGGCATGCCGCAGGACCGGATCGACACCCTGGCGCGCGCGGTCGGGCGCTGGAGCATGGCGATGCCGGACGACGCGCGGCTGCGCGAATACGGCTTCGACCCGGCCGATCCGCTGCTGCGGCGGGTGCTGGCGCTGACCGGGCAACTGGTCGGCCTGCCGCGGCACCTGTCGCAGCATCCCGGCGGCTTCGTGATCTCCGAGCATCCGCTCGACACCCTGGTGCCGGTCGAGAACGCGGCGATGCCCGAGCGCACCGTGATCCAGTGGGACAAGGACGATCTGGACGCGGTCGGCCTGCTGAAGGTGGACGTGCTGGCGCTGGGCATGCTGACCGCGCTGCGTCGCTGCTTCGACCTGCTGCGCCGGCATGACGGGCCGGACCTGGCGGTCGCGACGATCCCGCCCGAGGACGGCGATACCTACGACATGATCGGCCGCGCCGACACCATCGGCGTGTTCCAGATCGAATCGCGCGCGCAGATGGCGATGCTGCCGCGGCTGCGGCCGCGAAGGTTCTACGACCTGGTGATCCAGATCGCGATCGTGCGGCCCGGGCCGATCCAGGGCGACATGGTGCACCCCTACCTGCGCCGGCGCGGCGGCGAAGAGCCCGTCGACTATCCGTCGCCGGAACTGCAGGCGGTGCTGCGGCGCACGCTCGGCGTGCCGCTGTTCCAGGAGCAGGTGATGCAGATCGCGATGGTCGCGGCCGATTTCAGCGCCAGCGAGGCCGACGCGCTGCGCCGCTCGATGGCGGCATGGAAGCGTACCGGCGGGCTGGAGCCGCATCGCGACCGGCTGCTGGCCGGCATGCTGAGGAACGGCTATACGCTGGATTTCGCCGAACGCATCTTCGAGCAGATCAAGGGGTTCGGCAGCTACGGCTTTCCCGAGTCGCACGCGGCCAGCTTCGCGCTGCTGGCCTACGCCAGCTCGTGGCTCAAGTGCCACCATCCGGCCGCGTTCGCCTGCGCGATGATCAACAGCTGGCCGATGGGGTTCTACAGTCCCGACCAGCTGCTGCAGGATGCGCGGCGCCACGGCATCGCGGTGCGTCCGGTCGATGTGCGCTCAAGCGACTGGGACTGCACGCTCGAGCGCACCGAAGCCGGATCCGCGCTTCCATCCGGCGCGGCCGCGCCGGGTCCCGCCACGTTCGCGATCCGCATGGGCCTGCGCATGGTCCATGGCTTCCGCGAGGCGGACGCGCAGCGCATCGCCGCCGCGCGGGTGACGGCGCCGTTCGCCGATCTCGCCGACCTGTGCGGACGCACGGCGCTGGACGCGCGGGCGCGGGCGCTGCTGGCCGATGCCGGCGCACTGCGCGGCCTGGCGGGGCACCGGCACCGCGCACGCTGGGCGGTGTCGGGCGTGGAAGCGCAACTGCCGCTGTTCGAGCCACGGACCTCGGCCGTCGAGGCGCCGGTGGCATTGCCGCCACCCGATGCCGCCGCCGACATGCGCGCCGACTACGCCAGCACCGGCACCACGCTCGGCCCGCATCCGCTGCGCCTGCTGCGTGCCCGGCTGCGCGCGCGGCGGTGCCTGGAATCGCGCGAACTCGCCGGCCTTGCGCATGGCCGGCACGTGCGCGTGGCCGGCCTGGTGACATTGCGGCAGCGCCCGCAGACCGCCAGCGGCGTGACCTTCATGACCCTCGAGGACGAGCACGGCATGGTCAACGTGGTGGTCCGCCAGCGCATCGCCGAGGCGCAGCGCCGGCCGTATCTGGAAGCGCGGCTGCTGCAGGTCAGCGGCCGCCTGCAGGCGGTCGACGGCGTGCGCCACGTGGTCGCGCAGCGGCTGCTGGACCTGAGCGGGCTGCTCGGCGACATGGCGGTCGACAGCCGTGATTTCCATTGAGTCCCGCGGGCGCCCGGCATCGCTTCCGGCGCTGCGTCCGGTCATTGCCGGCTGGTCACCACCAGGACATCGCATGCGGCTTCCGCAAGCACCCGCCGCGCCACGCTGCCGAGCAGGGCCTGCGCCACGGCGCCGCGCCCGTGCGATCCCATCGCCAGCAGGTCGACGCGCGGGCCTTCCGAGAAACGCACCAGGGCGGGACCGGGATCGCCATCGAGAACGCGGACACGGGCCGTCTCCGCTCCCGGCATCTCGCGCTGGAAGGCGGACAGCTCCTCGCGTGCCTTGTCGACCAGTGCCGCGCGGTATCGGACCATATCGGCCCGCGACATCCCGGCGCGCAGCATCGCCTGCTGGAAGGGGAGCGGAACGTCGACGGCCTGGACCAGCTGCATGGCGGCATCGGGCGCCAGCCTGCGGGCCTCGATGGCCGCGTCGGCCGATTGCGGCGAGCCGTCGACGGCGACGGCCAGGTGCCGATAAGGCGATGCCGACGGTTTCCTGACCACCAGGACCGGTGCGGCCGACGTCCTGATCACCCTGTCCGCCGTCGAGCCCAGGAGCTTGTCCCTGAGCGTGCCGTTCTTGCCGGGTCCGATCACGACGACATCCGCGTGGCGTTCGCACGCCACCTGCGCGATGCAGGCGTGCGGCGATCCGAACGCGACCAGCACATCGGTCCGCTGCGGCCGGTCGCCGCCGGCCAGTCGCGTCTCGATGGCGGCAAGCGCCTGTCGTTCCAGCCTCGCCCGCAGTTCGCTCTCGGCGACATTCAGATGGGCGGCGGTCGACGGCACCGGATCCGCCTCGATGACGTGCAGCACGACCAGGCAGGCCGCATGCGCGCCTGCCAGCTGCACCGCCCGGGCCAGCACGGCATCGCTGCCGGCCTCGAGATCGAGCGCGGCAAGCACCGTCTCGATCGTTCCCCGCGTCACCGCATCTTGTTGCGTCATGGCTCGTCCGGGCCTGCACACTGGCGTCTGGCCATCATAGGCGAAGACGCCGGCAAGGCCGCCTCCAGGCCTGCGGCACGCGCGGCGGTGGCCACCGGAATCCGGTCTCCCAGCGCGCCGGCAGGTGCGATCCGGGCATGGGACGCAAGGCGGCGCCTTCGTCCGGTCGTGTTCTGCGACGCCCCCTTGCGGTCGGTCAGTGCACTCCGCGCAGGTCGCGCAGCTGGGTCGGCTGGGCGGCGAAGTACGCGGCCAGGTCGGCGATCTGCTGGTCGCTGAGCTCGGCCGCCTGCTGCGACATCAATGCGTGGTCGCGGGTGCCGTCGCGGTACTGCTGCAGCGCGTGGGCCAGGTAGTCGCGGAACTGGCCGCCGATCTTGGGGTAGGTCGGGTCCAGCGGTACGTTGCCGGCTTCGCCATGGCAGTCGATGCAGGTCTGGCCGGTCGCCGCGCTCTTGATCAGCGCCGCCTGGGCGCCGGCGTCGACCGTGCCCCTGGGCAGGCCTGCCGACGACGAGCCTTTGGTCGCCGCGTGCAGGGCCTGGGCCTCGGGGTCGGGCGTGCCGCCGCCGCAGGCGGCGAGCAGCGCGGTTGCCAGCAGGACGGCACAGGCGTGGACGCCGCGACGGGCGATGGCGCGGGGCAGGGGGCGGCTCATGGGGTCAGCTCCGACAGGAAGGCGGCGATGTCGGCGATGTCCTGGTCGGAGAAGCTCTGCGCCTGCGCCTCCATCGTCGGATGCCGGCGGGTGCCGCGGCGGTATTCGTGCAGCGCGTTGACCAGGTACTCGGTCGACTGGCCGCCGATCTTCGGCACGTGGTAGTGCGGATAGACGTTGCGGTAGCCCTCCACGCCATGACAGCCCTGGCAGGTGTAGGTCAGCAGCTTGCCGGATTCGGCATTGCCGACCGGTGCCGCTGCGGTCGGGGCGGCGGCGGGGGGCGTGTCCTGGGCCGCGGCCGGCAGCGACAAGGCGGCAAGAGCGAAACAGGCGGCGATCGTCAGCGGTCGCGTCATGATGGGTATCCGCAATCCTGAATGGCTGGAGCGTGGCTGTTCTGGGTGTGCGTGTTGCCGTGTCGCCTTGCCCCGTGGGATGGCGTGCGACGGCCGGAGTATAGCCTGCGGTTCCCGGCGCAACCCAACCCCGGCGAGTCCGGAAATCCGGCGGCACCATGACCAATGGGGCATGAGTCCGATTGCTTTGGTGATGTACCTTGCTACAACACCGCAGGGGTTCACTCATCAACATGTCGACACAGCGTTCTTCCGCGTCCATCGGACGCCTCGTTGCCGGTACCGCATTGCTGGCGATCGTCCTCGGCATGGCCGCCTGCGGCGGCGACAGGGCCCAGGCCAAGCCCGGCGACGATGCGCCGGCCGCGATCCCGGTCGAAACCGAAGCCGTGACCCGTCGCAGCGTGGCGGCCAGCTACGCCGGCAGCGCGTCGCTGGAGGTGCCGCGCGGCGCCGACGTGATCGCCAAGACCTCGGGCATCGCGCTCGAGGTGCTGGTCGAGGAGGGCGACGCGGTACGCGCCGGCCAGCCGCTGCTGCGCCTGGACCCGGACCGCCCGCGGCTGGCGGTGCAGCAGTCGCGCGCGACGATGGGCAAGCTGGAGAACAGCTACCGCCGCGCGCAGCAGCTGGTCGGCCAGCAGATGATCAGCGCAAACGACCTGGACCAGATCAAGTTCGACCTCGACAACGCCCGCGCGCAGTACGAGATGGCGCAGCTGGAACTGTCGTACACCACGGTGACCGCGCCGATCTCCGGCGTGATCTCGCAGCGCATGATCCGTACCGGCAACTTCGTGCAGATCAACACACCGATCTTCAGCATCGTCGACAATTCGCGCATCGAGGCCACGCTCAACGTGCCCGAGCGCGAGCTGCGGGTGCTCAAGCGCGGCCAGCCGGTGCGGCTGCAGGTCGATGCGCTGCCGGGCGAGACCTTCGATGGCGTGGTCGAGCGCGTGTCGCCGGTGGTCGACTCGGGCAGCGGCACGTTCCGCGTGGTCTGCGCCTTCGAGGGCAGCGACATGCTGCGCGCCGGCATGTTCGGCCGCATCCGCATCGACTACGACCAGCGCGCCGCCGCGCTGGTGATCCCGCGCAGCGCGCTGCTCGAGGACGACGACACGGCCGCGGTCTACACCGTGCGCGATGGCAAGGCGGTGCGCGTGCCGGTGACCCTGGGCTACATCGACGGCAACCTGATCGAGGTCCGCGACGGCCTGTCCGAGGGCGAGCCGGTGGTGACCGCGGGCAAGGTCGCACTGCGCGAAGGCAGCCCGGTGCAGGTCATCGGCGAGGCGCCCGAACCTGCGCCTGACGCCGACGCGGCCGACGCCAGCAGCGACGGCGCGCAGTAATGGCCGGCGCCCCGCACGACGGTGCCGGCGTGGATCCGCACGCGGCCCCGGCAGGTCGTTTCGACCTGGTCGAGTTCTCCACCCGCCGGCGGGTGACCGTGGCGATGGTCGCGATCAGCCTGATGCTGTTCGGCCTGATCGCGCTGGGCAACCTCAAGGTCAACCTGCTGCCGGACCTCAGCTATCCGACGCTGACGGTGCGCACCGAATACACCGGCGCGGCGCCGTCGGAGATCGAGACCCTGGTCAGCGAGCCGGTCGAGGAGGCCGTCGGCGTGGTCAAGGGCGTGCGCAAGCTGCGCTCGATCTCGCGCACCGGGCAGAGCGACGTGGTGCTGGAGTTCGCCTGGGGCACCGACATGGACAAGGCCAGCCTCGAGGTCCGCGACAAGCTGGAGACGCTGACGCTGCCGCTGGAGGTCACGCCGCCGGTGCTGCTGCGCTTCAACCCCTCGACCGAGCCGATCCTGCGCCTGGCGCTGACCGGCAGCGGCGAGCGCGACGCGGTGACCGAGCTCACCCGCCTGCGCCGCTATGCCGACGACGACCTGAAGAAGAAGCTCGAACCGGTGGTCGGCGTGGCCGCGGTCAAGGTCGGCGGCGGCTTCGAGGACGAGGTGCAGGTCGAACTGGACCTCGAGCAGCTGGCGCGCATCGGCCTGCCGGTCGAGAACGTGATCCAGCGCCTGCAGCAGGAGAACATCAACCTGTCCGGCGGCCGCCTCGACCAGGGCACGCAGCGCTACCTGGTGCGCACGGTCAACCAGTTCGCCAGCATCGAGCAGATCGGCGAGATGCTGGTGTCCACCCAGGCCGGTGGCGACAACGCGGCTGCCAGTGCGGCGCAGCAGATGGCGGCGATCGCCGCGGCCAGCGGCTCGCAGGCGGTGCTGGCGGCGGCGGCCTCGGTGCAGAGCGCATCGTCGGGTGGTGGCGACAGCGTGGCCGGCGGCCGCGCGATCCGCCTGCGCGACATCGCCACCGTGCGCCAGGGCTTCAAGGAGCGCGAGAGCATCATCCGCCTCGGCGGCAAGGAGGCGGTGGAGCTGGCGATCTACAAGGAGGGCGACGCCAACACCGTGTCGACCGCCGACGCCGTGCAGGCGCGGCTGCAGGCGATCCGCGGGGAACTGCCGGGCGACATGACCCTGACCGTCGTCGACGACCAGTCGAAGTTCATCCGCGCGGCGATCGCCGACGTCAAGCTCGACGCGGTGATCGGCGGCTCGCTGGCGATCCTGATCATCTTCCTGTTCCTGCGCAGCGGCTGGAGCACGCTGGTCGTCGGCCTGTCGCTGCCGATCTCGATCGTCACCACGTTCTTCTTCATGGACCGCCTGGGCCTGAGCCTGAACGTGATGTCGCTCAGCGGCCTGGCGCTGGCCACCGGCCTGGTGGTCGACGATTCGATCGTGGTGCTGGAGAGCATCGCCAAGGCGCGCGAGCGGGGCCTGGGCATTCTCGAGGCGGCGATCAGCGGCACCCGCGAGGTCGGCATGGCGGTGTTCGCATCGACGCTGACCATCATCGCGGTGTTCCTGCCGCTGGTGTTCGTCGAGGGCATCGCCGGGCAGCTGTTCCGCGACCAGGCGCTGACGGTGGCGATCGCGGTCGCGGTGTCGCTGGTGGTCGCGGTGACCCTGATCCCGATGCTGTCCGCGCTCAAGGGCCGGCCGCCGATGTCGTTCCCGGAAGAGGCGCCGCACCCGCAATGGCGTCCGCAAAGCCGCTGGCAGAAGCCGTTCGCGGCGACCGGCCGCGGCATCGGCGCCGCGCTGCGCGGCGTGCTGCTGGGCATCGCCTGGGCGTTCGTGCGGATCTGGCGCGTGCTCTCGCGCGGCACCGGTGCGGTCATGGGCCGGGCCAGCGATGCCGCGATGGCGCCTTACGACCGCGCCGAGCGCGGCTACCTGCGGCTGTTGCCGGCCGCGCTGGCGCGGCCATGGCTGGTGCTGGGCACGGCCACGGCGATCTTCGTCGCCAGCCTGTTCCTGGTGCCGCTGCTGGGCACCGACCTGATCCCGCAGCTGGCCCAGGACCGCTTCGAGATGACCGCCCGGCTGCCGCCCGGCACGCCGCTGCGCGAGACCGACCGCATCATCCGTGAAGTGCAGCTGGCGCACGACGACGACGACGGCGTCGAACTGCTGTTCGGCGTCAGCGGCAGCGGCACCCGGCTCGACGCCAACCCGACCGAGAGCGGCGAGAACATCGGCAAGCTCAGCATCGTCATGAGCGGCGGCGGCAGCCGCCAGTTCGAGGCCGAGCAGACCGAGCGGCTGCGCGCGACGATGCGCAAATACCCGGGCGTTTCGGTCGATTTCAGCCGCCCGGCGCTGTTCAGCTTCTCCTCGCCGCTGGAGATCGAACTGCGCGGCCAGGACCTCGACAGCCTGGCCCGCGCCGGCCAGCGCATGGCCGAGCTGCTGCGCGCCAACCCCAACTACGCGGACGTCAAGAGCACGGTGGAGCAGGGCTTTCCCGAGATCCAGATCGTGTTCGACCAGGAACGCGCCGGCGCGCTGGGCCTGACCACCCGCCAGATCGCCGACGCGGTGGTGCGCGCGGTGCGCGGCGAGGTCGCCACCCGCTACAACTTCCGCGACCGCAAGATCGACGTGCTGGTGCGCGCGCAGGAGAGCGAGCGCGACTCGGTCGACCGCATCCGCAACCTCATCGTCAATCCGGGTAGCGGCAGCGCGGTGCGGCTCGACTCGGTGGCCGACGTCGTCGCCACCACCGGCCCCAGCGAGATCCACCGTGCCGACCAGGTGCGCGTGGCGGTGGTCTCGGCCAACCTGCGCGGCATCGACCTGGGCACCGCGGTCGACGAGGTGCAGCGGATGGTCGCGGCCAACCCGCTCGGCGCCGACGTCGGCCTGCACATCGGCGGCCAGGGCGAGGAGCTGGGCGAGTCGATGCGCTCGCTGCTGCTGGCGTTCGCGCTGGCGATCTTCCTCGTCTACCTGGTGATGGCCTCGCAGTTCGAGTCGCTGCTGCATCCGTTCGTGATCCTGTTCACGGTGCCGCTGGCGATGGTCGGCGCGATCCTCGGCCTGTTCATCACCGGCAACACGATCTCGGTGGTCGCCTTCATCGGCCTGATCCTGATGGTCGGGCTGGTGGTCAAGAACGCGATCATCCTCATCGACAAGGTCAACCAGCTGCGCGAGGCCGGCATGGCCAAGCGCGAGGCGCTGGTCGAGGGCGCACGCACGCGCCTGCGGCCGATCGTCATGACCACGCTGTCGACGCTGTTCGGCTTCCTGCCGCTGGCGCTGGCCTTCGGCGAGGGCGCCGAGGTGCGCTCGCCGATGGCGATCACGGTCATGGGCGGATTGGCGGTGTCGACGCTGCTGACGCTGCTGGTGATCCCGGTGGTCTACGACCTGCTGGACCGCAAGTCCGACGCCTGGTACGCCGAGCGCGGCCGCCGTGCGCGCGGCATCGTCGAAGGCGACGCCGCCACCGCAGAGGCCGCGGCGCGATGAGCATCGCCGAACTCAGCCTGCGGCGCCCGGTCACGACCATCATGTGCTTCGTGTCGATGGTGGTCATCGGCCTGATCGCCGCGGTGCGCCTGCCGCTGGAGGCGCTGCCCGACATCTCCGCGCCGTTCCTGTTCGTGCAGCTGCCCTACGCCGGCTCGACGCCGGCCGAGGCCGAGCAGAACCTGCTGCGCCCGGCCGAGGAGGCGCTGGCGACGATGACCGGCATCAAGCGCATGCGCGGCCAGGCGAATGCCGACGGCGCCGGCGTGTTCCTCGAGTTCAGCGACTGGGACCGGGACATCTCGATCGCGGCCTCGGAGGCGCGCGAGCGCATCGACGCGATCCGCGGCGACCTGCCCGACGACTTCCGCCGCTACTTCGTGTTCAAGTGGTCGAGCAGCGACGAGCCGGTGCTGCGGCTGCGGCTGGCCGGCAACATCGACCTGACCGGCAGTTACGAGCTGATCGACCGTCAGCTCAAGCGCCGGCTCGAGCGCGTGCCCGGCGTGGCCCGGGTGGAGATCAGCGGCGCGCCGCCCAACGAGGTCGAGATTGCGGTCGATCCGGACCGCCTGACCGCGCACGGCGTCGAGCTCAACGAACTGGCGACGCGGCTGCGCGCGGTGAACTTCTCGGTCTCGGCCGGGCAGATCCTCGACGGCGGCCAGCGCCTGCGGGTGCAGCCGATCGGCGAGATCACCGACCTGCACGAGCTGCGCGAACTGGTGCTCAACCGCCAGGGCCTGCGCCTGGGCGACCTGGCCGAGGTGCGCTTCAAGCCGCAGCGCATGGACTACGGCCGCCGGCTCGACGGCCGCGCGGCGGTCGGGCTGGAGATCTACAAGGAGCGCGACGCCAACCTGGTCGACGTCTCGCGCACCGTGCTGGCCGAGGTCGAGGCCGCGCGCAGCGAGCCGGGGCTGGAGGACATCGACGTCAAGATCACCCAGAACATGGGCGAGGAGGTGACCTCGTCGTTGCTGGAGCTGGTCGAGGCCGGCGCGATCGGCCTGGTGCTGTCGATCATCGTGCTGTACTTCTTCCTGCGCCACTGGCCGTCGACGCTGATGGTGACGCTGGCGATCCCGATCTGCTTCATCATCACCCTCGGGTTCATGCATTTCTTCGGCGTCACCCTCAACGTGCTGTCGCTGATGGGGCTGCTGCTGGCGGTCGGCATGCTGGTCGACAACGCGGTGGTGGTGGTGGAGAGCATCTACCAGGAACGCGAGCGCATGCCCGACCAGCCGTGGCTGGCGTCGGTGGTGGGCACGCGCAACGTGGCGATCGCGCTGTCGGCGGGCACGCTGTGCCACTGCATCGTGTTCGTGCCCAACCTGCTGGGCGAGACCAACCAGATCAGCATCTTCATGTCGCAGCTGGCGATCACCATCTCGGTGTCGCTGCTGGCCTCGTGGCTGGTCGCGGTGAGCCTGATCCCGATGATGTCGGCGCGGATGAAGACGCCGCCGGCGGTGGTCCGCCCCAACGGCCTGATCCCGCGCATGCAGCGCCGCTACGCGCGGCTGCTGCGCTGGACGCTGCAGCACCGCGGCTGGAGCGTGCTCGGCATCGTGCTGATCGTCGCGGTGAGCTTCGTGCCGATGACGGGCACCAAGTTCGACATGTTCGGCGACGGTGGCGGCGGCAAGGAGATCACCGTCTACTACCAGTGGAAGGGCAGCTACAACCTGCAGCAGCGCTCCGACGAGGTGCGCCGGGTCGAGGCATTCCTCGACGCCAACCGCGAGCGCTTCCGCATCCGCCAGCTGTATTCGTGGTTCGGCGAGGGCAACGACTCGGGCACGATCGTGACCTTCGACGACGCGGTCGGCGACACCAAGCCGTTGAGCGAGGCGATCAGCGCGGAACTGCCGAAATCGGCGCGCGCCGACATCGGCATCGGCGGTGGCGGCAACCAGGGCGGCGGGCAGAGCGGTGGACAGGGCGTGCAGGTGCGGCTGGTCGGCGATTCGACCCAGGTGCTGCGCGAGCTGGCCGACGGCGTGCTGCCGGTGCTGGCAGCCAACCCCGCGCTGCGCGACGTGCGGGTGGAGGCCGGCGACCTCAACCAGGAGCTGACCATCAGCGTGGACCGCGAGCGCGCGGCCGCGTTCGGCTTCAGCGCCGAGCAGGTATCGAGCTTCCTCGGCCTGGCGCTGCGCGGCAGCCAGCTGCGCGAGTTCCGCCGCGGCGACGACGAGGTGCCGGTGTGGGTGCGCTTCGCCGGGGCCGAGCAGTTCAGCGAGGCCGACATCGCCGGGTTCATGGTGCGCACGCCCGACGGCCGCAGCGTGCCGCTGATGAGCCTGGTCAACATGGAGGTGGTGCCGGCCGCGACCCGGATCACCCGCTTCGACCGCCAGACCTCGGTGACCCTGCAGGCCAACCTGGCCGGCGAGACGACGATGCCGCAGGCGCGCAAGGCGATCGAGGACACGCTCGAGGCCGTGAGCTTTCCGCCCGGCTACGGCTACAGCTTCAGCGGCAGCGGCTTCGAGGACGACGCCGAGGCGGTGCGGCAGATGATGTTCAACCTGCTGATCGCGGTGATCATGATCTACGTGGTGATGGCCGCGGTGTTCGAATCGCTGCTGTTCCCGGCGGCGATCATGAGCTGCGTGGTGTTCTCGATCTTCGGCGTGTTCTGGCTGTTCTGGATCACCGGCACCGCGTTCACGGTGATGGCCTTCATCGGCATCCTGGTGCTGATGGGCGTGGTGGTGAACAACGGCATCATCATGGTCGAGCACATCAACAACCTGCGCCGGCGCGGCATGCCGCGGCTCGAGGCGCTGGTCGAGGGCAGCCGCGAACGCCTGCGTCCGATCCTGATGACCATGGGCACCGCGATCCTGGCGATGATCCCGATCTCGCTCAGCGACACCGTGGTGCTCGGCGGCCTGGCCTACTCGCCGATGGCGCGCGCGGTCGCCGGCGGCCTGGCGTTCTCGACCGTGGTCAGCCTGCTGTTCCTGCCGACGATCTACGCGATCCTCGACGACCTGCGCCACGGCACCGTGCGCATGATCCGGCGGGCAAGGGGATTGCCGTCGGCACCGGCGACCGCGGAGGCCGGCACGGCAGATGCCTGAAGCGACGCAGGCCCCGGTCTCCGATGGAGAAGCCCGGGGCCGGTCTCGACCGGCTTTTGTGGCTCTTTTCCCAACCGGGGGAACGACCTCTGCAGCTGACAGGATGCCTGGACAGGACCGGTCCTGACCCGCCATGCCGGTCGACACGATGGCGGGTCAAGCCCCGTCCTTCGTGTGGAGCCGCTCGTAGTGGCAGCTATTCCGCCGCGCGCGCCGCGACGTACTGCGCCCACAGCGCGTCGACATCGCGCCCGGTCAGCGCGGTCCACGTCGCCGGGGTGTAGCGCTGCGCTCGCAGCGATGCATCCAGCCCGCGGACCAGGCCCGGGTGCCGGCCCTCGGCCCATTTCAGGAACGCGCCGGTGACGCGGTAGCCGCTGTCGTAGCGGTGGTCGGGCGCGATGCCGGTCGGCAATGCCCAGCCGCCGGCGGCGTTGTCCAGACCATAGGCGTCGCGCGCCCAGTCGGCGATGCCCTCGACCAGCCAGCCCGGCGTCTCGCCGCGGCCGTAGGCCTGCACGATATGCATGGCTTCGTGGGTGACCAGGTCGATGTCGCGCGGGTGTTCCGCGAGCCAGCCGGGATTGATCGTCATCGCGGCGTCGTCGACGAAGGCGACGCCGTCGTAGCCCGGGTCGATGGTGATGCGGACCGTGTCCGGGGCACCGGCATTGAAGTCGGCCGCCTGGCGTGGATAGGTGGCGAAGAAGGTCTCGATGATCGCGTCCTGGGTGGCCGCGTCGAGTGCGTCGCCGGCATCGACGAAGTGCAGGGTGACGCCGTCGCGGACCACGGTGCTGTCGCGCGCCGCGGCAGGGAGCATTGCGGTGGCAGACAGGGCGGCGGTGGCGGCGAGCAGGGCGGCCAGCAGCGGGGCGCGGCGGACGAGGGTCATTGCGGGGATCTCCGTGGAGACAGGGAAACGGGGGCGGTCTCGGGCGCGCCCAGCAGTTCGATCTCGGCGAGCTGCAGGCGGCCGTTGCCGTCGAAGCGGATGCGGAAACGGTCGTGGCCCGACGGCGCGTCGATGCGGAACGGCCGGGTCTGCCGCGGCCAGCGGAATGCCTCGTCGCTGCGCCGGTCGAGTTCGATCCATGCACCGGACCCGTCCATCGCCTCCAGCACCCAGCCGGTCGCGGCAATCGGTGCGGCGCCCGAGGTCAGGGTGTAGGCCAGCGGCGTGATGCGGCGCCCGGCGTCGAGCGTGAGCGCGCGGGCCTCTCCGACCAGTTGCAGCGTGGTGGTGGCGTCGTCGTCGAGCAGGGCATTCGCCGCGCTGCCGTCGTGCGTGCCTGCACGGGCACGCGGTGGCGCAAGCAGGTCGACCCACGGCCGTGGTGCCGTGTCGCCTCCGGTCAGCGACGGCGGCAGCGCATCGGCGTCACTGCCCCAGTCCGACGGCGTATCGCCGAGCCGGAAGTCGAGCACGGCGCCGCCGGCGATGTCGGCATGCCGGATCCACGGACGGTCCCAGTCGCGTCCGTCGACCTGCAGCGACTGCACGTAGACGTTTTCGGGCGTATTGCCCGGCGCGTTGACCACCAGCGTCCTGCCGCCGCCCAGGTGCACGGTGGCGCGCTCGAACAACGGCGCGCCGATCACGTACTCGGGCGCGCCCATGCGCAGCGGGTACAGTCCCAGCGCGGCGAACAGGTACCAGGCCGACATCTCGCCGTTGTCCTCGTCGCCGGGATAGCCCTGGCCGATCTCGCTGCCCAGGTACAGGCGCTGCAGTACCTCACGGGTGATGCGCTGGGTCTTCCACGGCTGGCCGGCGTGCAGGTACAGCCACGGAATGTGGTGCGCGGGCTGGTTGCTGTGTGCGTACATGCCCATGCGCACGTCGCGCGCCTCGGTCATCTCGTGGATGACGCCGCCGTAGGAGCCCGCGAACGCCGGGTCGGCGGTTTCCGGAGTGGCGAAGAAGGCATCGAGTTTCGCCGCCAGCGCGTCGCGTCCGCCGTAGAGGTTGGCGAGCCCCTGGCCATCGTGCGCGGCGGTGAAGGCGAAGGTCCAGGCATTGGCCTCGGTGTAGTCGTGGCCCCAGACGCGCGGATCGAATCCGGCGGCGTCCAGCCGCCATCCGCCGTCGGAGTCGCGGCCCTGGAAGAACCCAACCGCCGGATCGAACAGGTGCACGTAGCCGGCGGCGCGCTGGCGGAAGTACGCCGCCTCGTCCGCATAGCGGCGCCGCGCGGCGGGCGAATCCGCCTGCGTCGCCAGCCGCTGGGCCATGTTGGCGATGCCGAAATCGTTGAGCGCGCCTTCCAGCGTCCACGACATGCCTTCGTGCACGCTGGTGTCGGCATAGCCGCGGAAACTGGAGCGGGCCAGGCCCTTGCGCCCGACGTTGTCGCTGGGCGGCACCACGGTGGCGTTCTTCAGCGCAGCGGCATAGGCCTCTTCGGGATCGAAGCCGTCGACGCCCTTGAGCCAGGCATCGGCGAAGGCGACATCGGAGCTGGTGCCGACCATCAGGTTGGCGTAGCCGGGCGAGGACCAGCGCGCCACCCAGCCGCCGGCGCGGTACTGCTCGAGGAAACCCTGGACGAGTTCGCCGGCGGTATCCGGCGTCAGCAGCGCATAGGCCGGCCAGGTGGTGCGGAAGGTGTCCCAGAAGCCGTTGTTGACGTAGACGCGGCCGTCGCGGACCGGCGCGAAGCTGCGCAGCGGGTTGCCTTCGGCGTTGTCGTTGGACCAGGAATTCTGGCTGGCATAGCGCCAGTCCGGTGCCTCGGCGGTGCCGGCATTCTCGTGGCCGGAGTTCGGATACAGGAACAGGCGGTAGAGGTTGGAATACAGCGTGGTGCGCTGGTCGTCGCTGGCGCCCTCGACCTCGACGATGCCGAGCTTCCCGTCCCAGGCCGCCTGCGCGCGTTCGCGCACCGCGTCGAAGTCCGGCGCCGCCGCGTCCGGGCCCTCGCCCAGCTCCAGCGCGAGGTTGTGCCAGGCCTGCTCGACCGAGATCAGCGAGGTCGCGATGCGCATCTGCACGATGCCCGCGTCGCCGGCGTCGAACTTGACGTAACCGGTGGGGCGGCCCGTTTCCAGCGTGCCGCTGGCCCGCCACGGGCGGTCGAAGCGCGCGACCACGAACATCCGCGTCGCGCCGGTCGACAGCCCGCTGCGCACGTCGGTGAAACCGCTGAGGGTCTGCGCCTGCGCGTCCAGCACCAGGCCACCGCGCGCGTCGACGTTGTCGAACAGCAGGTTGGCGTCGCCCCCGGCGGGAAACGCAAACCGGAAGAGCGCGGCATGGTCGGTCGGCGCGACCTCGGCGACGATGCCGTTGTCGAACGCCACCCGGTAGTGGTGGGGACGGGCCAGTTCGTTGTCGCGCGAGAACGCGAGGGCGCGGGCGGTCCGGTCGCTTTCCGGCACCCCGCGCGTGTCCGACGGCATCACCTGGAAGGTCTGGCGGTCGCCCATCCACGGGCTGGTCTGGTGGCTCAGCGCCAGTGCCTGTAGTTGCGGGCGGTTGCCGGCGTCGTTGTGCTCGCTCCAGCGGTACAGCCAGTTCAGCGCGCCGGCGTCGGTCACCGGCGTCCAGAAGTTGAAGCCGTGCGGCAGCGCGGTCGCGGGAAAGTTGTTGCCGCGCGAGAAACGGCCGTTGGACTGGGTACCGCGGGTGGTCAGCACCCAGTCCGAGGGACGGCGATGGCCGGCACGCGGCACGCTGGCGATCGCGATGTCGTCGAGCCAGCCACGCGCGGGCACGGCGCCGGGCGGCGCGGCCTCCAGTTCGATGGCGACGATGCGGCGGCCGCGCAGCCCGTCGACGTCGCCGACACGCACCGCCTTGCGTGCCCACTGCTGCGGGTACAGCGTGTTCGACCCGCCCTGCGCGGCGGCGCCGAGGCGGGCGCCGTGCTGGTCGCGCGCCGCCAGCGCCGACAGCCGGCTGCCGTCGTCCAGCAGCAGGTCCAGCGAGACATGGGTGGAGGCGGTGGTGTCGCCGTCGACGATCTCCGGCAATACCAGCCACGACAGCGTGGTGTCGGCCTCGACCGGGATGTCCACGTCGAACAGCCGCGTGCGCGCGGCGGCGCCGGCCTCGAAGCGCAGCGCGTGCAGGCCGCTGTAGCCGACGCCGGCCCTGGCCGCGTAGGGTGCGTCCGGTCCGTTTCCGACCGTCAGACGCAGCGACTGCGCCGGCGCGGCGGGCGCGGCCTCGCCGGGTTCGAACGAGGTGCGGAAGTCCTGCGCATGGACGTGGCCGGCGCCGGCGACTCCGGCAAGCGCCAGCGTGGCCGCGAGCAGCGGCATCGACCGCGTCCGCCCCCGCGGCTCATGCATGCACAGCCGCCCGCGCCTCACGAGCGCGCCCCGTGCGCGGTGTCCACGCGCATGCCGTCGTCGCCGCGCAGCACGTTGAGGACCTCGTGGCAGGCGCCCATGGTGTGGTAGTCGGTCTTGCCGGCCGGGCTCTTCTCGTCGCTGTAACGCTGGTTGCGGCGGTCGAGGATGCGGTACCAGGCGCCGTGTTCGTGGTCGACGAAATGGGTCCAGGCGTAGGCCCAGATGCGGTCGTACCAGTCGGCGTAGGCCGACACGCCGGTGCGCGCGTGGAGCAGCGCGGCCGCGGCCAGGCTCTCGGCCTGCACCCAGAAATACTTGTCGTCGTCGCAGACCACGCCATCGGGGTCGAAGCCGTAGACGATGCCGCCATGCACCTCGTCCCAGGCGCGGGCGAGGGCGGTGTCGAACAGGTGGCGCGCGGTCGGCACCAGCCAGTCGGCGTCGACATGGCGGTCGAGCAACAGCAGCAGCTTGGCCCATTCGGTCTGGTGCCCGGGCTGGAAGCCCCAGGGCCGGAACAGGTGCCTGGGATCGTCGCGGTGGTAGTCCCAGTCGACGTTCCAGTCGCGGTCGTAGTGCTCCCAGACCAGCCCGCCGGCCTTGGCCGCCTGGCGCCGGGTCATGTGGTCGGCCAGCAGCAGGGCGCGGTCGAGGTAGCGGCGCTCGCCGGTGGCCTCCCAAGTCGCGATCAGCGCCTCGCACAGGTGCATGTTGGCGTTCTGGCCGCGGTAGTCGGAGAACACCCAGTCGGCGCCGGCCTCGTCGCGGTAGAGGCCGGCGGCGGCGTCCCAGAAGCGCGATTCGAGCAGCGCCCAGGTTTCATCGAGGTACGGGCGTGCCTCGTCGATGCCGGCCTTCAGCGCGCTGGCGCAGGCCAGCAGCACGAAGCCGACGCCGTAGGCATGGTTGCTGCGGTCCTCCGGCACCTGCGCGCGCAGGGTCCACGCGTAGCCGCCGGTGGCCGGGTCGCGATGGTGGCTGCGCAAATAGCGCAGCGCATGGCGGGCGAGGTCGCGGTAGGCATCCGAGTCGAACTCGCGCGCGGCCAGCGCGAAGTTGAAGACGAAGCGCGTGCTGCTGACCAGGTGCCGGTGCTCGCGGTCGTAAACGCTGCCGTCGTCGCGGAAGTAATGGAAGCAGCCGCCCTCGGGGTCGATCGCGTTGGGCAGGTAGAAGGCCAGCGTGTCGGCGATGTGCTGGCGCAGGACGCCGGCATCGCGGAAATCGGGCAGCGGCCGGGCGGGAAGGAGGGGATGGCTCATGCGCGGCACTCCAGGTGGGCGTCGATGTCGGCGCGCGTGGGCATTGCCGCGAATGCGCCGTGGCGCTGGGTGGCGAGCGCGCCGCAGCCGGCGGCGAACGACAGCGTTGCGGCGAGCGTGTCGGGGTCGTGGACCAGCGCGTCCAGCGCGGCGGCGCCGATGCCGCGTTCGACCAGGCCATGCAGCAGGCCGGCGACGAAGGCATCGCCGGCGCCTGTGGTGTCGCGCGCGGTGACCGCGTGCACCGGGTGCTCGCCGTGCATGCCGGGCGCGTGCCAGTGCAGCGGCGCGGGCCCGTCGGTGACCACGACCAGGCGCGCGTGCGCGGCGAACAGGCGCGCGAGCACGGCGGCCTCGCCGCCGCTGCCCGCCGCCAGCCAGTCCAGTTCCGGGCGGCTGAGCTTGACCAGGTCGGCCTCGCACAGGGCCGGCCATACGCGCGCGGCGATGTCCGCGCCGGCATCCCACAGCGCGGGGCGCAGGTTCAGGTCCATGCTGACCAGCGCCCCGTGCGTGCGCGCCAGGCGCATGCCGGCCAGCGTCGCGCTGGCGGATGGTTCGCCGGTCAAGCTGTTCGAGCACACGTGGAACGCCGCGCAGCCGGTGAAATCCGCCTCGCTGAAGTGCGCCGGGGTGAACAGCAGGTCGGCGGACGGCGAGCGGTAGAAGCTGAAGCTGCGCTCGCCGCCGGGGTCGAGCTTGACGAAGGCCAGCGCGGTATTGGCCGCACCGGTGCGGTGCACGCCGGCGGTATCGACGCCGGCGGCGCGCAGTTCGTCGTGGAGGAAATCGCCGAACAGGTCCTGGCCGAGCATGCCGACGAACCGCGCCGTGCCGCCCAGGCGCGCGGTGGCGACGGCGACGTTGGCCGGCGCGCCGCCGGCGTTGCGCAGGAACGCATGCGGCGCGCCGGGCAGCTCGGGTGCGGCCAGGAAGTCGATCAGCGCCTCGCCGAAACACACCACCGCAGCGCTCATCGCGCCACCTCCAGCGCCGCGCCGCGGCGGCTGCCGACGAAGCCGAAGAACAGGATGTACAGATAGCCCGCCGCCGGCAGCAGGAATGACCAGCGCAGCCCGAAGATGTCCGCCAGCGCGCCCTGCGCCAACGGGATCAGCGCACCGCCGACGATCGCCATCACCAGCAGGCTCGACGCGGTGCTGGTGGCGCTGCCCATGCCGCGGATGCCGAGCGAGAAGATGGTCGGGAACATCACCGAGTTGAACAGGCCCACCGCGACCATGCTCCACAGCGCGACCTGGCCGCCGGACGCCACCGACACCAGCACCAGCGCCATCGCCGCGACCGCGAACGTGCCCAGCAGCCGTTCCGGCGCGATCACCCGCAGCAGCGCGAAGCCGATGAAGCGGCCGACCATCGCGCCGCCCCAGTAGTAGGTCACGTAGGTCGCGGCCGCGTCGTGGCCGAGCCCTGCGACATGCGGCAGGCCGAGGTAGTTGATCAGCAGGCTGCCGATCGCGACCTCGACGCCGACGTAGACGAAGATCGCCAGCACCGCGTAGCGCAGGCCCGGATGCGCGGCCAGTTCGGCCAGGCGCGGGCGCGCGGCCACCGCTTCCGGGCTGCGGTCCATCAGTCCGGGCAGGCGCAGGCGGAACATGATCGCGCCGAGCGCGAACAGCACCACGGCCAGCCCGAGGTAGGGCAGCTGCAGCGCGCGCGCCTGCGCATGCTGGTAGTCCAGCGCCTCGGCCGGCGGCAACTGCGCCAGCTCCGCCGCGCCCAGCGCGACGCCGCCGAAGATCAGCATCGCGCCCAGCTTCGGGCCGATGGTGTGGCCCAGCGAGTTCATCGCCTGCGCCAGGTTCAGCCGGCTCGATGCCAGCCGCACCGGCCCGAGCAGGCCGACATAGGGATTGGCCGCGACCTGCAGCGTGGTGATGCCCGAGGCCAGCACGAACAGGGCGGCGAGGAACAGCGGGTACGACGGCAGCGCGGCGGCGGGCCAGAACATCAGCGCGCCGATGCCGGCCACCACCAGGCCGGCCGCCATGCCGCGCTGGTAGCCCACGCGCCCGATCAGCCAGCCGGCCGGTACCGACATCACGAAGTACGCGCCGAAGAACGCCGACTGCACCAGCAGCGAGATCGTGTAGTTCAACGCGAACACGGTCTGGAAATGCGGGATCAGGATGTCGTTGAGGCTGGTCAGCAGGCCCCACATGAAGAACACGGTGGTGGCGATCGCCAGCGCGCGGCCGTGGGTGGTGTCGGATCGGGTCATGGCGTCGGCGGGCTCGTCGGCGGGGCGCTGGGAGGCGGTGGCGGGGATGCGCTGCTGGCGCGGACCGCCAGTTGCACGGGGTGGACGACGCGCGCCGGCGGCGCATCGGGAACGCGCGCGCGCGCCAGCACCATCGTCGCGGCCTGGCGGCCACGGGCGCGCGGGTCGGTGGCGACGGTGGTCAGCGGCGGCACGCTGACGGCAGCTTCGGGAATGTCGTCGAAACCGGTGACCGCGAAATCATCGCCGGCGCGCAGGCCACGGGCCGCCAGGCCGAGCATCAGGCCGAGCGCGACCGC
The DNA here is from genome assembly GCF_021191695.1 of Proluteimonas luteida. Lineage (GTDB taxonomy): Bacteria > Pseudomonadota > Gammaproteobacteria > Xanthomonadales > Xanthomonadaceae > Luteimonas > Luteimonas luteida. The sequence goes on from NZ_JAIWPT010000001.1 coordinate 443,019, forward strand.
GTCGTTGTAGCAGACCGCCGCGGTCGGCGCCGGATCGCGCGCGAACAGCGCACCGGCCTGGGCTGCGGCCTGCAGCCGGGTCGGCGCGCATTCGATCCGCCAGCGCGGTTCGGCCGCAAGCCCCGCATCGGCCAGCGCCCGGGCATAGCCTTCCCGGCGCTGCCGGCACGAACTCGAGCCCGCATGCCCACCGTAGAAGGCGATGCGGGTATGCCCGCGCGCGATCAGCTGCGCGGTGGCCAGCCGCGCGCCCTCGACGTTGTCGGTGCCGAGGAAGTCGCAGTCGGCGCCGTCGACGTCGCGGTTGAACAGCAGCAGTGGCGTGTGCAGGCCGACCGCCTGGCGCAGGTCGTCCAGCGATGTGCCTTCGGCCGGCGACAGGATCAGCCCGGCCGGACCGTGCTCGACCAGCGAGGCCAGCACGGCGCGCTGGCGCTCGACCGACTCGCCGGTGCTGCCCAGCAGCATCACGCAGCCGGCATCGGCAAGCGCCTCGTCGACGCCGGCCGCGAACTCGGCGAAGAACGGATTCGACAGGTCGTTGACCACCAGCGCCACGCTGCTGGAGGTGTTGCGCCGCAGGTTGGCCGCGCCGCGGTTGTAGACGTAGCCCTGGCGACGGATTTCCGCCTCGACCCGGGTCCGCGTGGCCGCACCGACCATGGGACTGCCGCTGAGCACCAGCGACACGGTCGCGCGCGACACGCCGCAGGCCTGGGCGATGTCGGCAAGGGTGATGCGGCGCCGGCTGGGGCTGCGCTGGGGCATTGATTTGAATCGATTCAAACGAGCGCGAATCGTGCCTGCTGCACCGGATTCCAGCAATCGTGCAGCGCAGCATGCGCGCTGGTCGCAGTGTGCTAGCGTTCCGATTTGAATCGATTCAAACCGGGAGTCGCCACATGTCCGTTCCGTCCACGTCGCCGCGCAGCACGGCGTCCCTGGCGCTGTGCGCACTCGCGCTCGCCGCCGCGCTGCCGCTCGTCGCCCATGCGCGTTCCGGGGAAGCGGCCTATGCCGCCGCCGACCCGATGGTCGGCACCGGCGGGGAAGGCCATACCTTCCCGGGGGCGACGGTGCCGTTCGGCATGATCCAGCTGAGCCCGGACACGCGCACCGCGCATTTCCGCAAGAGCTACGACTGGGCCGCGGGCTACCGCCATGGCGACCGCAGCATCGTCGGTTTCTCGCACACGCATTTCTCGGGCAGCGGCCACTCCGATCTCGGCGACGTGCTGTTGATGCCGATCGCCGGCGACGTCGAACTGCGCCCCGGCGACATCGACGAGGCCGGCAACAAGACCGGCCCCGGCTACCGCTCCGCCTTCAGCCACGACCGCGAACAGGCGCGTCCCGGCTATTACGCGGTGACGCTGGACGACTACGACATCCGCGCCGAGCTCACGGTCAACCCGCGGGTCGGCCTGCACCGCTACACGTTCCCGAAAGACAGGCCGGCGCACGTGTTGCTGGACCTGCGCCACAGCATCTACGACTACGACGGCAAGGTGCTGTGGTCGCGCATCCGTGTGCGCCCGGACGGCACCGTGACCGGTTTCCGCGAGACCCGCGGCTGGGCACCGGGCCGGCAGCTGTACTTCGCGATGCGCTTCTCCGAGGCGCCGGCCGCGCACGCACTGCACAACCGCGAGGACCCGCCCAGCGAGTACAAGGGCTTCGCCACCCCGGCCAGCGGCGACCCGGGTGCCCGCGCGCAGATCGAGGGCCGCGACCTGGCCGCGGTGTTCGATTTCGGCGACCTGCAGGACCGGCCCCTGCTGGTGAAAGTGGCCATCTCCACCGTCAGCGAGGACGGCGCGGTCGGCAACCTCGATGCCGACATGCCGGGCTGGGATTTCGACGCGACCCGTGCACAGGCACAGACCACCTGGACCGAGGCGCTGGGAATGCTGCAGATCGAGGCTTCGGAGGACATGCGCCGCAACCTCTACACCGCGCTCTACCACGCCTTGCAGGCGCCGAGCCTGGCGATGGACGCCGACGGCCGCTACCGCGGATCCGACAACGCGGTGCACCAGGCCGACGGCTTCACCTTTCACTCGACGTTCTCGCTGTGGGACACGTTCCGCGCCCTGCACCCGCTGCTGACCATCGTCCAGCCCGAGCAGCGCAATGCCGATTTCGTCAACTCGCTGATCGCCGCGCGCGAGCACAGCCCCTACGGCATCCTGCCGGTGTGGTCGTTCCACGGCCTAGAGACGTGGTGCATGATCGGCTACCACGCGGTGCCGGTGATCTCCGACGCCATCGTCAAGGGCATCGGTGGCTTTTCCACCGAGCGGGCCATGGCGGCGATGACCGCCAGCGCCGAGTACGCGCCCTACGGAGGGCTGGGTGACTACATGCGGCTCGGCTACGTGCCGATCGACCGAGAGGGCGAGGGCGCGTCGAAGACCCTCGAGTACGCCTACGACGACTGGGCGCTGAGCCGCGCCGCGCGCGTGCTCGGCGAGGACGCGATCGCCGAGCGCTACGAGGCGCGCGCGCAGAACTACCGCAACATCTTCGATCCCGTGACCGGTTTCTCGCGCGCGAAGAACGCCGATGGCAGCTTCCGCGAGCCCTTCGATCCCAACGCCTCGGGCTACGGCACCGACTACACCGAAGGCAATGCCTGGCAGTCGTCGTGGTTCGTACCGCAGGACGTCGCCGGGCTGATCGGGCTGATGGGCGGCGACCAGGCGATGGTCGACCGCCTCGACGAGATCTTCGAGGCCGATGTCGATCCGGCGATCTTCGACCACATGGAGGACATCTCCGGCCTGATCGGCCAGTACGCGCACGGCAACGAGCCCAGCCACCACGTGGCCTATCTCTATTCCTATGCCGGCCAGCCCTGGCGCACCCAGGAGCGCCTGAAGCAGATCGTCGACACGCAATACGCGCCGACGCCCGACGGCCTGGTCGGCAACGACGATCTCGGCCAGATGTCGGCCTGGCTGCTGTTCACCGCGCTGGGCTTCTACCCGGTGGCGCCGGGCAGCAACGAGTACGTCATCGGCCGCCCGTTCGTGGAATCGGCGACGCTCGATCTGCCCAACGGCAACCGTTTCTCGATCACGGTAGAGGGGTTGGACGACGCCCATCCCTACATCGGCGAGGTCACCCTCGACGGTGCGCCGCTGGAGCGCGGCGTGCTGCGCCACGAGGCGCTGATGGCCGGTGGCGAACTGCGCTTCCGCATGCAGGCCGAACCCAACCGCGACTGGGCCACCGCTCCGGCCGCGCGCCCGTTCTCGATGAGCACGGAAACGGGCACGCAGCCCGCGCAGTAGCCCGGATTGCGACGGCCCGATCGCGGCGCCTCGGGCCGTCGCCCGCGGTTGCGCGCGGTCAGTTGAACAGCTTGCCGAAGATCCGCAACCCGGCGATCCACACGCCGGCGCTGGAGCCGATGTTGGTCAGGATGAAGTTGAGGATCGTCCGCGACACCCGGTTGCGGTACCAGCCCTTGAACGTCTGCGCGTCGTCGCGCAGCGACAGGAAATCGCCGTAGGCCGGCTTGCGCATCTGCACTTCGACCAGCGCACTGAACAGTCCCGGCGACACGCCCGGCGGCCGGAAGGGTTTCAGCGGGGCGGCGATCGCGGACGCCAGCACGCTCAACGGGTGGCCTGCGGCGCAGATCGTGCCCAGCGCGGCGAAGCCGGCGGTGTAGAACACCCACTGCCCGAGCAGTTGCGCGCCCACCGCGGCGCCGCCCTGCCAGAAGCCCCAGGTGATCGCACCGAGGATCAGCACCATCAGCAGGGTGGTGACCCACGGGAAGCGGCTCCTGGCAACGACGAATTCCAGCTGCTCGCGCAGTTCGCCCGGTGCCTCCACGTCTTCCTGCAGGTGCCGGGCCAGCCCGGCCAGATGCCCGGCGCCGACGACCGCCAGCACTTCCCTGGCGCCGTCGGGCACCTCGCGCAGGCGCGCGGCCATGTAGCGGTCGCGCTCGGCGATCACGCACTCGTACAGCGCGGGGCTGCCCTGCGCGAACTCGCCGAAGCTGGACTCGAGCATGTCGCCCTGCTTGAGCTTCTCGATCTCGTCCTCGCCCATCTCCTCGGTGGTCAGCAGGCCGCCGAGCAGGTTGCCGCCGAGCTTGAGCCGGCCGAAGAAGCCCAGACGGCCGGAGGCGCGCTTGAAGGTCAGGCCGACGTCGCGGTCGATCAGTTCAAGCGCCAGGCCGCGCTCGTTGGCCAGCGCCACCGCGCGCTTGAGCTCGGCGCCCGGCTCGATGCCGAGCTGTTCGGCCAGCCGGCGCTGGTAGGCCGCAAGCGCCAGGTTGGCCGCGAACAGCGCGACCCGGCCCTTGCGGATCACGTCGACCAGGTTGAGCTTGGCCAGCGCGTCGGGATCGCTGAGCGCCTGCAGCCGCTGCGCGTCCAGTTCCACCGCGACGGTGTCGAAGTCACCGCTCTGGATCGCGTCCTCGACCGCGTCGACGCTGGTCCTGGAGATGTGCGCCGTGCCCAGCAGGGTGTAACGGACGCCGTCGCGCTCGACGATCGCGTGCGGCTGGTTCTGCCAGAGGGGAATCGCGGATTCGGTCATGGTATCCCGTGAAGGAGGTTGGACAGGCGGGATACGGGCGGCCGCGGGCGAAGTCGTGCCGCTCCGGCTTCAGGCGCGCATGCCGCGATCGCCGATGATGGCCGCGCAGGATAATCGCTCCGGCCTGCCGCCGGCAAAGCGACGGCAGGCCATGCGTTCAGGCGAAGCCGCGTGGCAGGTCGGGCGAGGAGACGATGCGCGCGCCCACGTCCTGTCCGGCCAGGAAGCGCAGGCTGGCGACGATCACCGCCTCGTCGTCGAGGATGCGGTTGTGTCCGAGTCCGCGCGTGGTCAGCAGGCGCGCCTGCGTCCAGAAGCGGGCGTAGCGTTCCCCTTCGCCCCATGGCACCTCGCGGTCCTCGAGATCGTGCACGATCAGCGCCGGTCGTCCGATGCCTGGTACCGCGTGCTGTGCCTGCAGATCCCGAAGCGCGACGCCGGTGCGGCGCTCGAACAACGCCAGCATCTGCCGGCACAGGTGCGCGGGCAGGCCGACGTGGCGCGCGAACCGGAACGACGCATCCACGGGATCGGCCGCCGGCGCGATCAGCACCGCGCGCCGTGCGGCAAGTCCGCGCGCCAGCGCCAGCGCGGCCGCGGCGCCGCCCAGCGAATGGCCGACCAGCGCGGCGGCGGGGCCGAAACGCTCCCCGACCGCCAGCAGGGTGTCGGCGAACACCGGCAGGTTGCCGCGCCGGCCGGAGCTGTGGCCGTGGGCGGGCTGGTCGAAGGCGACGGCCGCGTATCCGGCGTCCTGCAGTCGCCTGGCCCATCCGGCGAAACGCGTGCCGTGGCTGGACCAGCCGTGGGCGAGGAGGACGTAGGGCTGCCGCTGCGGGTCGCCCCAAGCATAGGTCCGGATGCGCTCGCCGCCGTGTCCGAATTCCGATTCGGCGGCGCCATGGCCGGATGCGGATGCCTGGACGGCACGGATACGGCTCGAGGGCAGGGGCGTCGCGAACAGGTCGTAGGCACGCCGCACCGTGGCCTGCGGCCTGAACAGGCCTCCGATGCGGAAGCGGGTGCGCAACAATGTCATTCCTGAAAATATCCGAACGTTCGTGCTAATTTCGGGGCGCAAGACGGGCATGGCGAACCTCTGCAGGGGGGAATTTCAGCCCGGGTGGGCGCGGGAGGCGGCGTCGATCAGGCGTGCGAAGGCGGTCCGGGCACGCTCCGCCGAGGCCTCGTAACCGAACAGTCCGGCATCGTGGTGCACGGCGAGCATCAGGCCGTAGATCTCGAACGCGACCTGTTCCGGATCGGTGCCCGGCAGCAGTTCGCCGCTGTCGATGGCCAGGCCGATCGCGCGCGCGAGTTCCTGGCGCCAGCGGGTCTCATGGGCGACCAGGCGGTCGCGCTGGGGGCCGGGACGGTCGTCGTATTCGCTGGCCGCGGCCAGGAACAGGCAACCGCCGTCCTCGTCGTGGCGCACCCAGTCGAGCCAGGCCGAGAAGATCGCACGCAGTCGCGGCAACCCGCGGCGCGCCTTCAGCGCCGGCAGCATCACCTGCCCGACGAACCGCTGGCCGGCATGGTCGAGCACGGCCAGTTGCAGGTCCTCGCGCGAACCGAAGTGCGCGAACACACCGCTCTTGGACATGCCGACCTGTCCGGCGAGGCTACCGATGGTCAACCCCTCGAGGCCATGGACGCAGGCCAGCGCATAGGCGCGGTCGAGGATGGCCTCGCGCGTGGTGGCGCCCTTGCTGGCAGAGGGTGACGTCGGCATGCGTCCAATAAAAGCACGCTCGTTCCAATCGGTCAACGACCGCCGGTCGGCCGTTCCTCGGTAGCGCCGGCGACCGCTGCCGCAGCCGGTTCGTCATCCGGCGGGGATCCGGCGCCATCGCCCAGCGCCCGCTGCATCTGCAGCGTGTCGAGCCAGCGCCCGTGCTTGCGGCCGAGTCCGGGGAAGATGCCGATCGTGGTGAAGCCCAGGCGTTCATGCAGCCGCACGGAGGGCGCGTTGGCCGGCTCGCCGATCACCGCGACCATCTGCCGGAAGTCGCGCCGGGTGCAGTCGTCGATCAGGTGCTGCATCAACAGGCGGCCGATGCCGTGCCCGTGCAGCGCATGGACGACGTAGACCGTGCTTTCGACGGTCCAGCGATAGCCGATGCGGCTGCGGTAGCCGCCCGCGTAGGCGTAGCCGGCGAAGCGGCCGTCGGATTCGGCGACCAGCCATGGGCAGCCGGCGTCGCGCACGGCTTGCCAGCGCCGGCGCATCTCCACGGCATCGGGCGCGTCGTACTCATAGGTCGCCACGTCGTGCGCGACCTCGTGCGCGTACAGCGCGGTGATCGCGTCGAAGTCGGCATCGACCGCATCGCGGACCCGGATCTCCATGCTCAGTCGATGTAGCGCTTGAGCAGGTCGCCGTAGGCATCGATGCGGCGGTCGCGCAGGAACGGCCAGATCCGCCGCACGTGCTCGCTGCGGCCCAGGTCGACCTCGCAGCTGAGGATCGTCGGCTCGCCGCCGGCTTCGGCCAGGAACTCGCCCTGTGGCCCCAGTACGTGGCTGTTGCCCCAGAAGTCGATGCCGGAGGCGCCGAGCGGGGAAGGCTCGTGGCCGACCCGGTTGCACGACAGCACCGGCAGGCCGTTGGCGACCGCGTGTCCGCGATGGCTGAGGATCCAGGCGTCGCGCTGCCGGCGCTTCTCGTCGTCGGCGTCGGCCGGGTCCCAGCCGATCGCTGTCGGGTAGAGCAGCAGGTCGGCGCCGGCCAGCGCCATCAGCCGCGCGGCTTCGGGGTACCACTGGTCCCAGCACACCAGCAGGCCGAGCCGGCCGACCGAGGTGTCGATCGGCTTGAAGCCGATGTCGCCCGGGGTGAAGTAGAACTTCTCGTAGAACCCCGGATCGTCGGGGATGTGCATCTTGCGGTATTTGCCCGCGGTGCTGCCGTCGGCGTCGAAGACGACGCCGGTGTTGTGGTACAGGCCGGCCGCGCGGCGCTCGAACAGCGAGCTGACGACGACGACCCCGTGCTTCCGGGCCAGTTGCGCCAACCGTTCGGTGCTCGGACCCGGGATCGGCTCGGCCAGGTCGAACTCGTCGACCGATTCGTGCTGGCAGAAATAGGCGCCGTTGTGCAGTTCCTGCAGCAGCACCAGTTTCGCGCCGCGGGCCGCGGCCTCTGCGACGCGGGCCTCGATGACCGACAGGTTGGCGTCGGCATTGCCGGCGCCCTGGTCGATGACGGCGCGCTCCTGGATCAGGGCGACCGGAAGTGTGGTTTTCTTCATGACGGGATTGTAGGGCGGCTCTCGAGCCGCCGCGTGGAGGCGATGGGTGCGGGGTTCAGGCTGCGACGCCGCCGGTCCGGGGCGGGGCCGGCCTATGCGGCGACGCTGCCCCGGGGCAGTTGCATGGTGATGCAGTGCAGGCTGCCGTTCTGCCAGATCAGCGGACGGCAGGGCACCTGCACGATCTCGCGGCCGGGATGGGCCCGGGCGAGGACCGCGGCCGCGGCGTCGTCGGCGGGGTCGCCGTAGGCCGGCATCAGCAACGCACCGTTGATGACCAGGTAGTTCGCGTAGCTCGCGGCGAGCCGGCGTCCGCCGTCATGGATCGGCTGCGCCCACGGCAGCGGGAACAGCCGGTACGGCGCGCCGCCGCGGGTGCGCAGCGCGGCGATGTCGTCGGCCATCGCCTGCAGCTCGGCGTGGTGCGGATCGGCGGGATCGTCGCAGGCCTGAAACACGATCGCATCGTCCGGCGCGAAGCGGGCGAGGGTGTCGATATGCGCGTCGGTGTCGTCGCCTTCCAGATAGCCGTGGTCGAGCCACAGCACCCGGTCCTGGGCCAGCCAGTCCGACAGTTGCGCAGTCAGGGTCTCGCGCGACGCATCCGGATGGCGCTCGTGCAGGCAGCGCCAGGTCGTCAGCAGCGTGCCCCGGCCGTCGGTTTCGATCGCGCCGCCTTCGAGCGCGAAATCGATCTCCCGGCGCCCGGCATCGGCGAACAGGCCCAGCCCGGAGAGGTGCGCCACCAGCTGATCGTCGCGGCTGGCCTCGAACTTGCCGCCCCAGCCGGTGAAGCGGAAATCCAGCAGCTCGAACCCGCCCTCGGCCCGCGCCAGCGTCACCGGGCCGGAGTCCCGCAGCCAGGTGTCGTCGTAGGCGGCCTCGACGAAGCGCACCCGATCCATGTCGACCCGGTTGGAGGCCAGCCGCACGTAGGCGTAGCTCTGCACGTCCTCGTCCGGAATGCAGATCACGACCGGTTCGAAACGCGTGATCGCGGCGACCAGCGCGATGTAGGTATCCTCGACCTCGCCCAGGCGCGCGGCCCAGTCGGTGTCTTCGGTCGGCCACGCGATCAGGATCGCGGACTGGGGCTCCCATTCCGCGGGGAAGCGCAGGTGTTCGCTCATTCCGGACGGATGCTCACGTCTGTGCCCGGGCCGCAGCCCGGACGGTCGATTCGGTTCCCGTGCATGGAGGCGCAGGTGCACGTCCAGCGCGGTGCGGGGGTCAGCGGATCGCGGGCTTGGGTCCGACCTCGGACGCGGCCGCCTGGTTGACGACGGTGTCGATGACCCGGCTGTTCTCGAAGTACACGGTGAACGCCGGGTAGACCCAGCGGTTGATCGTCGGCCACTGGCGCTTCTGGCCGCCGCGCGGGTCCAGCCGCTCGGCCGGCGCGCCGAAGCTGGCCTCGACCTGGGCCATGCTCATGCCGCGCGTCGGAACGGCCATGTTGGCGGTCTGCCGGCTGCGGTCGATCAGCAGCGTGTCGGCGGAAGCGGGCGCGGCGCAGATGAGCAGCGCGCCGCTCAGGACGGAACCGGCCAGGGCCGTGGCAAGGGGACGCGGCATGTCGAACGCTCCTAGGACAGGTGGAATCGGGCCGCGGGTGGCCCGGTGGCCCCTATTTAACAGAAAACCCGCCAACTGCGCGGTACCGCCTCGCGGCCATGGCGAAATGACGGACTGCGTCGCGGAATCCGCGTGCCCCGGTCCACCTGCGCGCAAGCAAAAGGCCGCATTGCTGCGGCCTTCGCTCGACGCTTGGCGCCACGTGCCCATGCCGACAGGCCACGGGCGACAGGCGCACGTCCGGCGTGACTCAGCGCTGGCGCGCCTTGAAACGCGGGTTGGACTTGCAGATCACGAAGACCTTGCCGCGACGACGCACGACCTTGCAATCGCGGTGGCGGGTCTTCGCCGACTTCAGGGAGGACAGGACCTTCATGACAAACCTCTGGGATGGGATAAAACGATCAAGCCGGCTATTCTAGCGGGTAAATTCTTCTCGATTCAAGCGCTTGGCATCCTGTGTGGATTCCGGCGCCCAACCTGGGGGTGACAATGACGGCCGAAGTGCCCGTTCTGACGATCGATGGCCCGTCCGGTTCCGGCAAGGGCACGGTCAGCCGGCTCGTGGCCGCCCGCCTGGGCTGGCATTACCTGGACTCCGGCGCGCTGTATCGCGCGGTCGGCGTCGCCGCCGGCTGGGCCAACCTCGATCTGGGCGATGCCGCGGCGCTGGTGCGCTGCACGTTCGACACCACGATCGGCTTCGAGGAGCGGGGCGGCGAACTGCGGGTGCTGGTCAACGGCCACGACGCGACCGACGAGCTGCGCACGGAAACCGCGGGAGCGGCCGCGTCGGCGATTGCCGCGATCCCCGAAGTGCGTGCCGCGCTCAAGGACCGGCAGCGCGCATTCAGGCGGGCGCCGGGGCTGGTGGCCGACGGCCGCGACATGGGCACGGTCATCTTCCCCGACGCCGGCTACAAGGTGTTCCTGACCGCCAGCGCCGAGGAACGGGCCGAAAGGCGCTATAAACAGTTGAAGGACAAGGGAGTTTCCGTCACAATGGACGGTCTGCTGCGCGAGATCCTTGCGCGCGACGCCCGCGACGCCAACCGCGCGGTGGCGCCATTGCGGCCGGCCGACGACGCCGTCCGCATCGACACCACCGGTCTGGGCATCGAGGAAGTCGTCACGCAGGTGCTGGCGTTGTTGCCCCGGCGGGACTGAGGTCCACGCCGGGCGGGCGCGCGGCAGGCTCGGGCCTGCACGTTTGCCCATGCAGTTCGTTGTAACCGCAGTACCCATCCCGTCCGTCGACGCGCAGGCGTTGCCGGCCGGATTTCCATCCACTTCAACACTCACGGCCCATGCAATCCCGCGACGGCCGACAAACGGGTGGACTGCAGGCATGGCGCGGAAGTTCCGCGGCCCGCAGTCTGAATCAACCAGGTAACTTACCAATGACCGAATCATTCGCAGAACTGTTCGAACAGAGCCAGACCAACCTGGCCAAGCTCAAGCCGGGCGCCATCGTCACCGGCGTCGTCGTGCAGGTGCGCACCGACGTGGTGGTGATCAACGCCGGCCTGAAGTCCGAAGGCATCGTGCCGATCGAACAGTTCCGTAACGACGCCGGCGAGATCGACGTCGCGGAAGGCGACACCGTCAAGGTGGCGCTGGACTCGCTCGAGAACGGCTTCGGCGAGACCGTGCTGTCGCGCGAGAAGGCCAAGCGCGCCATGGTGTGGGACGAACTCGAGGAAGCGCTCGAGAAGAACGAGACCATCACCGGCCGCATCAGCGGCAAGGTCAAGGGCGGCTTCACCGTCGACATCAAGGACGTCCGCGCGTTCCTGCCGGGCTCGCTGGTCGACGTGCGTCCGGTCCGCGACCCGGTCTACCTCGAGGGCAAGGAACTCGAGTTCAAGCTGATCAAGCTCGACCGCAAGCGCAACAACGTGGTCGTCTCGCGCCGTGCGGTGGTCGAGAGCGAGCACTCGGAAGAGCGCGAGCAGCTGATGGAGAAGCTGGTCGAGGGCGCCGTGCTCAAGGGCGTGGTCAAGAACCTCACCGACTACGGCGCGTTCGTCGACCTCGGCGGCATCGACGGCCTGCTGCACATCACCGACATGGCCTGGAAGCGCGTGCGCCATCCGTCCGAAGTCGTGGAAGTGGGCCAGGAGCTCGACGTCCGCGTGCTCAAGTACGATCGCGAGCGCAACCGCGTCAGCCTCGGCCTCAAGCAGCTGGGCGAGGATCCGTGGGACAACATCGCGCGCCGCTACCCGGCCAACACCCGCGTGTTCGGCAAGGTCTCCAACGTCACCGACTACGGCGCGTTCGTCGAGATCGAGCCGGGCGTCGAGGGCCTGGTGCACGTGTCCGAGATGGACTGGACCAACAAGAACGTCAACCCGTCCAAGGTCGTGCAGGTCGGCGACGACGTCGAAGTGATGGTGCTGGACGTCGACGAGGAGCGTCGCCGCATCTCGCTGGGCATCAAGCAGGTCACCTCGAATCCGTGGGAAACCTTCGCCGCGATCCACAAGAAGGGCGACAAGGTCGAGGGCCAGATCAAGTCGATCACCGATTTCGGCGTGTTCATCGGCCTGGACGGCGGCATCGACGGCCTGATCCACCTGTCGGACATCACCTGGAATTCCACCGGCGAGGACGTCGCGCGCAACTTCAAGAAGGGCGACACCCTGGAAGCCGTGGTGCTGGCGGTCGATCCGGAGCGCGAGCGTATCTCGCTGGGCGTCAAGCAGCTCGAGCAGGATCCGCTGGGCCAGTTCATGGCCAACACTCCGCGTGGCTCGAAGGTGTCGGGCACGGTGAAGGAAGTCGACGCCAAGGGTGCGCTGATCGACCTGGGTGACGGCGTGGAAGGCTACGTGCAGGCCCGCGACATCAGCGACGAGCGCGTCGACGATGCCAGCCAGCACCTGAAGGTCGGCCAGCAGATCGAGGCCAAGTACTTCGGCATGGACCGCAAGACCCGCGTGCTGCAGCTCTCGATCCGCGCCAAGGACGAGGCCGAGGCGGCGGAATCGCTGGCCGAGTACAACAAGGCGGCGGCGGAAGCCTCCAGCGGCACCACCAAGCTGGGCGCGCTGCTGCGCGAGCAGCTGGGCAACAAGTCCGAGTAATGCGGATGGCGCCGGTCCGGGATCCGTCCCGGGCCGGCGTTTCGCATCTGCACGATCGACACATGACGAAGTCGGAACTCATCGAACTGCTGACCCAGCGCCAGACGCACCTCAAGGGCGAGGATGTCGACCTGGCGGTGAAGGCCATGCTCGAAATGATGGGCGGTGCGCTGGCCAACGGCGACCGCATCGAAGTCCGCGGGTTCGGCAGCTTCTCGCTCCACTTCCGCCCGCCGCGGACCGGGCGCAACCCCAAGACCGGGGATGCGGTCGCGTTGCCGGGCAAGCACGTCCCGCATTTCAAGCCGGGCAAGGAACTCCGCGACCGGGTCAGCGACGTGCTGCCGCTGCCGCCGGAGGACTGATCGTTCTTTCGCCGGACCTGCCCTCGGGCTTGCTCCGGCCCTTTTTCCTGTCGCACCTGCACGCGTTGGCGCGACCGAACTCCAACCGGTTAGGATCGTCCCGGTTCCAGGCCGTCCTCTTCGGCTGTCGGGCATCGGAGCCCCGCCGCGCATGCAGGCGGGCTGCGCGCGACGGCACCGGCCGCTTTCATGGAGCGTTGCTGCATGGCGTTTGTCACCGAATGGTTCTGGTTCTTCCTGCTGCTGCCCGTGGCCGCGCTCAGTGGCTGGGTCATCGGCCGGCGCGGCGGCGAACGCCATAGCGACACCCAGGTCAGTCGCCTGTCGACGACCTATTTCCGCGGCCTGAACTATCTGCTCAACGAGCAGCCCGACAAGGCGATCGAGCTGTTCCTGCACATCGCCGAACTCGACAAGGACACGTTCGAGACCCAGGTCGCGCTCGGCCACCTGTTCCGTCGCCGCGGCGAGGTCGACCGTGCGATCCGCCTGCACCAGGGGCTGGTCCAGCGCAGCGACCTGACCGACCAGCAGCGGGTCCAGGCGTTGCTGGCGCTCGGCGAGGACTACATGAAGTCGGGGCTGCTCGACCGCGCCGAAACGGTGTTCACCGATCTCGCCCGCATCGACCAGCGCGCCCCGCAGGCGCTGCGCCACCTGATCGGCATCTACCAGGCCGAGCGCGACTGGCAGAAGGCGATCGACAACGCGACGCGCTACGAGGCGGTCACCGGCGAGCCGATGGGCAAGCTGATCGCCCAGTTCGAATGCGAGCTGGCCGACCGGCTGCGTTCGGCAGGTGACGCGGACGGCGCGCGCGCCGCGGTCAAGCGCGCCTATGCGGCCGATTCCGGCTCCGTCCGCGCCGGTATCCTCGAGGGCCGGATCGAGATCGAGGCCGGCAACGACGTGGCCGCGATCCGTGCGTTCGAACGCGCCGCCCGGCACGATCCCGATTTCCTGCCGGAAATCCTCTCGCCGCTGCTGGCGGCCTACGAGCGGGTCGGCGACACGCCGGGCGCGCGCAATTTCCTGTCGCAGATGACCGAGCACTACAAGGGCGTGGCGCCGGTCCTGGCGCTGACGCGTCTGGTCGAGGCGGAGGAGGGCGTGCATGCCGCACGCGGGTATCTGGCCCGCCAGCTCAAGGACCGGCCGTCGGTGCGCGGCGAGGCCGCGCTGATCGACCTGACCCTGGCCGACGGCGTCGATCACGCCGGCACGCTGCAGGAACTGCGGCTGATCACCGAACAGCTGCTGGTCCGCAATCCGAGCTACCGCTGCAAGCAGTGCGGATTCGGCGCGCGCAGCCACCATTGGCAATGCCCGAGCTGCAAGGAGTGGGGCACCATCAAGCCCCTGCTCAATTACGCCGTCGTCTGAAGTGGCCGGCACGCCCCAGCCCGGACTGCTGCTTGTATCCGTCTTCTGCGTCGCCCTGGCCGGTACCTGGCTGGCGCGACGCTATGCGCTGTGGCGCCGGCTGCTCGACGAACCGGGCGCACGCCGGAGCCACGCCATCGCCACGCCACGCGGCGGCGGCATCGCGATCGTCGCGGCGATGCTGCTCGCGCTGGGCTTCGCCGCCTGCTGGTGGCCACAGCTGCGGGCGCTGCTGGCGGGTGGATCGGCGGGCCTGCTGCTGGTCGCCAGCGTCGGCTGGGTCGACGATCACCGGCCCCTGTCGCCGTGGCTGCGACTGGGCGTGCACGGGATCGCCGCGCTGCTGCTGGGCGCCGCGGTCTGGCAATCGGGCGCCGGCATCTGGTTCGCCTGCAGCGCCGCACTGCTCGCGGTCGGGCTGGTCAACGTCTGGAACTTCATGGACGGGATCGACGGGATCGCCACCAGCCAGGCGATGCTGGTCGCCGTGGCGGCGGCCTGCCTGGCCCCGTCGGCAGGCGCGCTGTGCCTTGCGCTGGCGACCGTGGCCGCCTGCGCCGGTTTCCTGCCGTTCAATGCCCCCAGGGCCAGGATCTTCCTCGGCGATGTCGGCAGCGGGGCGCTGGGCTATCTGCTGGCGATCCTGTTCGCACTGTCGGGCCTGGACGATCCGGTGCGGGTCTGGTTGCTGACGCTGCCGATGGCGGCGTTCCTGGTTGACGCGGCGTTGACACTGGCTTCACGCATGCTGCGCGGCGAACGCTGGTGGACCCCGCATGTCCAGCACTGCTATCAGCAATGCGTGCAGCAGGGTCGCTCGCATGTCGCGGTCAGCGTCGGCTATCTTGTCTGGGCCCTGCTGTCGCTTGGCCTGATGTTGCTGCTGATGGAGAGTGCCATTACGACTATCATGGGAGGCATCGTATCGTGGTACGCGTTGAGCGCCGCCATCTGGTTCCATCTCCGCGCCCGGCATCGACGCCGGGTGGCATCGTCAGGGAAGAGTCGCAATGACTAGCTGGAAGGACCGGTTCAGCGTCGCAGCGCCGCGTGCAGCGGTGGTCCTCCACGACCTGACGATGGTCTGGCTGTGCTGGGTCGGCCTGCACCAGTTCCGCCTCGCGGTGATGCCCAATGCGCCGTCGCTGCAGACGTGGTCCACGGAGATCGCGCTGATCCTGCTGGCCCAGGGCCTGATCTTCTGGAAGGTCGGCCTGTATCGCGGGGTGTGGCGTTTCGCCAGCGTCCCGGACCTGTTGAACATCCTCAAGGCGGCGGTACTCGGGCTGCTGGCGATCGTGCTGGTGCTGTTCCTGTACAACCGCCTCGACCAGGTGCCGCGCTCGGTCCTGGTGCTGTACCCGCTGATGCTCACCGCGTTGCTGGGCATGCCGCGGCTGCTGTACCGGACCTGGAAGGATCACGGCACCACCCGGACCAGCCAGTCGGCGGTCCGGGTCCTGATCCTGGGCGCGGGCCAGGCAGGCGAGACGCTGGTGCGCGACCTGCGCCGGACCGGCGCCTACGATCCGGTCGGTTTCCTCGACGATGCCGCCAAGCTGCGCGGCAGCCAGCTGCAGGGCGTGCCCGTGCTCGGCCGCGTCGCGGACGTGGAGCGGATCGCGCCGGAAACCGCCACCAAGTTGCTGGTCATCGCCATGCCCTCGGCCGACGCCGCGCAGATGCGCACGGTCGTGGCCGCCTGCGAGAAGACCGGCCTGCCGTTCCGCACGGTGCCCAAGCTCGACGACCTGCTCGAAGGACGCTCGCTGCCGGGCGAGCTGAAGAAGGTCGCGATCGAGGACCTGCTGGGGCGCAAGCCGGTCATGCCGGACTGGAAGGCGATCCGCGGCTGGCTGCGCGGCCGCAGCGTCCTGGTGACCGGCGCCGGCGGCTCGATCGGGTCCGAACTCTGCCGCCAGTGCGCGCGCCATGGCGCTTCGCGCATCGCGCTGCTGGAGATCGACGAACTGGCGCTGACCCGGATCGATGCGGAACTGCAGCGCGATTTTCCGCATATCGAGATCGTCCCGGTCCTCGGCGACTGCGGCGACCATGCCGTCGTCGACTACGCGATGCAGCTCGCGGCTCCGGAAGCCGTGTTCCACGCCGCCGCCTACAAGCAGGTGCCGGTGCTGGAGCGGCAGTTGCGCGAAGGCGTGCGCAACAACGTGCTGGCCACGCATACCGTCGCCTCCACGGCGATCAAGCATCGCGTCGGCACGTTCGTGCTGATCTCCACGGACAAGGCGGTAGACCCGGTCAACGTCCTCGGTGCCACCAAGCGCCTGGCCGAGATGGTCTGCCAGGACCTGGCCGCGTCGCAGACCACGCATTTCATCACCGTGCGCTTCGGCAACGTGCTCGATTCGGCCGGCAGCGTCGTTCCCCTGTTCCGCGAGCAGATCCGTCGCGGCGGCCCGGTGACCGTCACCGATCCGGAGGTGACGCGTTATTTCATGACCATTCCCGAGGCTTGCCAGCTGATCATGCAGTCGGTGGCGATCGGCTC
Source organism: Proluteimonas luteida (assembly GCF_021191695.1). Taxonomy (GTDB): domain Bacteria; phylum Pseudomonadota; class Gammaproteobacteria; order Xanthomonadales; family Xanthomonadaceae; genus Luteimonas; species Luteimonas luteida. The sequence goes on from NZ_JAIWPT010000001.1 coordinate 459,757, forward strand.
GCCGCAGGCGGTGTACACGCTCGACATGGGCGAGCCGGTGTCGATCCGCCTGCTGGCGGAACAGATGATCCGGCTGGCCGGCAAGCAGCCGGGACGCGATGTCGCGATCATCTATTCCGGGCTGCGTCCGGGCGAGAAGCTGCACGAGACGCTGTTCCATTCCGACGAGCGCTATCGCCCGACCCAGCACCCCAAGATCCTGCAGGCCGAGGCGCGCGCCGTGCATGCGGAGCGCCTGGCCGCCGCGCTGACGCGGCTGCGCGACGGGGTCGCCCGCTACGATCTCGAGCTGCTCGGTGCATCCTTGCGCGACGCGGTCCCCGAATTCACCCCGCAGATTCCGACGTCGCCGCAGAACGCAGGCGCGACGATCGTTGCCTTCCCCCCACGACACGCGAGACAACCATGACCCAAAGGATCCGCAAGGCAGTGTTCCCGGTCGCAGGCCTGGGAACGCGCTTCCTGCCGGCGACCAAGACGGTACCCAAGGAAATGCTGCCGATCGTCGATCGGCCCCTGATCCAGTACGCGGTGGACGAGGCGGTCGCGGCCGGCTGCGACACGCTGATCTTCGTCACCAATCGCTACAAGCACGCGATCGGCGACTACTTCGACAAGGCCTACGAACTCGAGGACCGGCTCGAGGCGGCCGGCAAGACCGAGCTTCTGGAGAAGATCCGCAACCCGCTTCCCGACGGCGTCCGTGCGATCTTCGTCACCCAGCCCGAGGCGCTGGGCCTGGGCCACGCCGTGCTGTGCGCGAAATCCATCGTCGGCGACGAGCCGTTCGCGGTGATGCTGCCCGACGACCTGATCTGGAACCGCAACGGCGACGGCGCGCTGAAGCAGATGGCGGACGCCGCCGAATCGACCGGCGCCAGCATGATCGCGGTCCAGGACGTACCGCCGGAGAAGACCGCCAGCTACGGCATCGTCGCAACGGATGCGTTCGAAGGCCGGCATGGCCGCATCAACCGCATGGTCGAGAAGCCGAAGCCGGAGGATGCGCCGAGCAACCTGGCGGTCGTCGGCCGCTATGTCCTCGACGGCAGGATCTTCGAGCTGCTGGAGAACACCACCCCCGGTGCCGGCGGCGAAATCCAGCTGACCGATGCCATCGCCGCCCTGCTGGACGAGAAGCCCGTGCACGCCTACCGCTTCAAGGGCACGCGTTTCGACTGCGGTACGCACCTGGGCCTGATCGAGGCGACGATCAGCTATGCCCTCGACAACGAAAAACTCAGCGAGCCGGCCGCGGCGCTGATGCGCAATGCGCTGGGCGAACTGGGCGTGCGCGACCTGGAGTGACCGATCCGCGGCCGCGGACGCCCGCGCGCGGAAAACGCCCGGGAAATTTCCGGAAAAAAGGGAAGGGCGGCCATTGGCCGCCCTTCTATTTTTCCGACGGCCGCGAATCCGGCAGTCAGAGCGCTTCGATGATCCCGGCCGCGCCCATGCCGGTGCCGATGCACATCGTCACCAGGCCGTACTTCTGCTGGCGCCGGCGCAGGCCGTGCACGATGGTCGCGGTGCGGATCGCGCCGGTCGCACCCAGCGGGTGGCCGAGCGCGATCGCGCCGCCCAGCGGATTGACCTTGCCCGGATCCAGGCCGCTGTCGCGGATCACCGCCAGCGCCTGCGCGGCGAAGGCCTCGTTGAGCTCGATCCAGTCGATCTCGTCCAGCCGCAGCCCCGCCTGCTTCAGCGCCTTGGGAATGGCCGCGATCGGGCCGATGCCCATGACCTCCGGACGCACGCCGGCGACCGAGAAGCTGACGAAGCGTGCCAGCGGCGTCAGGCGGTAGTCCTTGATCGCCTGTTCCGAGGCCAGCAGCACCGCGCCCGCACCGTCGCTCATCTGCGAGCTGTTGCCTGCGGTCACGCTGCCGCCGAACTGGCCGTTGCGGAACACCGGCCGCAGCTTGGCCAGTCCCTCGATCGACGAGTCCGGACGCGGCCCCTCGTCGGTGTCGACCAGCAGCTTCTTCAGCCGCACGGCGTTGCCGGCGAGGTCGGGCACGTGCGAGACGATCTCGTAGGGGCTGATCTCCTCCTTGAACTCGCCGGCCCGGATCGCGGCGATCGCCTTCTGGTGGGAGGCCAGGGCGAACGCGTCCTGGTCCTCGCGCGAGACCTTCCACTCCTCGGCGACCTTCTCGGCGGTGATGCCCATGCCATAGGCGATGGCGACATGGTCGTCCTTGAACACGGAGGGCGACAGCGCGACCTTGTTGCCCATCATCGGCACCATGCTCATGCTCTCGGTACCGCCGGCCAGCATCAGGTCGGCATTGCCGAGGCGGATCTGGTCGGCCGCCAGCGCCACGGCCTGCAGGCCGGACGAGCAGAAGCGGTTGATGGTCTGCGCGGCGACGGTGTCGGGCAGGCCGGCCAGCAGCACGCCGATGCGCGCCACGTTCATGCCTTGCTCGCCCTCGGGCATCGCGCAGCCGATGATCGCGTCATCGATGCGCGAGGTGTCGATGCCCGGCGCCTGGGCGACGACCGACTTCAGGACATGCGCGAGCATGTCGTCGGGGCGGGTGTTGCGGAACACGCCCTTGGGTGCCTTGCCAACCGGGGTGCGGGTGGCGGCGACGATGTAGGCGTCCTGGATTTGACGGGTCATTGGTGGTTCCTGATCGAAGGGGCCGGAGGCCAGGGGCCAGGGGCCGGGAAAAAGCGGGGCGGCGGATTCCGGAGGGGGCGGGAGCGGGACACTTCTCCCAGGCCCCCGGCCTCCGGTCCCTGGCCTCTAGTTGCGCAACGGCTTGCCGGTCTTGAGCATGTGCGCGATGCGGGCCTGGGTCCGGTCCTGCTGCGCCAGTTCGACGAAGTGCCGGCGCTCGAGCCGCAGCAGCCAGTCCTCGTCGACGATCGCGCCGCGGTCGACGTCGCCGCCGCACAGCACGGTCGCGATGCGGGTGGCGATCTCGTCGTCGTACTCGCTGATGAAACGGCCCTCCAGCATGTTGACCAGCAGCATGCGGAAGGTGGCGATGCCGACGTCGCCGGCGACGCGGATGCGGCGCGCGGGCAGCGGCGGACGGTAGCCGCTTTCGGCCAGTGCCGCGGCCTGCTGGCGGGCGACGTACAGCAGCTCGAAGGCGTTGAAGGTCACCAGGTCGTTGGCGCGCAGCAGGCCCAGCGCCTTCGCCTCGACCGCCGAAGCCGAGACCTTGGCCATCGCCACCGTCTCGAAGGTCTTCTTCAGTTCGGCGAACACGTCGCCGTTGGGGCCGGCGGCCTGCGAGGCGCGCACCGCCAGTTCCTTCAGTCCGCCGCCGGCCGGCAGCAGGCCGACGCCGGCCTCGACCAGGCCGATGTAGCTCTCCAGGTGCGCAACCGTGCGGGCGCTGTGCATCTGGAACTCGCAGCCGCCGCCGAGCGCGAGGCCGCGCACCGCCGCGACCACCGGCACCAGCGAGTACTTGATGCGCTGGCTGGTGGCCTGGAAGTTGGCCACCATCGCCTCGAAGGCGTCCAGCTTGCCGGCCTGCAGCAGGCCGAGCGCGCCGGCGAGGTCGGCGCCGGCCGAGAACGGCTCCTTGTGCTGCCACAGCACCACGCCGCGGAAGTCGCGCTCGGCGATGCCGATCGATTCCTGGATGCCGTCGAGCACCTGGTCGGAGACGGTATTCATCTTGGTCTTGAAACTGACCACTGCGATGCCGTCGCCGTCATGCCACATGCGCACGCCGTCGTTCTCGAACACCGTCTCGCCCTGGTCGAAGCGCTCGCCCAGCAGCGGGTCGGGGAAGCGCTGGCGCTTGTAGACCGGCAGCGTGGAGCGGGGCACCAGCGCGTCCTTCGACGGACTGTAGCTGCCTTCCGCCGCATGCACGCCGTCGCGGCCGTCGAGCACCCAGCCGGGCAGCGGTGCATCGCTCATCGCCTTGCCGGCGGCGATGTCGTCCGCGATCCACTGCGCGACCTGCTTCCAGCCCGCGGCCTGCCAGGTCTCGAACGGGCCGAGCGACCAGCCGTAGCCCCAGCGGATCGCGAGGTCGACGTCGCGCGCGGTCTCGGCGATGTCGGCCAGGTGGTAGGCGCTGTAGTGGAACAGGTCGCGGAACACCGCCCACAGGAACTGCGCCTGCGGGTGCCGGCTTTCGCGCAGCTTCGCGAACTTCTCCGCCGGGTTCTTGGTCTTCAGGATCTCGACCACCTCGTCGGCGGCCTTGCGATCCGCAGGACGATAGTCCTGTTTATCCAGGTCCAGCACGACGATGTCCTTGCCGACCTTGCGGAAGATGCCTGCGCCGGTCTTCTGGCCCAGCGCGCCCTTGGCGATCAACGCCTCCAGCCAGGCCGGCGACTTGAAGTAGCGGTGCCAGGGGTCGTCGGGCAGGGTATCGGCCATGGTCTTGATGACATGGGCCATCGTGTCCAGGCCGACCACGTCGGAAGTGCGGTAGGTCGCCGACTTCGGCCGCCCGATCAGCGGGCCGGTGATCGCGTCGACCTCGTCGAAGCCCAGGCCGGCCTCGGCGGTATGGTGCGCCGTGGCCAGGATCGAGAACACGCCGATGCGGTTGCCGATGAAGTTCGGCGTGTCCTTGGCATAGACCACGCCCTTGCCGACGTTGGTGGTCAGGAAGGTTTCGAGTCCTTCCAGCACCGCCTTGTCGGTGGTCCTGGCCGGGATCAGTTCGGCCAGGTGCATGTAGCGCGGCGGGTTGAAGAAATGCACGCCGCAGAAGCGGTGGCGCAGCTGTTCGGGCAGCACGTCGGCCAGCGCGTTGATGCCCAGGCCCGAGGTGTTGCTGGCCAGCACCGCGTGGTCGGCGACGTGCGGGGCGATCCTGCGGTACAGGTCCTGCTTCCAGTCCATGCGCTCGGCGATCGCCTCGATGATCAGGTCGCAGCCTTCCAGCTGGTCCAGGCCCGTGTCGTAGTTGGCCGGCACGATCGCCTCGGCCAGCGCCTTGCTGGCGAGCGGCGCCGGGCTCAGCTTGCCGAGGTTGGCGATGGCCTTGAGCACCACGCCGTCGGCGGGGCCCTCCTTGGCGGCCAGGTCGAACAGCACGGTGTCGACGCCGGCGTTGGTCAGGTGCGCGGCGATCTGCGCACCCATGACCCCGGCCCCGAGGACCGCGGCACGCCGTACAAGCAATTTCTCGGACATTGTCTGCAACTCCATGGTGGAAAAGCGTGTTCAGCCGCGGATCGACGCCGATGAACACGGATCGGGAAACAGGAACGGGAGCGGGAGCGGGTGGTGGACCCGCCCGCTCTCCGGGACTTCGAGGGGATCGGACCTGGTATCGATCATCCGGGTTCGATCGATGGGACTGGATGTCGTATCCGCGTTCATCGGCATGGATCCGCGGCCTGCATCAGCTTCTGAATCCCGCTGCGGCGAAGCGGATCAATTCGCCGGCGATGCGGGTCCGGTGGTCGCGCTCGGTGGTGCCGGCCGGGCGCTTGATCAGGCCGAAATCGGCCATCGCATAGGTCAACGCACCGGCGAGGAAGTCCAGCCGGCCGTAGAGCTCGGCCTTGCCCAGGCCGGGCAGGCAGGCGCCCAGCGCCGCGGCGAACTCGCGCGGCACGTGGCCGTACTGTTCGGACAGGAACTTGCGCAGGGCGTCGTTCTTCTCGACATAGGCGCGTGCGATCACCCGCACGAAGGCGCCGCTGCCGTGGCGGCCGGTGGCCATGTCCAGGGCCGGCTCGACGAAGGCGGCGATGATCGGCTCGATCTCGCCCGGGTGCGCGGACAGCGCCTCGCGCAGCTGCGCCAGGCGCTGCGCGCTCATCTGGTCCATGCGCCGCCGGAACACCTCGTTGACGAGGTTCTCCTTGCTGCCGAAGTGGTAGTTGACCGCGGCGATGTTGACGTCGGCGCGGCTGGTGACCTGGCGCAGCGACGTGCCGGCGAAGCCATGGGCCGCGAACAGCTCCTCCGCCGCGCCGAGGATCTTGTCTTTGGTGGAGAACTGACCGGTGTTCATGCAGCCGTGGGCCCGCCCTGAATCAAACGCTTGTTTGATGTTATGCCGGGTCGAGCTGACGCGTCAATGACCCGTCGCCTCCGGGGAACGGGTCAAGTTGCGCGCGATACGTTAGAATTGCCGCAGCCATGTCGGCTAAACCCGCGTCCTGTCGCGGGTTTTTCCATGTTAACCTCGGTCGTTCCGGAGCGGACGGCCGTTCAATGTCCGGAGAATCCCAGATGGCGCTCGAGCGCACCCTGTCCATCATCAAGCCCGATGCCGTTGCCAAGAACGTCATCGGCGAGATCTATACCCGTTTCGAGAAGGCGGGCCTGAAGATCGTGGCCGCCAAGTACAAGCAGCTCAGCCGCGAGGACGCGGAAGGCTTCTATGCGGTCCATCGCGAGCGTCCGTTCTTCAACGCGCTGGTCGAGTTCATGACCTCGGGTCCGGTGATGATCCAGGCGCTGGAAGGCGAGAACGCCGTGGCGCTGCACCGTGAGCTGCTGGGCGCGACCAACCCCAAGGACGCCGCACCGGGCACGATCCGTGCCGACTTCGCCGAATCGATCGACGCCAACGCCGCCCACGGCTCGGACTCGGTCGACAACGCGAAGACCGAGATCGCCTATTTCTTCCAGGACGACGAAGTCGTCTCCCGTTGAGTGATGCCATCGTGACCGAGGTCGCCAGCGACGTCCGCGTCGACAAGCAGAACCTGCTCGACCTCGATCGCGAGGGGCTGGAGCGCTTTTTCGCCGAGACCCTCGGCGAGAAGCGTTTCCGTGCCCACCAGATCATGAAGTGGATCCACCACCGGCACGTCACCGATTTCGACGAGATGACCGACCTGGGCAAGGCGCTGCGCGCCAAGCTCCAGGCGCATGCCGAAGTCCGGGTGCCGCAGATCCAGTTCGAGAAGCCCTCCACCGACGGCACCCACAAGTGGCTGCTGGCGATGGACGGCAAGAACGCGATCGAGACCGTCTACATTCCCGACAAGGGCCGCGGCACGCTGTGCGTGTCGTCGCAGGTCGGCTGCGCGCTGAACTGCACGTTCTGCTCGACCGCGACCCAGGGCTTCAACCGCAACCTGTCGACCGCCGAGATCATCGGCCAGGTCTGGGTCGCGGCGAAGCACCTGGGCAACGTGCCGCACAAGCAGCGCCGGCTCACCAATGTCGTGATGATGGGCATGGGCGAGCCGCTGATGAACTTCGACAACGTCGTGCGTGCGATGAGCATCATGCGCGACGACCTGGGCTATGGCCTGGCCAACAAGCGCGTGACGCTGTCGACGTCCGGCCTGGTGCCGCAGATCGACCGGCTCGGCGAGGTCAGCGACGTGTCGCTGGCGGTGTCGCTGCATGCCCCGACCGACGAGCTGCGTACCCAGCTGGTGCCGCTGAACAGGAAGTACCCGATCGCCGAGCTGATGGACGCCTGCGTGCGCTACGCGCAGCGCAGGCGCGGCGAGTCGGTGACGTTCGAATACACCCTGATGAAGGACGTCAACGACCAGCCGCGGCACGCGCGCGAGCTGGCCCGGCTGATGCGCGAGTTCGACAACCGCCTGCAGATGAAGGACGCGGCGAAGGTCAACCTGATCCCGTTCAACCCGTTCCCCGGCACCCGCTACGAGCGTCCGGACGATGCCGCGATCCGGCGCTTCCAGAAGCTGCTCAACGAATCCGGCCGCATCGCCCCGGTCCGTCGCACCCGCGGCGACGACATCGATGCCGCCTGCGGCCAGCTGAAGGGGCAGGTTGCCGACCGCACCCGCCGCCAGGCCGAGCACCGCAAGCGGCTCGATGCCGCCGGTGGGGGCGATGTCGATGCTGCCGCGTAGCGCTGCGCTCATCCTGGTTGCCGCAGTCGTCGCACTGGCCGGCTGCGCGAAGACCGGTTTCGTCAAGCCTACCGTTGGCGAGCGTGCACGGAGCTACGATTTCCGCGAGACGCCCGAGAGCAGGCGCCGCAGCGAGGGTCGCGAGCAGCTGGCGATCGCCACCCGCGAGCTGCAGGCGGGCGAACTCGACGCCGCCGACCGCGCGGCAAGGGCTGCGCTGCGCGCCGATCCGGCCTCGGCCGATGCCAATACCGTGCTCGCGGTGATCAGCGAGCGCCGAGGCCGGTCCGCGGAAGCCGGCGCGCTGTACCGCAAGGCGATGGAGCTGGCCCCGGGCCGTGGCGCGGAACTCAACAACTACGGCGCCTGGCTGTGCGGCAACGGCCGCGAAGGCGAGTCGCTGGCCTATTTCGAGCAGGCGCTGGCCGATTCCGGCTACGGCCAGCCGGCCGCGGCCCTGGCCAATGCCGGTGCCTGCGGCATGCGCGCGGGCGATATCGCCCAGGTCGAACGCAACCTGCGCGCGGCGCTCGAGCTCGATCCGGAGAATGCCGTGGCGCTGGAGGCGATGACCGAATACCGCTTCGGCCACGGGCGCTACTTCGATGCACGCGCTTTTTCGCAAAGACGGCTTGCCGTGCCCCCCACAACTGCGGCAGCATTGCAGATGGCGGCACAGATCGAGCAGAGACTCGGAAACGAGCCCGCCGCCAACCGCTATCTCCAGCGCCTGCATAGCGAATTCCCGCAGGCCGCTCACCTCCAGCCACGGGATGCCAGTTCACCATGAGTGCTTCGAACCAGACCACGCCAGCCGCATCGTCTGGGGTCGGGGAGCAGCTGCGAAGCGCACGTGAACGGGCCGGATTGAGCCAGGCCGAGGTCGCCTCGCGCCTGCACATGCAGGTCCGGGTGGTCGATGCGCTGGAACGCGAGAACTGGGCCCGGCTCGGTGCGCAGGTCTTCGTTCGCGGCCAGCTGCGCAGCTACCTGCGTCTGCTGAAGCTGCCCGAGTCGCTCGCCGACGCCGTCCCCGAAGCGGCCGAGGTGCGGCCGCCGACGCTGACGCCCCGCACCTATACACCGCCGATGCAGCGCCTGCTCGACAAGACGATGGGACGCGCGGTGTATGTGGTCATCACCGCGCTGATCGTGGTGCCGGTCTGGATGGCGGCACGGCCGCATCTCGGCGCACCGTCCGAAATCACCGCCTCGCTGGGCATCGATGGCACCGGCGACGGTGCCGATGCCGCCACGCCGGCACCGCAGTCCGAGGGGCCGCGCCCGCTGACCGCATCGCTGGCCCAGCTTCCCAAGCGCACGCAGCAGCCGGCGCCCGCGGCGGTCCCGGACGATGCGCCGCAGCAGGGCGCGACGCTGACGCTGCGTTTCTCCGGCGACAGCTGGATCGACGTCAGCGCCGCCGACGGCTCCCAGCTGGAACAGGCGCTGGTCCAGGCCGGCCAGGAACGCCGGTTCGATGCCGACGACCTCGGCCGCATCGTGCTCGGCAACGCCGGCGCGGTGGAGGTGCTCCGCGATGGCGACGTTCAGGATCTGTCCCGGTTCCAGCGGGCGAACGTCGCACGCTTTACGGTATCCTCTGGCGGCGTCCTCGCCCCGGTCGCCGAGTAATCGCGTCCCGCGCGAATCCGCTCCGGCGCCACCCGTGCGCGGCGCGGACATTCCTTTCCGTTGAGACCCGCCCGTGTGCGCGGGCCCAGAGAACATATGGCTATTGACGAGTTGCTGGACGAGCGCGAGCAGGGGGAGCGGGTCAAGGCCTGGCTCCGCGAGAACAGCCTGGGCCTGGTGGCCGGTGCGGCCATTGGCGGTGCCCTGATCTTCGGCTGGTCGTGGTGGAAGAACCATACCTACAACCAGCGGGTCGCCGAGCACGCGACCTACCAGGGCGTGCTGGCGAGCATCGCCGCCGGCGATCTCGACAAGGCCGCGGGCCAGGTCGATGCGTTGCCCGACACCGCCTACGGCGAGCTGCTGGCATTGCAGCTGGCCAAGGCGCAGCTCGATGCCGACGACCGCGATGGCGCCATCGCGACGCTGCAGGCCGCACGCGACTCCGATATCGGCATCTCCGCCGTGGTCCAGCAGCGCCTGGCGCGGCTGCTGACCGACGCCGGCCGCGGCGAGGATGCGGTGACGCTGCTGGCCGGCGCGGACAATGCCGTTGCGCTGGAGGCACGCGGCGATGCGCACTTCGCGCTCGAGCACACCGACCAGGCCCGCGACGACTACGCCGAGGCCCTGCGCCGGCTCGACAGCGCCGCGCCGCAGCGCGGCCTGCTGGAACTGAAGCTTTCCGAAGTCGGCGGCACCCCCGACGCATCCGAGGTTGAATCCTGATGACCCAGCAGATGGCGAACACCGCCGTTCCGCACGCTTCTTCCCCGCGCGCCGCGTCCGGCGTCCTGCGGATCGCCGCCGTCGTCCTGTGCGTGGTCGCGGTCAGCGGCTGCAGCACCGTCCGCGGCTGGTTCGGCGGCAACAGCGAGAAGGCCCAGCAGAAGGCCCTGTCGGAGCCGTCGCCGCTGGTCGACATCACGCCCACGATCACGGTTTCGCGCCTGTGGAGCGCCAACGCCGGCAAGGGCGAGGGCCGCATCGGTGCGCGCCAGGGGCCGGCCGTCGCCGATGGCCGTGTCTACGTCGCCGCGATCAAGGGCGGCGTGCGCGCACTCGACCTGCAGAGTGGGGCCACGGTGTGGCATCACCCCTCGGACCTGCGCCTGAGTGGCGGCCCCGGCGTCGGTGACGGCCTGGTCGTCGTCGGCAGCCTCGACGGCGAGGTCGTCGCCCTCGACGCCGCGACCGGCGAGGAGCGCTGGCAGGCCAAGGTCGGCAACGAGGTCATCGCCGCGCCGGCGATCGGCCAGGGGCTGGTGCTGGTGCGCTCCAACGACGGGCGCGTGACCGCGTTCGAGGCCGGCAACGGCCAGCGTCGCTGGTTCTGGACCACCGAGATGCCGGCGCTGACCGTGCGCGGCAACGACGCGCCGGTGCTGGGCCCCGGTTTCGGCTTCGTCGGCAACGACGACGGCTCCGTGGTCGGCCTGTCGCTGGCCGACGGCCGGGTGCTGTGGGAGCAGACCGTGGCGCAACCGGAAGGGCGCACCGAGCTCGAGCGCATGGCCGACATCGACGGCACCCCGGTGCTGGACGAGGCGGTGCTGTTCGCCAGCAGCTATCGCCAGCAGACGATGGCCATCGAAGGTCCGAGCGGCCGCCCGCTGTGGGCCAGCGAACACGGCGGCTCGAATCGTCCGGGCGTATCGGCGCAGCGCGTGGTCGTCAGCGACCGCGACGGCGTGGTCTGGGCGCTCGACAAGTACAGCGGCACCGCCGTGTGGCAGCAGAACAGGCTGGCCCGCCGCAACCTGACCGGCGCGGCGGTGCAGGGCGAGTACGCCGTGGTCGGCGATCTCGACGGCTACCTGCACTGGCTGCGCCTGGACGACGGCGAGTTCGCTGCGCGCCAGCGGGCCGGCCGCGACCCGATCAAGGGCGCGCTGGTCGTCGCCGACGGTATCCTCGTGGTCCAGAACATCGACGGCAACGTCAGCGCCTGGCGCATCGCGCAGTAGGCCCTCGCTTCTGGTGCGACAATACGGCCCCGGGCAGCCTCGCTGCCCGGGGCCTCGCGTATCCGCGCGACCGGTTTTCCGCGCCTGTTCCTTCCGTTCCATTCTTCCGGATCCTTCCGCATGCTTCCGCTCGTCGCCCTCGTGGGCCGCCCCAATGTCGGCAAATCGACGCTGTTCAACGCGCTGACCCGTACCCGCGACGCGCTCGTCCACGACGAGCCGGGGGTGACCCGCGACCGCCACTACGGGGTCTGCCGGCTCGATCCCGAACGTCCGTTCGCGCTGGTCGACACCGGCGGCATCGCCGGCGAGAACGTGCACCTCAAGCACGAGGGCCTGGCAGGCCCGACCGCCAAGCAGTCGCGCGCGGCGGCCGCCGAGGCCGACCTGGTGCTGTTCGTGGTCGACGGGCGCGAGGGCGCCTCGGCGCTCGACGACGAGATCCTGCGCTGGCTGCGCAAGATCGACAAACCGACGTTCCTGGTCATCAACAAGACCGACGGCCTCGATGCGCGCAGCGCGATCGCCGAGTTCTCGCGCTACGGCTTCGCCGATGCGCACGCGATCTCCTCGGCGCACCGCCACGGCATCGACGAGCTGGTCGACGCGGTGCTGGAGAAGCTGCCCGAGACCGGCGACGGCGAGTTGCTCGACAGCGACCCCGAACGCATCCGCGTGACCTTCGTCGGCCGTCCCAACGTCGGCAAGTCGACGCTGGTCAACCGCATCCTCGGCGAGGAGCGGATGATCGCCTCCGAGGTCGCCGGCACCACGCGCGATTCGATCGAGGTCGACCTCGAGCGTGACGGCCGCAAGTACCGGCTGGTCGACACCGCCGGCATCCGCCGCAAGTCCAAGGTCGACGAGGCCGTCGAGACCTTCTCGATCATCAAGACCCTGCAGGCGATCGAGCATTCGCAGGTGTCGGTGGTGATGATCGACGCCAGCGAGGGCGTGACCGACCAGGACGCCAGCGTGCTGGGTGCGGTGCTGGATTCGGGCCGGGCGCTGGTCGTCGCGGTCAACAAGTGGGACGGGCTCAGCGACTACCAGCGCGAGCAGACCGAGGCGCTGCTGTCGCGCAAGCTGGCGTTCGTGCCCTGGGCCGAGACGGTGCGCATCAGCGCCAGGCACGGCTCCGGGCTGCGCGAGCTGTTCCGCGCGATCCACCACGCGCACGCGTCGGCCAACTACAAGTTCAGCACGGCCGATGTCACCAAGGCGCTCGAGATCGCCTACGAGAGCAATCCGCCGCCGGTCGTGCGCGGGCACGCGCCCAAGCTGCGCTTCGCCCATCCCGGCGGCGAGAACCCGCCGACGATCGTGGTCCACGGCAACCGCCTGCGCACCTTGCCCGAAAGCTACCGGCGCTATCTGGAGAACTTCTTCCGCAAGCGCTTCAAGCTGGTCGGCACGCCGGTGCGCTTCGTGTTCCGCGAAGGCGACAACCCGTACAAGGACAAGAAGAACGTGTTGACCGACCGCCAGCTGGCGAAGAAGAAGCGGCTGATCCGCCACGTCAAGCGCAAGTGACGCGGCCGCTGGCCAGGACCGGACGATGAGCGCGTCGCATGCGCCCGCGTTCCCCGACGTCACCGTCGGCATCCTCGCCGGTGGCCGCGCCTCGCGGCTCGGCGGCCTGGACAAGGCCTGGCTGGTGCGCGGCGGCGTGCCGCAGGTGCTGCGCTGGCAGCGCCGGTTCGCAGCCGAGAGCGGGCATTTCCTGGTCAGCGCCAACCGCGACCTGCCGCGCTACGCGGCGCATGGTCTGACGGCCGTGCCCGACCGCGTTCCCGACGCCGGCCCGCTGTCGGGCCTCGACGCGCTGGCCGCGGCGACGGCCACGCCGTGGCTGCTGACGCTGCCGGTCGACCTGGTCGACGTCAACGACTGCCTGCTGCGGACGCTGGTCCACCATGCCGGCACTCACGGCGCCCACGCCCGCGATGCCGACGGCGTGCAGCCGCTGGTCGCGCTGTGGCCGGTCGCCGCGCTGCGCGAGGCGACGCGTACGGCGCTGGCCTCGCAGGATTTCGCCGTGCGTTCCCTGCAGCAGGTCCTGGGCATGCAGTGCGTGCGTTTCGACGGTGTACGCTTCGGCAACCTCAACACTCCGGAAGACCTCGACGATGCCGGCATCGCCCGCGACTGATCGGCAGACGGCCGAATTCCCGTTCCGCATCGGCTTCGACGAGGCCTGCGCGATCGTCGACGCGGTGGCCGCCGAACGCCGGCTCGCGGCGATCCCGCTGTCGCTGTCGCGCGCGCATGGCCACGTGCAGGCGCGCGACGTCGTCGCCGGCCTGCCGCAGCCGCCGTTCGACAACTCGGCGATGGACGGTTTCGCGCTGCGCCATGCCGATCTCGCCGCCGACGGCCCGACCCGGCTGCAGCTGGTCGGCGACCAGTTCGCCGGCCTGACCGGCGATTTCCGGCTCGAACCCGGGCAGTGCCTGCGCATCACCACCGGCGCGCAGATGCCGGAAGGCGCCGACACGGTGGTGATGAAGGAGAACACGCGTATCGAAGCCAGCCGCATCGAAGCCACGCGCATCGACGGCAGCCGTGCCGACGGTGACTGGGTCGAGGTCCTGGTCGCGCCGCGACCCGGCCAGCACGTGCGCCGCGCCGGCGAGGACTCGCGCGTCGGCGACCTGCTGCTGCGCGCCGGCGACGTGCTGACCCCGAGCCGCATCGCGCTGGCCGCGTCGCAGGGCATCGCGCAGCTGGACGTCGCGCGGCGCCCGACGGTCGCGGTGTTCGCCACTGGCGACGAGCTGGTCGAACCCGGCATGCCGCTGCGGCCCGGGCAGATCTACAACTCCAACCGCGAGCAGCTGATGGGCCTGCTGCGCGCCGAGGGGCTGGAACCGGTGGCGTTCCCGACCTTGCCCGACGACCCGGCGCAGATCACCTCGGCGCTGCGCCACGCCGGCGAGGCCTTCGACTTGGTGCTGACCTGCGGCGGCGTGTCCGCCGGCGAGAAGGACCACTTGCCGGCCCTGCTGCAGGCGCGCGGCCGCGTGCGCTTCTGGAAGGTACGGATGAAGCCCGGCATGCCGCTGCTGCTGGCCGAGGGCGGCACGCTGGGGCCGGCGCTGTTCCTGTGCCTGCCGGGCAACCCGGTCTCGGTGCTGGCGACGTGGCTGGCGATCGGGCGCCGCCTGGTCGACGGCCTGCAGGGCAGGGCGCCGCGACCGCTGCGTCGCGCGCGCCTGACCGACGCCTGGCACAAACGGCACGAACGGCTGGAATTCCTGCGTGGCCGCTGGCAGATCGATGCAGCCGGCGTCTCGCAGGTGACCCCGAACCCCGCCGACGGCTCGCACCGCATGCATGCCGCCGCCGATTCCGATGCGTTGATCGTGCTGGGCGAGGGCGCGTGCGACTACGACGCCGGTGCGGTGGTCGAACTGCTGCCGTACTGAAGCCGAGGAAGCCGCGCGTGCCGCCGGAAGGCGGCAACGCCTTGTCCCTTCTCCCGCACGCGGGAGAAGGTGCCCCGAAGGGGCGGATGAGGGCGCAGTATCGTTGTCAAACCCTGATCGTCGCGCCCGCACTACGCCCTCACCCCAACCCAGCGCTTCGCACTCCCTGTCCGCGCGCACGCGCGGAGGGGAGACCAACTGCCGGAAACCTCAAACCCTTGCAGTCCCCCGGCAGAACCGCGGGTTTGCTTGTCGGAATCACGCGATAATCGCCGCATGACGATCCAGGAACTGAGCCCGGCCGAAGCCCGGCAGCGACAGGCGCGGGGCGCGCGGCTGATCGACGTGCGCGAGGCGCACGAACGCGCGACCGGCATGGCCGAAGGGGCGCAGGGCGTGGCGAAAGGCGCGCTGGAAGCCGCGCCCGCCACGCACGTGCCCGATCGCGACGCGCCGCTGCTGCTGATCTGCCAGACCGGCGCGCGCTCGCGCGCGGCCGCCGAGGCGCTGGCCGCGCAGGGCTGGCGCGACGTCGCCTCGGTCGCCGGCGGCACCACGCGCTGGCAGGCCGAGGGCCTGCCGCTGACGCCGCCCGACGCGGGCATCGACCTGGATTTCCACGAGCGCTACTCGCGCCACCTGCGGCTGCCGGAAATCGGCCTGGACGGACAGACCCGCCTTGCCGAGGCCACGGTGCTGGTGGTCGGCGCCGGCGGCCTCGGCTCGCCGGCGGCGTACTACCTGGCCGCGGCCGGCGTCGGCACGCTGCGCATCGCCGACGACGACGTGGTCGACCGCAGCAACCTGCAGCGGCAGATCCTGCACGCCGAGGAGCGCATCGGCCAGCCCAAGGTGCTGTCGGCCGCGACCACGCTGGCCGGGCTGAATCCACGCACGCGCATCGAGCCCGTGGCCGAGCGGGTCACCAGCGCCAACATCGACCGGCTGCTCGACGGCGTCGACGTGGTGCTCGACGGCGCCGACAACTTCCCGGTGCGCTACCTGCTCAACGATGCCTGCGTCCTGCACCGCAAGCCGCTGGTCTACGGCGCGGTGCACCGCTTCGAGGGCCAGGCCAGCGTGTTCGATGCCGGTCGCCAGCGCGGCGCCTGCCCCTGCTACCGCTGCCTGTTTCCCGAGCCGCCGCCGCCCGAGGCCGCGCCCAACTGCTCGGAGGTCGGCGTGCTCGGCGTGCTGCCGGGCGTCATCGGCCTGCTGCAGGCGACCGAGGTGCTGAAGCTGCTGCTGGGCATCGGCGAACCGCTGCGCGGCCGCCTGCTGCAGTTCGACGCGCTGCGCATGCAGTTCCGGCAGACCCGGCTGGCACCCGACCCCGACTGCCCGGTGTGCGCGCCCGGCCGCGATTTCCCCGGCTATATCGACTACGCCGCGTTCTGCAGCGGACCGCGAACGTAGGTCGGCGCTTTGCCGCCGACGGGGCTTTCCCGAGCGCGCCCGTCGGCGG